>NZ_JCAUBA010000003.1:0-480734 GCF_059692235.1 Paenibacillus sp. J2R1T-4 | reverse complement strand
AGGTTGAACGATCGCTGTAGCGCGGAAAATCCGCTTTAGAAGTGACTCAGAAGGTTGAACGATCGCTGTAGCGCGGAAAATCCGCTTTAGAAGTGACTCAGAAGGTTGAACAATCGCTGTAGCGCGGAAAATCCGCTTTAGAAGTGACTATGAAGGTTGAACAATCGCTGTAGCGACCACACTTGGGTGTGAATATGAGCTAGACACCCGGTGGTGTTCGGGAATTGCATTGGCATCAACAAGCAGAATGGTCTTATATGATATTAGGGAGGGCGCGAATTACGTCAGTCGACCAAGCGGGGCGAAATTTCATTGCCGACGTAGGCCCGGGCGACCTTTGGTACTTCCCCCCAGGCCTCCCGCATTCCATTCAGGGGTTGGAGCACGCGAATTCCTGCTGGTCTTCGACGACGGGAACTTTTCTGACCTTAACATCTTATCCATCTCCGATTGGTTTGCACGAACTCCAAAGGATGTCCTGTCTGCCAATTTCGGAGTACCAATCAATGCTTTAACAACATTCCTTCAGGGCAGGTCTATATTTATCAAGACAAGGTCCCAGGTCCGTTGGAAAGTGAAAAGGTACAATCCCCTTACGGCACCATTCCCCTAAGCTTCAAGCATCAGCTGCTATCGCAAACACCAATTAAAACACCGGGCTGAATCGTACGAATCGTAGACTCTTCTGACTTTCCTATATCTAAAACTATCGCAGCGGCGCTCGTTGAGATTGAACCGGGCGCAATGAGAGAACTACATTGGCATCCGAATAATGATGAGTGTGGATGGCGCTTACCCCTCGCGAGCTGGTAAGAGACAATTTGAATGTTGGACCCGAATTATTGGATGCGCTGCGCAAGGAGGAATGGCCGGTCGTCAAATATCCGGGGTTTTCCTACTACCCTAAATAACGACTGAGGCTTCTCTTACTTAGATTCCGTATTGTTCCAATCCTGAATGTGAATCGTAATCTCAGCAAGAATGTTATCCAGCTCCCGAGTCTCAATCGTGTCAAGAAGCCGCTGATGCGAGTGATACAGCACCTCGAGATTGTCATAGGTTCGGCCTTGGACAATAAAATGAAGGCGGATCCGATTATTGATCGACGACCATGTGCTCAGCAGGCTTGGAATTCCGGCGAGATCGATTAAATATTCGTGGAACGACAGATCGCTTTCCACAACCTTGGCCAGATCCAGCTGTCTTGCGCCTTCCTGCATAGCAGCGACGATGGCTCTAAGTTTGGCCAACTGAGCTTCACCAATATTCGGCAGTGCTTTGCGAATGGCGTACTTTTCAAGCGTCAGACGTATAGGGAGGAGAACCTCCTGTACTTCTTCACTGGATATCTCCGCAACGGTTGTTTCCTTGTAAGGCTGGGAGATCAGCAGCCCTTCTTGCTCAAGCATGCGCAGCGCTTCTCTGATAGGGCCGCGGCTTACTCCCATTTGCTTGGACACCTCGACTTCCCTAAGCCGATCCCCAGGTTTTAATTGACCTAGCAGGATGGCTTTGCGGATGTCTTCCGTAACTTTATGCCGTAATGAAGTCGTCTTCTGTTCTTCGAATTGAAATGGAGGCATGAGGTGTTCACCGATTCCTGTTCGTATAATTACCTACATTATAAAGCTACGTCTAATTCATCGTCCAGCCGCCGTCTACACTAAGGGTCTGCCCGGTCATGAAATCGCTGTCCGATGAAGCCAAGTACAGGAAGCAGCCTACCATATCCTCAGGAATCTGACGTCTTGGGATGGCTTGCTCTTGCGCCAAATATACTCTTGTTTGTTCGCGTTCGTCCAGATCAGGCATGTCCAGGAGCTCCTGTTCCGTCATTACCGCCCCAGGTGAAATAGCATTCACCGTAATTCCGTGAGGACCGACTTCCCGACCCAACGCTCGGGTGAAGCCGACAACGGCGCCTTTGGAGGCGACGTAATGCACGAAGCCCTTTTGCCCGCGTTGGAAGGTGACTGAGGAGACGTTGATGATTTTGCCATACCCGCGTGCGCTCATATAGGGGAAAACCGCTTTGCTGGTCAGGAAGCAGGATTTGGCGTTCACTGCATGCACATGATCCCATTCATCTCCGGTAATCTCATGCCAAGTCTTACGCGGATAAATACCTGCGTTGTTCACCAGAATATCCACTCCGCCCCATGCTTGATTCACGCGATCAATCATAGTGTTCACTTGTTCCTCCTTGCTGACATCGGCATACACGGCCATAGCTTGACCGCCTTTACCCTCAATCTCAGCAACTACTGCTGCTGCACGAGTCTCGTCCCCGATGTAGTTCACTGCTACTTTGGCGCCTTCCTCCGCGAATCTCAAGCACACCTCACGGCCGATTCCTGTTGAACCGCCCGTTATTAATGCCACTTTACCCTGCAGTCGCATGAAACTCCTCCTACACCCAATTTTCTAATGATCAGCTAATTTCATTAAAAGAAGTTATTATCAAAAGGATACATCGGACGCGGTATTTTGACAAAGGGCAAGCTGAGCAGATTCGCGGTACTGGCGCCCGGCGTGTCTAAGATGTAGATCCGACTGGCGAGCGGTTCGTACTCCGCGCGGAACTGATTCGCTGACTTCACTAACACAATGTCCGATTGGAGCGGTTCCAGCCCGACGCTGCGGTACATGGCGGGGTCTCCTGTAAATGTAGGATTCTCCATCAGGAGCAACGACAGCTTGCCAATTGAGACAACGGCACAACGCCCCATATTGGCCTCCAGATTAGCGACGGTCCCGCCGCCGAAGAGGAACTTGCCATCCCCTACATAGGCAACGGTGCCCTCAATCTCGATAGGGGAGCCCATCTCCACGCTGATCGTATGGCCGACTTGCAGCCGGATGGTACTGCCTGGGCCAGCTTCTGCAGCCCGTCTGGCGGCAGGAGCGTCTACCATGGAGAGAAGGCAGGACAATTGCTTCTCCGCACCAAGCTCAAGCAGCTTCCGCAGCACAAAGTTGCTGTCTCCAGGAGAGCCGGCGCCAGGGCTGTCAGCGGAATCGGAGATGATGACGAAGCCGTCCGGCTTCTCTTCAAGCACAGCGGCAACAACCTGAGGAACAGAGTATAGCTCGACGTCGAATTCCTGACGCTTGCTCCAGGCTAACGCTCCGAGCCGATCTGCTTCAGCAGCTGCTCGTTCAGCGTTAGGACCGATTGTTACAGCTGTGAAGCCCATCTCGGCCACATCCAGCCAAGGCTGAACAGCGAATAGGGAGGTAAGCATAGACGCTCCATCTCGCTCTCCGGCCTCGGCTTCCTGCCATAGGTCGAACATAGGTCCGCGGTACGTTTGCTGGTTCTCAGCAGGGACTATCATGGGAACCTTGGTGAATCTTATATGAGGGTTGATTTCCTTTCGCACGATCGAGAACAAAAGATTAGCCGCCCGAAAGCCGGTATCGGCATAGTCGATATGTGGAAATGTCCGATAGCCTACGAGTCCATTAACGTTATTAATAATAGTCTGAGTAACGTTGGCGTGTGAATCTAGCGTAATCACGATAGGAATGTCAGGTCCTACATGCTCCCGAAGGAGAGTGACAATCTCGCCATCGGCGTCATCATTATCTTCAGCTACCCAAGCGCCGTGCAGATGGAATAGAACACCGTCGCACTTGGGTATTAGATCCAGCTGTGTTTGCAGCAGCCCCTTCAGCTCATCCAGAGCAGCCCGACGGACGGGGCCTGAGGAAACGGCTTGCGCATATAAAGTAGGATGCCAGGTCACACCTTGTTCTAGAGCGGCCCGCTTGGCGCCGCTGAATTCGTTCTCTACTTTTTGCTCGGCAAACAGCTCTTCCCCCACTCGAAAATAGTACCTGCGGAAGTCCTCAACTTGGCTGCGTGCAGAACTAAACGTATTGCTTTCCTGCAAGATAGCTCCGACTACAATATTCATTAGGCACATCTCCTCTTCTTACACAGAGTATTGTCTACGACATAGATCCGCCTTTGAGTGCGGGCTTGGCCAAGCGCGTGTACTGACCCAAAGCACCTTTATGCTGCATGATAGGGCGCGTCCAACGAGACTTCCGTTCCTCCATTACCGCTGCAACTTCTTCCTTGGTCTGCACAGCAGTACCATTCGTTCCAATCACATCGAGCGTTCTCGAAGGAATATCGATTCTTACTCGATCTCCGTTCTCAATGAACGCGATAGGGCCGCCGTCCAATGCTTCCGGGCACAAGTAACCGATGCATGGACCGCGAGTTGCCCCAGAGAATCGGCCGTCTGTAACAAGAG
Organism: Paenibacillus sp. J2R1T-4; assembly: GCF_059692235.1. Classification (NCBI taxonomy): domain Bacteria; kingdom Bacillati; phylum Bacillota; class Bacilli; order Caryophanales; family Paenibacillaceae; genus Paenibacillus; species Paenibacillus sp. J2R1T-4. Next base: position 476,469 of record NZ_JCAUBA010000003.1, on the reverse strand, counting down.
CAGTCGTTTTGGACAGGACCAAATCGGAGGCGATCAGCTCTGACATATAGAACATCTCCGGCATGCCTATTGCTTTAGGACCTTGATAACGAATAATAATGACGTCACCTGGCTTCAACGTTTTGTCGAGCAGCGCCTGCACAGCTGTAGGCTCATCATCGAATACAACAGCAGGTCCCTCGTGTACGAGCATTTCCTCGACGACCGCCGACTTCTTGACAGTAGCGCCTTCCGGCGCCAGATTTCCCTTGAGCAGGGCGGTTGAGCCTTCGGATTTGAGCGGTTTGGCGATCGGGTAGATGACATCCCGCTTGTTAAGCTTGTAGTTAGCCAGGAACATCTCAGCGAATCGAGGCATTTCGCTCTTGTCGAACTGCTCCAGGTTCTCTCTTACCGTATGTCCAGTTACCGTCAAGCAATCTAGGTGCAGGAAGTTTTTCAGCTCTTTCATTACCATCGGCACTCCGCCAGCATACCAGAATAGCTCCGTCGGATACTTGCCAGCCGTCTTCGTATCCACAAGCACCGGAATCTTCCGATGAATCGTATCGAACAGCTCGGCATCCAGAGTAATGCCAATCTCACCTGCGATCGCAATGAGATGCATGACGGCGTTCAAGGATCCGCCGATGGCCGAGTGAATCATGATCGCATTCTCGAATGCTTCTCTAGTGAGAATCCGTGATGGAGTTATACCTTCCTGCTGCAGCATCATTACATGCTGGCCTGCCGCTCTTGCCATACGGCGAATCTCCGCATTCGTCGCCGGGATCAGCGCTGACCACGGAAGCGCCAGACCCAGGGCTTCCGCCATGACTTGCATGGTCGCAGCCGTGCCCATATACTGACAAGCTCCGCAAGTCGGGCAGCAAGCTCGTTGAAAAGCAAGGAATTCCTCCTGCGTCATCTTCTGATCCTTCACTTCCACGCTCATATGCCACAGCTCTTCGTTCGATTTCATGCACGGACCTGCACCCATCGCGCCTCCTGGAACATGAATAGCCGGAATATCCAGTCTGGCAATAGCCATCAGATGCGCGGGAACCGCCTTGTCTCCTGCAGAGCTCAGTACCATGGCATCGAATGGGGTGGCGCGTGAGTGAATCTCCACCATCGTTGTAATGAAATCACGCGAGGCCAAGGAGTAGTGCATTCCAGCATGCGCTTGAGCAATCCCGTCACAAATATCAGTCGTTGTATAAATAGCCGGCTTGCCGCCCGCCTGAAGCACACCTTTCTCCATCTCTGCAACAAGCTCATTCAGGTGATAAGAGCTCGGATGGCTGGAGCCATGGGTGCTCTCCACGAGCACTTGCACTTTATCCAGGTCGGCAACGGTCCAATCCATGGACATCCGCAAGGCGTCGCCCTCGAAGCTCATCTTCCTAACCTTCTGACTCTGCAATGTATCCAACTCTAACGCCTCCTGAGTAATATTGGGGTCAATTATGTAATAACCTGAGTATAAAATGTAATTGTAAGATTGTCTACAATCTAATATTAGCTTTATATAACACAAAATAAATAAGGCGTTTATAAGTCCGATAAGATTGTAGACAATCATACAATCGTATTTTATACTTTACTGAGAAAGAGGGATGACATGAAACGGAGGCCAAACAAATGAATCGTCTATTTGCTATTTCAATTGAGGAATTGTGTCCTGATGCCTGTGAAGCGGCACGTATAGCGGAAGAACGATTAACCGAAATGGAAGGTGATGGGTCGGAGCGATTGATTAAGCTCTCTTTTCGTCAGCAGCCTGAGACAGAAGGTTACGTGCTCGAGATTCACGAGTCCGGAGATGTTGTCATAGCCGCTCGCCAAACTCGGGATTATATTGCAGGAGTAGGCGCGTTGATTGAAAGACTTTTAGCTCAGGTTCATAGCGAGGGCAGGGAGAAGACGAAGGCTGAAGCCGTGTTAACGCCTGAAAGGGTGGAGGCTGTGCCGATGCTTGCCGATCGTATCCATTACATGCCTGGTCATTTTGGCAATTCCTTCGAAGTATGCTGGACCCGGGAGATGCGCCGGTATTTAGAGGATCTGGCGTTAGCAGGCGCTAGCGGATATGGGGATTGGTTCGATCCTAACGATATGCCGGATCCTTATAATCCGCATGTGTACCATAGCACCTCCATGTTTTTGTGGAAAAGAAAGAAGGAGTGGCTTTCTTACAGCCAACGCCTTGGACTCGATAATATCGTAGTTGTAACGCCTAACATAGGATTCGTCGATCAAATGCGTCCCGAATGGGTTGGCGTGCGGAATCACGAGCTGCGTGTCCAAGGACAAGTGTTGTGTCCTTCGAATCCTCAAGCTCGCGAGGTTATCATGGGCAATCAGAAGCGTCTGTTCGCTGATCTGAGGCAGTCAGGGATCCACATCACCAAGATCGTATGCGCTCCTTATGACGATGGGGGCTGCGCGTGCGAGCTCTGTCAACCGTATTATCCTGTTTTCTTAAAGCTCGTTAACGATGTCTTTGAAACGATCCGCCCATATTACCCAATGCTCAAGGTTGATATATGCGGTTGGTGGACATCAGAGGAGGAAAGTGCACAACTGCGAGAATTCGTGAATGGACCTGCCAACAGCTGGTTCGGCTCGTTCCAAGTGAGTGCAACCTATGGTGTCTTTGAATTGCCGGATGTGCGCACACATATTGGCAGCATGCAGCTTGGCTGTTTCTTACATATCGGTTTCTCGAACGACCGTAGGGATGTGTACACGAAGACGGGCATCCACATTGCCCCGCTGCGTATTCAGTCCGTGCTGCGTTCATTCGGCGAACAGCATTGCCAAGGATTTATGACTTACAATGAATCGTTCGGCGATCATTACAATGCTTTTGTGGCAAGTCAGCTAGGCTGGGATGTGAACAGGGATGTCCGTGACATTACTCTTTTTTACTGCAGGTTCATTCTCGGTGTGGGCGGCAAGGCTGCTGATCAATTAACGGCAGTTTTGTTAGATATGCAGCAGCTGAATTACGAGCGTGCGTCTATCTGGGAACGTGAGCTGCATTCCTTGAAGCCCCTGATCCGCAACCATCGGACGCAACCATGGGTGTTCGCGCACATAGAGGCCAAAGCCGAGTTAATGGCATTGGATCACGTTATTGAGGAGGCCATGAATCGGGACATGGAAGAGGCGCTCCCATTGATTCGCACAAGGCTCGATAAGAGTGAACATTTGTGGCGAGTTATATATGGCTTCGGCGTACTGAGGCATATTCTTATACCTGAGCGGATGCTCCCTGATTGGTATGCAGCTTATGCGGAATGCGAGGGGAAGAGCAACCTTAATACGAATGTTGGAATGAGTAACGAAGCCTAGCGAGATCATTGAGTGTAGATCATCAGTTAGTCAGCGCTAGTATAGGTTATTTGGGCGGGATAGGCGGCTTTTGGTAGGATAACAAGTTTTACTATTGGTTATTGGCCAGGATTTGAGGGGAATTGGCTAACATGGTGGAAATAAGGGATAGTCAGGTTGGCTAATGAGAGCCTGAGTAATGAATGGCCCAAATAGACAATAGTAAAATGGCTTATCAATAGGCGGCGCGCCGCTATTATCCTAACTGGCGAAGAAAAGCAGAAGGGAGGAAGGGGAGAAGGTGGATTTTCACGTGCTGCTATTATAGCGTCTCCCGATTCCCCTGTTGTCTGAATTCGCTAGGGTTTAGTCCGGTTTCTTTTTTGAACTGGTGGCTGAAGTAATGGATGTTGTTGTAATTCAATTTGTCCGCGATGACCTCAAGGGACTCCCTGCCGAGCAGAAGCTGCTTGGCTCTTTTGATTTTCTCCGAAATCATATAATGCTTAGGCGTTCTTCCTGTCTCCTCTTTGAACAGCTTCGTGAAATGAGTGGGGTGGTACCCGCAAAGAGAAGCAAGCTGCTCCACCGTCCACTCTTGCTCAGGGTAAGCACGCATACGCTCAAGAGCTGGTTCAATTCTGCTTAACATCGATGACGATTGATTGACAAGATGACGGACGAGAATCGAGATTAGCTCCATCAACTGGGCTCTTAGCATAAAAGGGTAGCCCGGCCTCTCCAATTGATATTCTTTGGCTATGCGCATCAATACTTGCTCCATCTCTGGAGCCTCGAACCAGTGAGGAATCGCGATAGTCCCATGAAGGGGAACCTCCAGTTCATAGACAGCCGTCTTTTGGGACAGATCCTCCATTGCGCATGCCTTAATCTGATAAGCGGGGTGGATCGGTTCAGGGGATTCATGAGTCCAATGAAAATGAACGCTATAAAAGCTTACTTCCGTTGATGTCGTTAAATGGTGCGGGGAGTCGGCTCCGTAGAACACGCATTGTCCAGGCAATACCCGGTAACGCTCTTGATTAATGAGCAGCTCGGCTTCCCCCTCGATTACATAGAAAAACTGGCAATCCGGGATCGTTCTCGGACCCCAGGATACATCAGCTCCCACAGCGTCACGCCTGGCAAAATTAATTACAGGAGACAGTGTGAGCATGGAGCCCAAATTCATGAAAGATCACTCCTAGAGCCAGCGAAATGGGAAAAGTGTAAAAGCCTCAGAGGTTCGTTTAAATACAGACCGGTTGCCAATTCGTATACTAAATATATCACTCAGAATGAATAGATATCAATGGAGAGGGGCATGGCACATGCTAAATGCAGCGCAGCTGGAGGAGTTTGAGCGGAACGGGTTTCTGAAGGGGGACGTCGTGCTTAGCGACAGCGAGGTTGAATTGTTGCGTGAAGAGCTGGATCTGGTTATGGAAGGCAAATCGGTGAGACCACCCGTGCTGAATCGTAATATGAAAGAAGAATCGGATTCCCCCTATGACGGGATGAAAATGGTCGCGAACGAGAAGGTCGTGCAGATCGTGAACATCTGGATGGCTAGCGACGCTTTTTTGCAGCATGCGCATAATCGTCATATCTGTGAAGAGATTGCCCAGCTATGTGAGACTGACACACTGCGCATCTGGCATGATCAGATTCAGTACAAACCGCCGATCACTGGCGGACCTACGGCTTGGCATCAGGATCATCCGCTATGGCCGATCATTCAGCCTGCAGATCTGGTGAGCGCATGGGTAGCGCTAGATGACGCAACCATAGAGAACGGCTGCATGTGGATGGTACCGGGAAGCCACAAGTGGGGGAACCAACAGAAGTACTTGTCGGCCGACGACAAGTTCATGCCGGTTCACAAGCAACCGAACCAGCTCCCCCCTGGTGCGGTGGTGCAGGCCGTGCCGTTCGAGATCAAGAAGGGGCAGGTCGGTTATCATCACTCCTTGACGTGGCACGGCAGCCCTCACAATCGTTCGGAGAAGAAGCGCCGAGCCATTGCGGTGCACTACATGCCAGGACATACCCGCTATGTGCCGGACAAACATCATCCGATGTTACAGTATGTTGATATTCAACCCGGTGAAATATTAGCGGGAGAACATTTCCCTCTTGTGTATCAACGCTGAGGATAGGGAACCCAAAAACCTCTGGAGTCTTTCAGTCTCCAGAGGTTTTTGGCAATCAGCTCCAACCCTAGAAAGCGTACGGAATCCCGTAATTGTCAGGCATAGTAATACCAAGCTCGGACGGAAGCCCGAATGGTCAACTGACCCGGTTGGATAGGGGTGGCGGCGCTTGCCAGTTGCTTGGCCTCTAAGTAGGGGATCGGTTCTGTCGTATGGGAAAGCTCCTGGACTCTATAAGGAACCGCGCCGATCGTTACCCCTAAGGTGGCTGCGATTGTAGCTGCTTTGTGCCGAGCGTTTCGGACAGCCTCAGCAAGGGCCAGGTTCTCGTAGAGTTCCGGCTTGGAAGTTGTGAACCGTATGCTGTTGATGACATTGGCTCCCTGGGACACGGCCGTGTCTACCAGAAGGCCGGTTTCTGCTACGCGATCGGTCGTAATCGTGAGGAGATGGGTGACCTTGTAACCACGGAATTGTTGCTTGCCTTCTACGTAATCGTACTGCATCTCGATTCGGTAATCGCTCGTCTGGATGTTCTCCCGAGGGATGTTCATGTTCAGCAGTGCTTGGATAACGTTTGTTATGATTGTTGTATTTTCGGTCTGGGCTTCTTGCAATTCGGGCTTTTCCGTCTCAGCCCCTAGCACGATTACAGCCCGATCGGCTGCGGCAGCAACCGTTCCTTCTCCCAGGACTTCAAGGGACATGGGTGCGCTTGGCGGAGCATAAGGAACCGTACGATACATCGGATAACCGCTCATTAATAAATCTCCTTTCGAAGCAGGACTATATCCTAATGTATGGGCGAATCGGTCCTGAAATACTTCCATGGCCAAAAGAGCTATTTCAAGCCGAACTAGCCGATGCCGAGACGAATAGCTCCATCCAGATGATCGAAGAGGGAATGGAAGAGGAGAGTTCAATGACGATAGAGCCATCCGCCAGCGCTTCCTGCGGAACGGCGTAGGCCGCCGAAATCCCGGTCAAGCTAGGGCTGGAAGGTGGAACAAAGTCGGAAAGGAAGCGGCAAACAACCCCGTTCACCCTGAGCGTTATGTCCGGCAAGCTCCCGGCAACCTTGCAGTCGTCCTCATCTATCCGAAGCAGCACATAGGCATGTTGATCTACTTCTGGCTTCTCTCCGATCTGTAATCGGACTAGCTGATACGACCTCGGTGCGAGAGAGAGCGGGAGAATCGCAGCCCGCGGCTGCCCCGGCGCATAAGTGTCTGTGTAAGTGACGATATGACGCCGGCACCGACCGCGCAGCGTATCCAACTCGCCTACCTGCCGCAGAAGCGTCGGATAATTGTGCAGATCGGCCATGGCCGTTTCGCAATCCATATAATTGAACAGATAGACCCGCTCCGCTCCGCGCTGCAAGTAAGTGGCGGCCATGCCGCTTGCGCTCTCCAGCGTATTCATCTGGCGCAGCTTGGAGCCGGGATACGGCCGGACCAAAATTTCCAGGCCGGCGGCCAGAATCACGTTGGTCCCGTCCAACAGCTGCTTCCACGTCTCGAGCGGAATATCCGTCTCGCACGATTCCCAGAAGGGGGTCGCTACCAACTGGTCAATGAGGCCGCACTTCGCCCAATGAATGGCGTCGAAGCCCATCTCGTAGGCTACTTCTGGACGTGTTGGAACCCGAACACCCAGCTTCAGCCTGCTACCGTCAGTACTTCGCCCCTTCTTGTCCAAAAGGTGGCGGACTTGAAGCATGAACCTGTTCAGATGCTGCCGGCCGGATTGTTCCTGACCGGGGCGGAAGTGGTAAGGGAACCGCATCCAATCGAGCTCCAACCCATCGATATCGTAGCGCTCGATCGCCTCTTCCACCAACCGAAGGTGATACTCACGCACTTCAGCGATTCCGTAATCGAATGCTTTATCGAACGAGGAAGTGAATCGGTGGGTAATTCGCCGGTACTCGGGGTTTTCTTTCCAGAATCGGCTGTGAAACGGACTCAGCTCGTTATCGACACAGTGTACATCATTCATGCGAATCGACACCCAAGGAGACAATTGCTGCTTGCGAGCTTCGTCCAGCCAGATACCGTATATGTCCATCCCGTCATGATGGATCTGCCAAGCGCGGTGAATCCATTCCTGCATATTGACGGCTTCGTTCTCGGGCAGCCCTTGAAATAGAAGCTGCCGGATGCCGTCCTGCGGATCATAGCCTTCCCAGATCGGCTCCCATACATGGCTATCGTAGCCAGTTTTCATCGCGTTGACGTTAATGATAAGCTCACGGACTTGAGTATTCGCATATTGCTGCACCCACTCCCGCAGCGTCTGTTCAACGACCTCTTGGCGTCGGCGGGAGGAGAAATAATGGTTGAAATCTTCGTTCAGACATATGCCGCCCATCTCTACAAAACCTCCTTGTTGTCTCAGCCTTTAATGGACCCGGTAAGAACGCCCTTCGAGAAGTGCTTCTGCAAGAACGGATACACGAATAGAATCGGTACGGTCGTAATGATAATGACGGCCGATTTGATGCTTTGCGCCGTCGGCTTGACGGTTAGATCGGTCAACACGGATGCGTTGATGTCAACGGTATCAAAAGAGAGGACGAGCTGCCTCATAATAGCCTGCACAGGCATTAAGTCCGGTTTGTTGAGATAGATCATGGCGTCGAACCAGGCATTCCAGTGCCCTACCGCATAGAACAAGCCGATCGTAGCATAGGTCGGCAAGCTAAGCGGAACTACAATAGATAGCAAAATACGCAAGGGCGATGCCCCGTCGATCGTAGCAGACTCCTCCAGGCTTTCCGGCAGCTGCATGAAGAAATTCCGCATAATAATCATGTACCAGGCGCTGACTAATCCGGGAATGACCATAGCCCAGAAGGTGTTCGTCAGATGCAGCCCTTTAACGAGCAAGTAGGAAGGGATAAGCCCTCCGTCGACGAGCATGGTGACAAAGATCAAAGCGATGATGAAGTTGCGTCCGGGCAAGCTGCGCCGGGACAAGCCGTAGGCTAATGTGGACGTGAACACAAGGTTCAACGTGGTACCTATGGCAACCCGCAGAATGGTGATCTGATAAGCCTGGTACAGCCGCGATCCGTCGCTCAGCAGCACTTTATAGGCAGTAAGGTCGAACTCTTCCGGGAACAGAATAAACGTACCTCTCCGGATAATTTCACTTTCGCTCACAAACGAGTTCGTCAGAACGACAAGAAACGGAAGGATGAATGTCAGCGATAGGACAACCAGAAACGTATAGTTAAACACTTGAAAGGCGATTTCACCCTTGGAGTTTTTAAGCATAGGCTTACCATATCCCGTCCTGTTTTAATTTTTTGGCGATATAATTCGTTCCGAGCAGCAGGACGCAGGCAATCAATGACTTGAACAAGCCTACGGCTGTGGCATAAGAGTAGTTCGACTCTACCAATCCTTTGCGGTACACGTAGGTGTCGATAATGTCGCTGACTTCGTACACAGGCGGCGAATAAAGCAGGAAAATTTGCTCGAAGCCCGCGTTCAGCAGCCCGCCGGAAGCAAAAATCAACATAATCACAATAATAAACATCATTCCGGGCAGCGTGATATGCCAAGCTTGCTTGAACTTGCCGGCTCCGTCCATTCGGGCGGCTTCGTACAATTGGGGATCGATACCGGCAATCGCCGCCAAATATATAATCGTCCCCCAGCCGACTTCCTTCCAAATCCCGCTAGACACTAGAATCGAACGGAAATAGTCCGTGCTGGCCAGCCAGTATATCGGTTCCATGCCAAGCTTGATCAGAAGTCCATTCACTATACCTCCGTCAAAAGCCATGATCGTGGTGACGAGACCGGTCATGACCATAATGGAAATAAAGTGAGGTAGATAGGACACGGTTTGCACGAACCGTTTGAATATCGTATTTCGGACTTCGTTAATGAGCAAGGCCAGAATAATCGGCGCAGGGAACCCAAATATCATCCTGGACAAACTGATCATCACGGTATTCCCAAGTACATCCCAGAAATAGTAGGAGTCGAAGAAGTTGCGAAAATGCTTCAAGCCGACCCACTCGGCTGTGAAGATCCCCCGGATGCCGTCAAATGGAGCGACATCTTTGAACGCTATTATAATCCCGTACAGCGGCACGTAATGAAAAATGAGGAAATACAGCAATCCGGGAAAGATGAGCACATAGTAAAGCCGGTTTTTTTTCATTAACGCTAGTTTGCCGTTGGATTTGCGGGGTCTACGTGTGGCCGGGTTGACGCCGGTCGTATGGGATGTAAGGCTCACGGATCATTCTCCTTTCCGGCGGATTTAACCGCCTGATCCAGAGCGATCAGGCGGCCGAATCCATTCGATGACTGATTATTTTGCGTTTTTTGCGAGATTGTATTGCTCGGTATAGGCGGCGATCCACTTGTCCAAGCCCGCTTTGTTCAGGTCCTGCAAGAATTTGTCGAAGTCGGACATCGGTCTTGCACCCATAATAAACTTGGTGATTTCTTCATCGATCATCCGGGTCAAATCTTGGCTTGTCGGTACTTTGTCGGCAATCACCTTAATGTCGTACTTGTAGGATACCGTGGAGTCGACGGCTTTTTTCACCCGGCTCGCGTCGGTCAAATATTTGCGGATGAAAGCGAATTGAGGGGCAAGCACAGGATCTTTTGTTTCGAATTGAACAGTGTAAGCGAACGTATTCCCAACTAGCAGTTCACCAACGTAATCCTTGTTGATCAGCTCGATCACGTGGTTTTTCTCATCCGCGTATTTCCAGTGTTTATCCTTGATGCCGTAGAAGGCGAGCAAGTAGTTCTCGATATCCGCATCGATCCAGTTCAGGTACTTGATGACGGCTTCTGGGTTTTTGGAATTTTTGCTAATGACGTATCCGCCTTGATCCACGTTGCCTGCGGTCGTCACAAGTCCCTTAGGTCCTTTTAGCTCGGCAGCTACCTCATATTTCGCGTTTGGATCGATTTGCTGGACCGTGCTCACTTGACCCGCCACAACCGAGTACCAAATTGCAGCGCTGCCGACGCGGTTTTGCTTGATCAGCTCGTTTTGACGATCGCGCGTTGCGGTCAAAGATTCTTTGTAGATGTACCCTTTTTGGTACCAGTCCGCCATTTTGGCAATAAAATCTTTGTAGCCTGGATTCAGTACAGGAGGCTTGAGCTTCCCATCTGTGTCGAGCCAGTTGCCGTAAGCGACGTCCATGAAGCCTGCAGCAAGCGAGTTGTTGAGTTCGGTCAAATTGCTAAGCAGCAATGGAATCGTCTGACCGCTGCCGGCCGGGTCTTTTTCTTTGAACGTCTTGAGCACGTTCTCCAACTCGTCGATTGTCTTAGGCTGTTGCAGGTTCACTTTCTGCAACCAGTCGGTTCGGATATACATTGTGCTTCCTGCGAGAGAAGGCAGGCGGGGGATGCCGTATATTTTGCCATCCGGCGTGGAGAGCGCTTGCCAGGATTCGCCCCATTCTTTCGGCCACAGCTTCTTGATGTTGGCGCCGCCTTTATCCAACAGGTCGTTCAGCGGCAACGCTGCGCCTTTCAACTGGTAGTTGGCGATAACTTTATCGGCGAGAAACACGTCGAGCTGTTCATTGGAAGCAAGAAGCACGTTCAGTTTATCGTTCTCAGAGCCTTTAGGCGGAATAATCGGAACTACATCGATCCCGCTCTTCTTGATAATTTCCTGGCGCACCAGTTCCAGATCTTCCGGCTTGCTCAGCTTGCTTTCGTTGAATACGCCGCTGTTCGCATACCAATAAATTTTCTCAACCTTCTTGGTCTCAGCAGTTGCAGTTGCAGTCGGCTTCGGTGTGCTGCTGTTGTCCGCTTTCTTTGTATCGCCGGACGAACAGGCTACCACCGTAGCGCTTAGGGAGCCGATTAAGGCAAGTGCTAGCATTTTTTTCATAAAAAAAGTAAACCTCCTTCGAATGATGTTTCTCTGGAATGTAAACGCTTTAAAATGATTCAGCCCTGGTACCGAGAGCCGTCATGACTAAAGGCTACTTCAGCATAGAGGAGGAATGACGGTGTGGAAATGCCTGCATCTTGATCTGACTGTTCCTGAACGCGACAAAGTCAAGAATGAGGCATCGGAACAAAAAAGAGCCATCGCGGACTGGCTCTCTCCTAACTCGTTTGCGAGTGATGGGGCTCCCCCGAAAGTAATCGAAATCATCATTGAAGGCATGCTTCACTTTTGAGGGAATATTTTGACATGTATTTTGCGGAACTCGCCTGGCGTCGTACCGGTAAACTCCTTGAACAGCTTGATGAAATAATTGACTTTCTGATAGCCCAGTTGGCCGCAAATGTCTTTGACGAGCATATCGGTTTCCAACAGCAGCTTCTTGCTGCGTTCCATGCGGATTCCCGTCAAATATTCAAGAAACGTCTGTCCCGTGCCTTCTTTGAAGATACGGCTTAAGTATGAGGGACTGAGGCTCAGTCGGTCGGCCAACTCAGTAAGCGAAATATTTTCCCCCCAATGCGCTTCCATAAATGCAATTGCTCCGCCGATGTGCTTGCGGCTTTTCTCCTGGAAAGCGTCGCCGATATAGCTGGTCATCGTCACGATCATGTCTTCGAACCAGGCGCTGATTTCCTCCAGATTGTTTTTCTGCATCAACACGGTGAACAGGCTGGTCTTGCTGCACATGACCTGCTGCAGATCCAACCGCAGGATGTTAGCCGTGTCGCAGAAGCTGATCAGCAGTTGGACGAATGCCTGATGCAGATGGCGGTAAGGCAGCCTCCCGTCATGGGAAATCTCTTTCATAATTTCTGCGAACACCCGCCGAGCTTCACCGGCGTCGCCGTTCTTTATATAATGATTCAATGCTGTTTCCTTGTCCTTTGGGTAAGTGAAGGTGGGTTCATTCTCCAACCGGACGTCGTCTATGTATATAATTTCGCAAGCTCCCGTCATACTGCGGAAGCTGAGTGCTTCTTCGGCTTCTTCATACCCTCGCTTCAGCTCGGTCATATCCGCGCAGTATTTGCCGATCCCGATCGTACAGCTCAAGTCCAAGCTTTCTTTGACCTCGGCCACGAGCTGTTCCGACAAGGACCACAGATGCAGAAAGTGGTCTTCCAGGCAATTGAGAATCACCGTATATTTGTTGTCGGAGAGCTCCACGACGACCGTTTTGTACGACTGACGGAAACGAAGGGTCAGCAGCTCCATCATGACCGTCTTGTTGCGATTCTGCAGGGTTAAATCAAAGGCAGTATGCACATGCGGCTCGGTCAGCACTTGAAGCACCATCAAATCCTCTATATCTAGATCGACCTCAAGCGCTTTCAGCCGGTTTTGGATCTCCTCATTGCTGAATGGCTGATCGTGCAGGAGAGAGCGGACGAATTTCTCAAGAAAGACTGGCAAGCTTTCCTTCAACCGGACTTGCAGCGATTTCCGGTCTTCGAACGCTTCTATCAAGCTGTTGCGGATCATCTTGATTTCACCCAGAGGGGAGCGCCCCTTTTCCGGGTTCAAATTCGGTTCGGCGTTAGTCATAATATACTGGATCAGATTGAAGATCGGGTTATACATGCTGCGGCAAGTGAAATACGACAACAGGATGGTCGCAACTGTTAACAGGAAGGCGATCGTGAGAAAAAGTCCCTTCATGTTCTGAACACTGGAATAGACGACATCCATGTCGCTCACGCTGACGAAATTCCAGTTCAACACGGTTGATTTCATATGAGCGATCAGTAACCGGTTATTCGGGGAGTCGACCTCGTACCAAGGCGCTTGCAGTGTGATACTGTTCCGGGCCTCAGTTTCTTTCAACACGTTCTGAGGTGTCGAATCGGCCGTATCTTTCAGGAGGAGCTGATTGTTCTTGGAAAAGACATAAAATGTGTTTTGTACGTTGTTGCCCATTTTTTTCAAAATATTCGTGTACATGAGCTCCGCATTTAAGTTGATGACCACATAATTGTCCAGATCGATGGATTTGTAGACCAGGGGGATGACCGGCTTGGTGCTGCCGTCTTTTTGCCGGGCCATGCGCAGATCCATGATGATCGGATACGTGAACGACTCTTTGGACAGGCCTACATTCCAATCCTTATCATAAAAGCGGCTGGTCGTATAGTCCAGATCCCCAGATGTCAGCACAAGTTCCTTGGATTGATCAACCAAATAGACGGAGTAAATGAATTCATTCGATTTTTTCAAATTGTCCAGACTGTAGGAAACTTTGGCTTTGCTGACCAAATACCGCTGCATGTTCGGCAAGTCTTCCGGATTGTATGCACCGTCAAGCTTCTCATAATAGACGCCCCTTACAAATGTGGTGAAGTCGCGATACGAGGTGTCTGTGATGAACTGGCGGAACACATTGCTGATCTGATTGATGACAAGCTCGGTAGCGTTGACGGTCTGTTTCAAAGAGCTTTCATTCGCTGCTTGCAGCTCGGATTTCATCGTTGATTTGGTATTTTGATAAAACAGGGAACAGACGAGCCAGATCGGAACAAGGGATACAAGAAGGGTATAGGTGACGAGGCGAATGTAGAAATGACGGGTTTTGGTTCTGTTGAGCAGGCGGGTAATCATCGAAAACACCCCTTCTTCGAAAAAGAAGTACATGAAAGCGCATTCATCTATTCTAATCTATATGATGGTATGAGCACTGTATACATATTATAGAAGGTTTGATTCGATTTGAACATAGCATAGGGAGGCGGCCGCTTGAAGCTTGGCAATGGGGAGAACGAACTGCGAACCCCTTTAGTAGGGGGGAGTTACACCAGGATTGTAAGAGGATAATTGGTTATTGTGAGACACAAATTTAGAAGTGTCAGATGAAATGTGTTTTTGTATGATATAATTGGATATTTCTTCAGGAATAGTGATCTGATATCTGGTTCGAATTTCACTTTCTGATTTTACAACATGTTCCACAGCTACCACCCTCCGTCTTTCTCATTATATCGATGATTACATTCGCAAGGAACGAACGGAATGGTAATATCTAATTTTTTCAGAGGCATCAAGAAAATCGCTCTCGATACCAATTTGTTTATTTATGTGTTTGAGCAGCATCCCGAATTTGGTGAGAAGGCTAAGGCCATTTTGGAGCAAATTGAAGATGGAGCAGTAGAAGCTATCGCCTCTTCCGTTTCTTTGACCGAAATTCTGGTTAAACCTATCTGTGAAGGGAATTTGGCTTTGGAGAAGCAGTACAAGTTGCTTTTTTCTCACTTCCCCAACCTTGCCATCCTACCGATTGATACCGTGGTAGAAGAGCGAGCAGCCTATCTAACAAGTAAGTACAATATGAAAACACCGGATGCCCTTATAGTCGCTACGGCAATTGTTGCCCAAGCAGACCTTTTTATTACGAATGATCTTCGGCTTGAAGCGATTCAGGAGATGAAATGCGTTTCGTTGGAGCAGATATAGGAACTGAACTACTTCAATTCAGTTAATCTGACGGTTTCTCTCCGACCAGAAAGGCTCTCTGAGCTTAGCTTTGTTCAACTTTCCAACGGACGTGCGGGGCATGGATTCGAGAACCAGCAGTCGAGTTGGTATTTTGTATGCAGCCAGATGGTCGGCACAAAATTGTTGAAGCTCCTCTAAAGTCAAGTCAGCCCCCGAGTTAAGAGTGACCACAGCGGTTACTTCTTCGCCTTCATCGGACAAGGGGGTTCCTATTACAGCCGCTTCCAGAATCGAAGGATGGCTGGTGAGCACCTCTTCAACTTCCGATCCGTACACATTTGCACCGTTGACAATAATAATGTCTTTTTTTCGATCCATCAGGAACAAATAACCATCCTCATCGAATCTCCCAATATCGCCTGTGTACAGCCAACCATCTCTTAGTGCTTTCTTCGTTTCATCGGGATTGTTCCAATAGCCAAGCATGGTTTGCGGCCCCTGACACACAACTTCACCAGTTGCTCCTTGAGCCACGTCATTTCCAGAATCATCGACTATGCGCACGCGAAATACTTGCTGTCCCCATTGAACCATATTCGCAGGATTGCCAACGGAGGAGAGGCGATTTAATTTTCCTTCTCTAATGATCTGATTAATGGATGCAAAACTAATGAAATTACCGCTTTCGGTCTGGGAGTACACCTGGACAATATTTGCTTTCGGGAATACATCTAACGTCTGATCAAGAGTCTTTAAGCTTATTGGAGCTCCGCCGCAGCCTATAGCCCTGACGGATTGCAGGTTTCTTTCCTTTATGTTAGGCAGATTCACGATATCTCTCAGAAGAAGACCTACCGTGCCTAAGTGAGTTAATTGCTCGCGCTCGATGAGCGACACTATTTCTTCAGGAGATACCGGATAGGAGTCGAGGAAAAGGAGACAGCTGCCGTCCACTAGTGATTGCCAAAGTGCATACTGGCCAGTGAGATGAGCGAGATTAAAGACAAGCGATTTCTTGTTAGGAGCATGACCTACGCCGGCTGTCGGATTCATCTGCGCCCAACTCCGGATACTTCGATGGGAGTGCATTACACCTTTGGAGCGCCCTGTAGTGCCTCCTGTATAAATGATGATTGCCGGATCGTCTAGATCTGCTTCATAGGTGATTGTTAGGGGCTGCATTTGAGAAATGAAGTTTTGGATAGAAGGGGTGGTAGTATTATTGGCTAGGGAGGGAATAAGTAAAATTTTTTCATTATTTAATGAGGCCGTGATGTCCACAATAGTCCGATGCTTCTCATCATAAATAATAGCAGCAGGGGCAGCATCCTCTAGAATACTGCGGATTTCCGCAGGGGCCAGACTTGGGAATATAGCGACTGGGATAGCGCCAATGGACACGGCTGCGTACTCAGCAATGGCTAGATTAGGGGAAGGATTTCCTAGTATAGCTACTCGTTCTCCTGGTTTGATATGGAGCTGTTGGTACCCGTGAGCGACACTTTGAACTTGTGCTAATAATTCAGCATAGGTTACTGCTTGCTCCCGGTTCTTTAATGCGAGCTTATCTGGGTGCAGACGTGCAACCTCCGGTAAAATTCGTGAAAGTAACATGGGACTCCCTCCATCTCATTCAATTAAATAACCGACAAAATTCATACGCTTACTTGGTAATTAAACCGTAACACGGATGGTAACAACTGACAAATTGGATTTGTTTATTGAGAAGTTGTTTTTTCGTTATAAATGGTCTAAGGAGGCTTATATCTAGTTCTTTTACCATATTGTTACATTAAAGGGCGAGTGTTAAGATGAAGAAAATCTTTCAAGGAGGATGACGATGTCGAACTTACAGGCTAATAATCAAAGAGAAGAGATTATTAACGGTTCGTATGATCGCCCTGCTGGTGTAAGCGTAATAGCAGTCCTGCTGGCGATTAGCGGGGCCATGCTGCTAATTACACAACTAGTCGCTTTTAACCGGTTAAATGAAACATCGTCAGTCTTGGGTATTCCGGCAGCAATACTTCAAGGGGCTATTGGTTTTTTGGGCTTGCTTGGTGTTGCAGGAGCGGTTGGGATGTGGCTAGGTAAAAGATGGGGATGGTGGTTGGCTTTATTCTATTTTGCTTATGCCATAACCCGTAATGTCAATGTGCTCATATCGATACGGGGCATATTAGAACAGTTTGGTGTACCTGCGAGTGATCAGGGAGTAAACTATGCGAAGTATGGGATAAGGGTGCTGTGGAATGCTCTCTTGATGGTTTATTTATGTGGTGAGACGGCAGTAACATATTTCTTCGGGATGAAGAATGTGAACAAATGGAAGGCAGTGCTTCTAGTATTTGCTGTTTGTATTGGCATTTTCCTAATTACCACGCTAGTAGCTGCTTGAAGTTGGATCAGGGAAAAGGCCGAGGCCGAGGCGCCGTACGGCTAGCTGCAAAGCGGATTTTCCGCTTTAGAGAGCCCGGCGCGGCCGCCCCGCCAGCCGCAAAGCGGAATTTCCGCTTTGGAGAAGCCCGGCGCACCCGCCCCGCTAGCTGCAAAGCGGATAGTCCGCTTTGGAGAAGCCCGGTGCACCCGCCCCGCCAGTCGCAAAGCGGAATTTCCGCTTTGGAGTGCCCGGCGCGGCCGCCCCGCCAGCCGCAAAGCGGAATTTCCGCTTTAGAGGCTCCCTGTGCACCCGCCCCGCCAGCCGCAAAGCGGAATTTCCGCTTTAGAGTGCCCGGCGCACCCGCCCCGCCAGCCGCAAAGCGGATTTTCCGCTTTGGAGAAGCCCGGCGCACCCGCCCCGCTCGCTTTCCGCCCTATATCCCCATAGCTCGCAAAGCCTCAGCGAACTTGACTACCCCGGGAACAATATCCTCTTCCTTCGGACGAGCATAGGAGAGTCGAACATAACCAGGCTCCGAGCCGTACACACTTCCCGGCACGAACAATACACCCCGCTTGATCCCTTCCTCCAGCAGCTTATAATCATTCACAGGTTTGTTTAATTTGCACCAGAGATGGAGTCCGCCTTCGGGAATCTCGAACGATATCACGTCAGCCAATTCCTCATACAGCGACTTCACCATAAGTTCACATCTTCTGGCGAGCGCTTCACGCAAGCTGCGAAGCTGGTTCTCGAATTGATCCGACGCCAAGTAGTGAGCGGCCATCCATTGAGGCACAATGCTCAGGCCGAAGTCCATTTGCTGCCTCGCGTCTGCCAAACGATTCACAACAGTCTGGGGAGCAATCATCCAACCAATCCTTAAGCCGGATGCTGCGATTTTGGATAAAGAGCCGATGTAGAGCACGTTACCGTTAGTATCATAAGATTTCATAGGCAGCGGCGGACAATTATAGAATGAAGTTAAGCTGAATGGGTCATCCTCTACAATAGGGATACCCAGCTCTTCTGACAAATGAAGCAACTGCTCGCGGCGAGCAGGATCGAGCACGATTCCAGTAGGATTCTGATAATGCGGATTGAGAAAAATCATACGTATTCTATGCTGCCTATATAATTCTTGAATATCTTCCGGGCGCACTCCTTTATCATCAACGGGTAATCGGAACAAGCGAAGACCTGCTGATTGGAACATCGGCAAGGAGTAACAGTAGGAAGGATCCTCGATGGCCACGGCATCCCCTGGACTAAGCAGACATTGGGTAATCAGATATAAGGACTGCTGTGAGCCTGAAGTAATCAGAATAGAGGAATCCGTAGCCCGAATATTACGGTAGTTCAATAAATGTGAGACTAAAGCTTCCCTCAGGGGCACATATCCTTGCGGATTTACATAGCCAAGCTGTTCATGGAACGGATGCTCTTGTAAAAGCTGTCTGAAATCTTCGTTCGGGCACAGTTCAGGGGATAACTCACCGCTGGCGAAATCTATAATTGGGGTATTCCTATTGTGAGCCTCTTCTCGAATACGCCGCAGAAAGGGCAAGTTCGGCAGGAAAGTGCCGCCCTCCGCATATTGCTTCCAGTTCGGAGTGTGCTTTGGACTAACTCCCCATTTGTACAGACTGACCCGCGTACCGCTTCCGGTCTGGCCCTCAATTAATCCGTGGGCGCGAAGTTGTTCGTAAGCTTGTACGATTGTGCTTCGATTGACACCTAATTGGATGGCGAATCTTCTTTCGGAGGGGAGCAAGCTTCCAGGCGGAAATTCTCCATAGGCTATTCGGCGTTCAATATGATCGGCAATTTGAAGATAGAGCGGTGTGCTGCTCGAACGATCCGGTGTCCACATTCCTGTACCTCACTCGCGATTAGTATTAAGTATCATTATTACTTAGGTAGATGTTGTCTATGGAAGTAAAAGGATGCAGATTATCTAGCGAAACAGCGTGAGAGGTAACTGCAAAACCTGCAGTTAATATCTCTCAAACGCAGCATATTTGAATTATAACTGTAAAACCTGCAGTTAATAATTAGACTTTTACCGAGATGAGCCGGATATCATAAAATTAACGGTAGGAAATGCAGTTAATATGGTATAAGGCCCTGATCCCAGAATAATAACTGCAGCTTTTGCAGTTAAAATAAAGTGCGAACACGAACACACACTTTTTCAAGCAAGGTGAGCACATGAGTTTTATGGAGTAATACCTAGAAGTATTAAGTATCATAAGTATAATAAATTGGATGGTCATATTAGTATCCATTTGGATGGTTTGTTTTATGAGCATTTCTTTTATGATAAGGGTAAGAACTAAGAAACATAGAAAGAGGGGGCTCAAACTCATGTTAATTCCAACTATTATTATTGTAGTCATAGTGCTCGGAAGCCTTGTGGGCACACTGCTGATCGGCTTCTCCAAAGAAAATGCAAGAACCAACACGGGCTATTCCGCCAGAACGAGCGGCAACTGGGCTAGATTAAGTGCCTTGTATGTTCTATCCGCCATTGTACTGATCATTATCTTTGTCATCGTAGTAAAGTATATCCTATAGCAGACAGGGGGACAACGTAGTGAAACCTTCCCATTTACGAATAGCGGTTGTTCAAGCAGCGCCCGTATTGTTCGATAAAAGTTCCTCCTTCGGCAAAATAGCCAATTTGACTAGGGAAGCGGCAGCAAATGGCGCAAAAGTAGTGGTATTTCCTGAAACTTTCGTGCCGGGCTATCCAAGGGGACTTTCTTTTGGAACGCGAGTAGGCAGCCGTGCGCCCAAAGGGCGGTTAGATTGGGCAAGATACTGGGAGAATGCGATCGATATTCCTGGAGAAGACACGGATACCCTGTGTGAAATTGCTAGAGAGAATGAAGTGTATCTGATCATTGGGGTTGTTGAACGGGATCAGGAAACTAGCGGTTCCACTCTATATAATTCCATCCTCTATCTTGGACCAGAAGGCGGCGTTCTTGGCAAGCACCGCAAGCTGATGCCGACAGGCTCTGAGCGTCTTCTGTGGGGACAAGGGGATGGAAGTACGCTAACCGTCATTGATACTCCTTTTGGAAGAATAGGCGGTCTTATTTGTTGGGAAAATTATATGCCGCTTGCCAGAACGGCTATGTATGCCAAGGGGATCGATATCCTGATCACTCCGACAGCAGACGATCGGGATACGTGGCAGGCAACCTTGCAGCATATTGCTTGTGAAGGCCGATGCTTCGTGGTCTCTTGCAACCAATTCGTTACAAAAGATACTTACCCGGAGGATATAGCCTCTTACACGGACATAGCGGATGATCCTGATATTATGTGCAGAGGCGGCAGTGCCGTCGTCGGCCCGCTCGGACAATACATTACCCAACCTTACTATGGTAAAGAAGGAGTACTGGTGGCTGATCTGGATCTATCCCTTATTGCTCAAAGCCGTTATGATTTCGACGTTGTCGGGCATTACAGCCGTCCTGATGTGTTTCAATTAAGCGTACAGGAAGCTAAGCAGCAAGGTGTGCTTTTTGCGAAGTGAGGATCTATCATTGAAGAATCGCCCCACTTTTGTGGAAGATCGACCAAGAATAATGCGCGTTCTTTCTTTATAATAGGAGTGACCTTACAGGCAGATCCCTGGGAACTCCATGACTGATCACTGCGGAATGGTTTATAATGATCCTAACAGGTGCGTGAGCGAACGGAACGGATTCCCTTTTGCTGCACGCGCTTGCCATTCCATCAGGATGTAGGTGAAGTGATTGGTTCCGATTATATCCAAATTTCTGAATTTGAAGCTGCGTACGAAATTCCTCCTATCCTTTACCGTGATCATCTTGTTAACCGTAGTAATGATTAGTTCGGTTAATTATTATGTTTCTGTAAGCGCAATCAAACGAAATACAGCCAACTTCTCCGAATATTTAATTGAACAAATAGGCATAAACCTGGAGAAAAGCACCCGAGATATCGAGGATCATGTCTTCCAGACCTTCCGTAATTCCACGCTCAATTCTACACTCAGTATTCCCGCAAATAGCAGTGAAGGCGATTTGTTCAGCAAAGAAAGAGCGGTTAGCCAATTTATGGCCGATCTGCTGTTTTCCAAAGACTATTTTTTATCCGTAATGGTGATTGACGCCGAGAATAATAAGTACGGGTTCGAGCGCAGTGCGACCCAGAATTATAATCAGAACTTGAAAAATGTGGACATGGAGATTATCAAAGATAAGCGCGGCCGCGCCTCCTGGGTCCCAGCGACTAATAACGTTATTTTTATGGAAAAAGCAGTGTATGACGTCGCCTCCAATCGCTATGTAGGCATCATTATTGTCGGTGTAGACAACAAGATGATCAGCAGCATCTACACGAATGTAGACGAACTGACGAAGGGCAACATTGTGATCTTGAACGAGGAGCTCGAGCCGCTGTTATTCAACAAGCTCGTGTCCAAACCGTCCCGTTATTTCATGGAAAACAAGATGTACGATAATCCGACGCTGAATCAAGGCTTTCAGTTCGAAGGGCAGTCTTACCTTTCTACCATAATCACGACTCCTTATGATAAGTGGAGGGTTGTCCAGGTCATCGCCGTTAATGAATTGACGCAAGGCACGGATGCCATCAAGCTGTGGACGATTAGTACGATTCTGGTCTCTTTGTTTATTGCTTTCATTCTGGCCGTAATCATATCCAAAAACATTACTGGGAACGTACGGCTGCTGCTTCAGAGCATGACCAATTTCTCGGTGGATTTCACCCATAAGGTTATTGTACCCACAAGCAGAGATGAGGTTGGGTTGCTTGCGGAGAAATTCAACTCAATGGCAGAGAAGATTGGAGAGCTAATCAATACAATCTATAAAGAGAAGCTGCTCAAGCAAAAAGCCGAGTACCGCACGCTGCAATTCGAATATAAAGCGCTGCAAGCCCAGATCAACCCTCATTTTCTATACAATACGCTAGAGTCGATTCATAGTCTGGCCAAACTGCGAGGCGATGATCAAATCAGCGAAATGATCTACCTTTTGGGCAAGCTGCTCCGCGAGAGCATAAGCAAGAAGGGAGACATTATTGATCTTCAGGAGGAAGTAGAGTTTATAAGGAACTATTTGTCCATTCATAAAATCATCTATGGTCCCAAAATAGAAGTGAATTACCATTTCGACGACAGCTTGATGTCCTTCAAGGTCCCCAAATTCATCCTCCAGCCGCTTGTGGAGAATTCGATCAAACACGGAATCGAGGAGAAGCCGGGCAAAGGCATTGTCACGATCGGTTGTTGGGAGAAAAATGACGATCTCTATCTCGAAGTGTCCGACAATGGGGTAGGCATAGACGAAGAAACGAAGAAGCATTTGCTTAACCCTCTAGAGGATTCGAAACAGAAGCAGAAGCAAAAGGATAAACACACGAACGTCGGAATCATCAGCGTCCACAAACGGATTCAGATACTGTACGGAGAAGAATACGGATTAAGCATCATGAGCGAAATTAATCAGGGGACGTCGATTCGAATTCGTCTGCCGATCATAACTGAGGAGGGCTCCGAATGAAATACAAAGTGGTGGTGATTGATGACAAACCATTTATCCGACAAGCCATTGTGCAGACTATCGCCTGGGATAAGCTAGGCTGCGTAGTGGTCGGGCAGGCGGAGGACGGCATCGAAGGGAAGCGTATGATTCTGGAGCAGCAGCCGGACATTCTTGTGACCGATATCAAGATGCCGGGGCTCAGCGGGCTCGATCTAGCCGAGATAATGAGCGCGGAATTTCCCATGTCCAAGACGATCCTGGTTACCGGTTATCAGGATTTTGAATATGCAAAGCGGGCCGTCCGCCTGGGTGTGTATGATTTCATTGTCAAGCCCATTAATAACGAGGAGCTTAGTAAGGTAATAGCGAGCGCCGTGGCGGAGCTCGACAACAGGCGCGTGCAGAATGAGAATACGGCCAAGATTGCCACCGCTTTCGTCGAGCTTGAGAAGCAACGTACCAGCTCCATTCCGACGCTTAGAAGCAAGCTGATCAGCGATCTAATCGCAGGAACGGACAACGTGCAGGAGCAAGCCAAACACCTTGAGATCCTTTTCAGCCGGTATGTGCTGCTTGTTGTGCGCACCAAAGAGAAATCTGCCGGCACCGGAATGAACGCAGCCAAGCTTAGGCAGCAGCTCCAGCTTCGTCTTTCCGAACAGGCGCATGAATTAACGGCCAAGCGAGAATTCGATCTGATTGAATTGATGCATAATGATGATCTTGTTTTTGTGTGCTTATTCCCAAAGGTACTCCCGCAGCGGGAGATCAAGATGAAGCTGCAGAGCTTCTGCAGCGAGTTCATCGAGGAAGTCAAATCCCGAGATCATGTATCCTGCTATATCGCGGTCAGCTCCGTATACAAGTCGCTTCTCGAGCTTCCGGAGGCTTCGCTTGAAGCGTCGCAAATTATGGATTCAAGCTTTTTTCGAGCGGAGGAACATGTGCTGTTCCCCGATCATGGCCAGCAGGTGAAGGAATTGGGGAAGTTCTCGATCATACAGGATCTGGAACAATTTAACCAAATGCTGGAGAACAAGTCGAGTGAAGAGATGATCGAACATCTGGAGCGGTTTCTCAAACAAATTACCGCCTACAGTGAAGGAAATATACTTGTCGTGAAAGGCTTGCTGTCAGAAGTATGTCTTGTGGCAGCCCGTTACTATTTCCGTGTAACCGGCGACGAGTTCGGTCTTGGTAAAAGCATTGATCAAATACTGGAGGAGGTATACAGGCTGTCGAGTATGAAGGAGGCTTCATCTTATCTGGCATCATTCATTGGGCATATCAAAAAGAAGCTGGAAGGAGAAGACAAGGTGTACTCCCTCGTGGTGAAGAAGGTCATTGATCACATCAACAGCCATATTGCGGACAATATAAATTTGACCTCAACCGCTGATCATTTCGGTCTGAGCCCGAGCTACCTGAGCCGGCTGCTGCGAACGGAAACCGGAATAAATTTCGTAGATCTCGTGTCTAAGGCCCGAATCGAAGCTGCCAAGCGTCTGCTTATGGATCCGAAGAATAAGGTCAATGAAGTTGGTGAGATGGTCGGTTACAAAGAGTATGCCTACTTCTATCAGGTATTCAAAAGAATTGAGGGCCAATCACCCAAGGAGTATAAGAACAGAAGTAAAGAAACCTAATAAAAGGGTAAAAATGTCGTATGGTAACCGCTTTCGCTGTAATTTACATTAATACTAGGCATTGACAAAAGGCGAAAGCGAGGGCATCCAATGTTTGAAAAGGCTGAATGGATATGGAAGCCGGGTGACCGGCGGCCAGTAAACGAACATATCTGCTTCCGTAAAACATTCCATGCGGCAGGTGCGAAGGCAGACCAAGCGACATTGTCCATATCTGCAGATACCAAGTTCCGACTATGGGTGAATGGCATAGAGCTGGGGGAAGGACCGATCCGTTCGACGGCGGACCATTGGTATTACGATACCTTCGACGTTTCGCATCTGATCAGAGCGGGAGCGAATGTAATTGCAGTGAAAGTATGGCACTATGGCCATTCCAATTATCAATATGTAGAAAATGAAGCCGGACTGATCGCTGCCCTCCAGTTAAGCGGCGCTGCTTCGGGTACGGAGATTATCGGGACTGATGAGACATGGCTGCATCGCAGACATGCTGGTTATGATGCCGATGTGGTCAAACGAAATGTGAACATCGGTTGGATGGAAATCTATGATGCGGGTGCGATGGACGAGGATTGGGTGCATCCTTCCTATGATGATAGCGGGTGGGAGCCGAGCAGCATTGTAGTTCCTTACGGAAGCTCTCCTTGGGGAACGCTGTACCCCAGAGATATTGAGCCGCTCGCGACACAGATCGTGAGGCCCAAACAAGTAATCAGTCTGAGTGAGATCGTTCCAATTCAGCAGGTGATCTCGGTCAATATGCGGGACAATCTGTATCCGCATTCAAGAGATGCTAATGCCAAGATTTTTAGCGGGTTCCTAGCAGTGAAGCTGGTTGCAGCAGCGCTAACTTCCGGTCGGTTGACGTTCGCTCATTCCAGATGGAATGGAGTTCAGGGGCGATTCAAGATCGGTCATACCTGGTATGAGCCTAACGCTGCGATTGAAATTCCTGAGGGGGAGCATCTGTTCCTGATGGAAATATGCGGCGTACATAACGATTTGTTCACCCATATGGAGTTGGACTTCACCAGCGGGTTGGAATTCGCCCATCCATTTGGGAAGGAAGGCATGTCATTCGTCACCATAGGTCCATTCGAGACAATAGAGTCTTATGCAGATGGGCACAAGCCTGTCTACGGCGGTGTTGAGAAGAGCACAGGCTTGAACCACGATCACCCGCTGCTGAAGCAAATAGGCACATGCTCTACTATTGCCGAATTCGAAAGGTATCGAGACATGTGCTCGGACGTAGAACCTCGGCATGTGCACGTTAATCAAATGATCTACTCCCTCATGCTGCGCAAACAAGTAGTCCGACGTTATCCGATTACAAACCGGACGGAACGGATGCTTCATGATCACTTGCTGCCGACAGAGCTTCCCTCTCCGGCGGAAGGGGGAGATATCGAGACGATTCTCGATTTCGGCAAAATCTTCGTCGGGACGATCGAGCTGGAAGTCGACGCTCCGCAGGGGACTGTAATCGACGTCTACGGGTTCGAGAATCGCGTCAATGGAGCCAATGCCTACACGTCCGGCTGCAACAATGCTTTCCGGTACATCTGCCGGGAAGGCAGACAAACGTTCAAAAGCGGTACCCGCATGGGATTCCGTTATCTCATCGTCACTGTACGAGAGTCAGATGTCCCTGTGAGGATTCACCGGCTACAGTTGCACCAATCTAGCTACCCTGCTACAGATAAGGCGCTGTTCCGCTGCTCTGATCCCATGCTGAACGACATTTGGGAAATTTCCCGTCATACGTCGCAGATGTGCATGGAAGATACATTCGTCGACTGTCCTACCTATGAGCAGGTGTTCTGGGTAGGAGACTGTCGTGTAAGTGCGCTCGTGAACTACCAATTATTCGGTTCCTATGAGCTCGTCAGGCATTGCCTGGAGATGGTGCCTCGATCGCGGAGCCAAAGCTCGCTGCTGCTCGCTTTGCTGCCTACCGACTGGCAGGCTGCTATTCCGATGTGGACCTTCAGCTGGATCATCGCTTGCAAGGAGTATGTGGCTTATAGCGGGGATAGTGCGTTCTTGGGGAAAATCTACCCCGAGATAAGGTTGACACTTGAAGCATACCGCGGGTTTCTAAATAAGGACGGGCTGTTCGACACCAGCTCGTGGAATATGCTCGATTGGGCACCGATCGACATTCCGTATGTCGGCGTAGTGACCGCACAGCAGGCTCAATTGGCGCAATGCCACAGCATCGCTGCGGATATGGCGGACCGTCTCGGATGGAGGGATGAAGCAGTAGAGCTGAGAGGGTACGCGGGAGAACAGAAGCGTGCGCTTCAGGAGCAATTGTGGGACGAGGAGGAACAGGTCTACCTGGACGGTATTCACCGAACAGGGGAGCGATCGACGACACGCAGCCTTCAGACCCATATTTTGCTTTATCTGGCCGATTGTCTGAACGAACAGCAGGCCGCCGTCATAGAGCCGAAGCTGATGGATCCGCCGGAGGATTGGATTCAGATCGGCACGCCATTCTTCTCTTTCTATCTGTTCGAGGTGTGGGAGCGCTTCGGCGAATTGGACCGCATGCTTGCGCAGATCCGTACGGATTGGGGACGCATGATTCGTTATGGGGCTACCACTACATGGGAAACGTTCACCGTGTTTCCAAGAAGTCATGCGCACGCTTGGTCTGCTGCCCCAGCTTTCATTCTCGGCAATCAATTGCTCGGGGTCCAAAAGCTGGAGGATGGCTTCCAAAGGGTTCGTATAAGTCCGCCGAAGACAGAGCTTCGTTGGGCGGAGGGTATCGTTCCGACACCTCATGGGCGCATAGACGTAGCCTGGTCGAAGGAAGAGGAGAAGCCAGTCATGCGTGTTACCGTACCGCGGGACATTGAAGTTGAGATCAGTTCAGAACACGAGAACACGGAATGGGAGATTCTGATCACTGTCATCGAATAACGCAGCAAAGCAGACACGCCGTGGGAGGTGCTTAGCATGACTCTAACGCAAATGCAGAAGCAGGATATAGAAGGCATGATTCAGAAAATAATGGGCAGGATGCAAAGGCTGGGGGTCGCGAGCCCGGAAGACGCATCCATGAACATCCTTGCCAGTGAACAATGGGACTGGTCGCAAGGAGTCAGATTGCGTTCGTTGTACTTGTACTACAAAGAAACACGCGATCGGGATATAATCCAATATTTGACCGATTGGTTCGATAATCAGATCCGAGAGGGACTTCCTTCGAAGAACATTAATACGATGTGTCCCTTGCTTACACTCAGCTATATCTACGAAGAAACGCATCATCCCGAATATTTGCGGATCTGCGAGGAATGGGCCAGTTATGCCGCCGATGAGATGCCGCGAACACCCGAATTCGGGATTACATACGCCATGAATGATAATCTGAGCGAGAACAATAACGAGAAAGAGAAAGAGTTGTGGGATGACACGCTCTATATGACCGTGCTGTTCATGGGCAGGATGGGGATCCTGTTGAACAATGATTACTATGTTCAAGAAAGTGTTCGTCAGTTCCTAGTCCATCTTAAGTATTTAACCGATAGGAAGACGGGGTTATTTTTCCACAGCTGGACCTTCGAGGAGCATCATCATTATGCTGAAGCACTCTGGGGTCGCGGCAACGCCTGGTATATGGCTGGGCTGGTCGATTACCTGGATATGATGAAGATCCCGATGGGTGTAGAATTATACCTGCTCTCCTCACTGGAGCGGCAGATTCAAAAGCTGACGGAGCTCCAGATGCCGAGCGGAATGTGGACAACGCTGCTTGACGATCCTACCTCCTACGAGGAAACATCGGCTACAGCAGTGTTCGCTTACAGCATCCTCAAGGCCGTGCGCAAAGGATATATCAGTGAAGTTTATAAGGAAGTCGGATTAAAGGCACTGGGAGCGGTGATGGGCAAGATTGATGCGAGCGGAGCCGTCCAAGGCGTATCCTACCTGACAAGGGTGGGATGCACCTTGCAATCCTACAAGGACATTGCCGTATGTCCGATGCCCTATGGGCAATCTATGACACTTCTGATGTTGGTCGAAGGCTTGCAGCATGTGGAGTGATTGGTATTACAACCTTCCGGTTCAATCGGAAGGTTTTTTGTTGGGATGCACGATAGATCGGAAAAACCATCTTAGAGAGCATTATGGAGGGAAAGGGTGCAGATGCAGATTATCTAGCTAAACAGCGTGAGAAGTACCTGCAAAACCTGCAGTTATTTTATCTCAAATGCAGTATTTTTGAGTTATAACTGCAAAACCTGCAACTAATTATTAGATTTGTAGCGAGATGAGCCGGATACGTTAAAATTAACGGCACGAAATGCAGTTAATTTGGTAAAGGGTCCGAATCCTTGAAAAATAACTGCAGCTTTTGCAGTTAAAGGAGAGTCGAAGAGTGGAATTACTCACAATGTATCGGCAGCCTCAAATCCACCTTAGAGAGAAGGAGTGGGAGGAAGAATGGGCTGTAGAGCGGAAAAGCAGCCTTAGAGAGCAGGATTGGGAGAAAGAATGGGCTGTAAAGCGGAAGATCCGCCTTAGAGAGTAGGACTAGGAGGAAGGTTTCGCTGACCAGATTATATTCCTCCAATGTCAAGAATTCTAATAAAAAGTCAAGGAGTTCCTATATATTCCCCTCCCTTTTTTCATTAAAATGAACCCAAATTGAAACCATGGCAAAGAGAGCATGACGCCGATGGAGGGAAATCAACATGAATGTGTTCAGATCGCTGAAAGAGTATTATGAGGGTGAGAGAAAGCTGATCGCACTGGCCACTGTCTGTCTCCTGAGCAGCACTGCGCTGGGTCTCTTGTATCCGATACTGCTGCGCTATTTGATCGACGACGTTATTTTGAAAGAGCAGTTCGGAAAAGTGTTCATGCTTGCCGTCCTCATGATTTCAGCTGTTGCCGTGAAAGTGTCTTTATTGTTTGCTTTTGGACATTACGGGGGAAGGGCAGGCAATCGCATTGCCTTGAATTTACGCAATGCTTCATACCGCAAATTGCAGGCGCTTTCTTTTTCTTATTATGACAAAGCCAAGACCGGCGATCTGATGTCCCGGCTGACAGGGGATCTGGAAGCGGTCCGTCATTTCCTGGGCTACGAGCTGTCGCACATGTTCAACTTCTGTGCCAGCATCCTGTTCGGATCAGCCGTCATGTTCACGATTTCCTGGCAGCTAGCTCTGTTTGTGCTCGTCACCATGCCGGTGCTGGCCTATTTGGCTGTGCGATTCCAGACGCGGATTCAGCCGGCGTTACGGTCAATCCGAACCTCCGTAAGTGAGCTGACTACGACCGCCCAGGAGAATATTTCGGGTGTGAGAACGGTGAAATCTTTTGGCAGGGAGCCTTATGAAGTCGAGAAATTCTCCAAACGCAGTGAGGGCTACAAGGACAGCACTATTCACACGGGGAACATCCTGTCGAATTACATCCCAATGATGGAATGGACGGTCAATCTAAGTGTGGTTATCCTTATGGGAGCTGGCGGCTATTTGGTCCTGAAAGATGCGCTCACGCTTGGTGAACTGGTAGCTTTTTTCAGCCTGGTCTGGTATATCATCGGGCCATTATGGCACACCGGACATCATATTAATGTGTATTCGCAGTTTAAGACGTCTGCCGAGAGGGTGTTGGAGGTGCTCCACCACTATGTGCAGATCAAAGATAAGGAAGATGCGCAGCCAATGCCCGCGGAAAGTGTGAAAGGCCGAGTCCAGTTCGAGGATGTTTCTTTTGCTTATGAAGGTAAGGTGCCTGCATTGGAACATCTCAATATCGATGTCAAACCGGGTACTGCAATCGGGATTCTGGGCGGTACCGGCTCGGGCAAATCAACGATTATTCAGCTATTGATGCGAGCTTATGATGTCACGGAGGGACGGGTTACGCTTGACGGCCGCGATATTCGCGACTTGCGGCTCGAGGATTTGCGTCGGGAGATGGCGTTCGTGTTTCAGGAGACGTTCCTGTTCTCATCCACCATTCGCAATAATATTGCATATGGAGTTGACGATGTCGGTATGGAACAGATCATGGAAGCCGCCAAGCTGGGGCAAGCACATGAGTTCATCATGGAGCTCCCGGAAGGGTACGACACCGTTGTCGGAGAGAGAGGGCTTGGTCTGTCGGGCGGTCAAAAGCAACGGATCGCCATTGCCAGAGCATTGATCAAACGACCGAAGCTGCTCATTCTGGACGATGCGACTAGTGCGGTTGACATGGAGACCGAATATGAGATTCAAAAGGGGCTCGCCTCAATCCAGGGCTGCACCGTTATTATTATCGCCCATCGGATTTCCTCCCTGCAGCATGCTGACGAGATTATTGTCCTGGAGGAAGGACGAATTGTCGAACGGGGCACTCATCGCGACCTGTTGAACCAGGGTGGACACTATGCACACACCTATCGGATCCAGCACGAAGCGAATGCGCCAAAAAAGCAGGAGGCCGAGGAAAGGGGGCTAGTCTATCATGAGTAAGCCGGTTAAAGGTCAAAGATTCGTATACCATGAGGATGAGGAAATGGAGAAGGCGTTCGATTGGGGACAATTGCGCCGTTTGGCAGCGTATATGAAGCCATACAGCAGACAGCTGCTGCCCATCGTCATCGTCATGATGATCCTCGGGGCGCTTACGAAGCTGGCGATTCCATTCCTCATCAGTCTGGCTATCGACCGGGCACTTCTCGGAAATAACGGAAATTTGCTTGCCATATATGTGACTACGATGCTTGTTCTATATACGATTCAATTGGCAGCGAACCGCTTCCGCACTAGGTACACCAACATAATCGGGCAGAAGGTCATCCATGACCTGCGGTTCGACCTGTTCAAGCATATCCAACAGCTGTCATTCCGCTTCTTCGATAAAAGGCCGGCTGGCTCCGTGCTTGTCAGGGTCACGAACGACATTCATGCGCTCCAGGATTTGTTCACCAATGGTGTCGTCAACCTGATGATCGACTGTGTACAGCTCGTTGGAATTATTGTTATTTTGCTGCTGTTGAACTTCAAGCTTGCCATTGCCATCATCCTTACGGTTCCGCTGATGTTCTTCGTCTCCCATACGCTTCGGAGCAGGATTCGCCGTGCTTGGCAGGAGGTTCGCTCCCGCCAGTCCAGAATTAATTCCCACCTGAATGAGAGTATTCAAGGCATCCGGGTTACGCAGGCATTCGCTCAAGAAAACAACAATATCGATTACTTCGGCGATATGAACGAGGTTAATCGCAAATCTTGGGACAAAGCGATGACACTGAACGTGAGCTTTGGTCCGTTAATTGAAATGACAGCAGCGGTGGGTACATTCATCTTGTTCTGGTATGGCTCACGATTGGTGGAGACAGAAGCCATTACCATTGGGCTGTTGGTGGCTTTCGCCAACTACATCGGCAATTTCTGGGAGCCGATCAATCGTCTCGGGGCCATGTATTCGCAGGTACTGGTTGCGATGGCGTCATCAGAACGAATCTTCGAATTTATGGATGAGCAGCCGATTGTGCAGGAGAAGCGTAACGCCCATGCTCTTCCACCCGTTAAAGGCCATATTCAACTCGACCAGATTGTATTCGAATACGAAGCCGGCCGTCCTGCCTTGAAGGGCATCAGTCTCGATGTCGAGGAAGGGCAGTCCATCGCGTTGGTAGGCCACACAGGATCGGGGAAAAGTACGATTGTCAACTTGCTGTGTCGGTTCTACGACCCGATACAAGGCAGGGTGCTGATTGATGGACACGATCTGCGGGATGTCAAGCTGGACAGTCTGCGGTCACAGATCGGGATTGTCATGCAGGATACCTTCATCTTCTCCGGCACGATTATGGATAACATCCGCTTCGGACGTCTGGAGGCGACAGATGAAGAAGTAATGGCCGCAGCAAAAGCGGTGTATGCGCACGATTTCATCAGCAAGCTGCCGAACGGTTACCGCACTGAGGTGGAGGAGCGCGGCTCGATGCTGTCGATGGGACAGCGCCAGCTGCTCTCGTTCGCAAGGGCGCTGCTTGCGAATCCGCGGATTCTTATTCTCGATGAGGCAACCGCCAGTATCGATACCGAAACGGAAGTCAAGATTCAGGAGGCGCTGAAGACGCTTCTCGCAGGCCGCAATTCCTTCATCATCGCACATCGTCTTAGCACGATTCGCAGCGCAGACCAGATCGTCGTACTCGATCATGGACAGGTCAAGGAGCAGGGCACCCATGAAGAGCTGCTGGAGAACCGGGGAATCTATCACGGATTGATCGAAGCGCAGTATCGCTTCCTGGCCTCGTAATCAAACAATGAACAGGAGGAGATCCGTATATGCAAGGATTAATGCTCAATGAAGATTGCAATCATTATTACGTGAATCGTCGGGATTCGAATCCAGGGATTCAAGAGGTTGATGCTTGGGCGGACCAATACGCTGGAACACAGGTGACAGAGCTGGTCATGAACGTCAATGCAATGAGGACCTCCTATGGAAGTAAGGTGTGGGAACCATTTTGGCATGGATATGACCCGGAGGGCGGCGACAATCAACCTTTCCTGAAAGAGGTCGCCCCTTCAGCGAGAGAAAGGACTCGTAAGTGGATTCATACTGCTTGGAGTTTGCATAATGATGGGATCGACCTTTTCGCTCGATGGATCGAACGCAATCGCGTAAATGGAATCTCATCCCGGTTATCTATGAGAATGAATGATATACACAGCGTCGATGAGGAGCAGCATCCGCTTCATAGCAGCTTTTGGCGCGATCGTCCCGACTTGAGAAGGGTCCCCTACAGATTCACTGACTGGACGGATCGAGCGTTAGATTACGGAAATGAGGAGGTTCGGGATCGCGCATTCTCGCTTATTCAGGAAATGTTGGAGCGGTATGATGCGGATGGCTTAGAACTCGATTGGATGCGATTCACTCATCATTTCAAGCCCGGCTTCGAACAGGAAGGGGCTATCATCTTAACGGAATTCATGACAAAGGTACGTACTCTCTGTGACGAGTGGGAACAGAAGCGGGGACATCAGATCAGCTTGTCGGCTCGTGTGCCGTCCAGACCGCACACGTCCTTGGGGCTAGGGATGGACGCGGTCGAATGGGCACGCCGCGGCCTGATCGACTTACTTGTTGTAACCCCGTTCTGGGCGACCATCGAAACGGATATGCCGATCGAGCAATGGAAACGTCTGCTTGATAATACGGGCGTCCGGCTAGCGGCAGGATTGGAAGTGCTTATTCGCGCATATCCAGCTTCGAAGCTCCGCCAGACGAATTCGCTGGAGACGGTGCGAGGAGCCGCGGCATCACTTCTGTCGCGCGGTGCTGATTCGATTTACCTGTTCAACTATATGGATTCGGATACGACAATAGAAGACTTGTCCGATTATCCCCAACTGGTGAGGGAAGTGGGAAGTCTCGAGACTTTGGCTGGGAAGCCAAGACGGCATGTAGTTACTTATGCGGATACGTGGGCTCCAGGTGAACCAACCGCCATTGCGCTTCCAATCGTATGCGCGAACGACTCACATGCTTCACTCCGCATTCATATTGGGTCGAAGCCCGAAACGGGCGAAGCGGAGATCCTGATAGGCGTTCAAGAAGGCGAAATGCTTGAGAAAGACAGCTGTGTAATACGCTTAAACGGAGCAGAGTGCGCTTTCGCCGGAACGTATAGCCTTAGGAAGCCTCGGCCGGAAGGGCTAGTATATAGCTTCCGAATTCCGCAAGGCGCAGTCCATGCCGGATATAACGTTATCGACCTGGCGGCGAAGGGCGATTTCACGGTGATCTGGGCAGAAATCGTTATCCGTTAACGTACATGATAATTCTTATTCCTACGATGCAGATGTACAAACATTTCGTGTGGCAAAGGCGGAGAGACGATGAGTAAATCGAAGTACCTGGCTTACATCAAGGTAGCCTTGATTCACGGCCGTGAAACCTATAGCGAGTCCATTAACAATTGGAAGCAAGCTTATAAACCGGACCAGTTTCTCGGCATGTATACCGCGCCTGGAATTATTCCCGTCCAAGTACAGCTGGAAGGCTTCATGTATCATGTCACCGGTGATCTTGATTACGCGTATAGGGCCAAAGAAGTGCTGTTGGAAGCGGATACCTACTTGTCAATCGTTCCTGCAGAAAACTTGCAGAGACATCCCGAATATGCCAAGGGAGTGCCGGTAGTGGAGGCGATGTTCCAGGCTCCACATTTTCTATACGGGTACCTGTTCATCAAGGACAGCGGTGTTGTGAATCCGGAGGAGAAGCTGCGTATTGAGCAATCCATCCGCAGCTGCATAGATAGTTTGTTCCATTACCCGGAATGGGGCGCTCATAACCGATCCATGCTGCGTGTCTGGACTCTTTCACTTGCAATAGAAGCGTTAGGCGAAACAGAGGAAACAAGCCAATGGAACAAGATGAGGACGTATTTGGCGGAGGAATCTTTCGGCAAATGGTCAATCGAGGATGCACAGCTCTATCTCCCCCTTTGGCTGGGCTCCTGTCAGGAATATGCCCGATATGCGGGTCGCGAGGAAGAATACTTCAAGCTGCCGCAAACCAAATATTACTACGATTACTTCGTTCGAATTTTGACCCCTGGAGGGCTGATTCCCGATTATGGGGATTCTCATTTCGGTTCTTATTGGTATTTGTGGCTGGCTTGCCTGGAAAAGGGCGCCGCTGCTTATCAAGATGGGCATATGAAATATGCGGCCGACCAAGTATTCGAGTTCGGAATGGCTTTCGCCGGCGACCAGGTCTCGATCGGTCTAGCCGCCTATATGACCTATGCTTATCTATGGGCGGACGATGATGTGGCAGCGGTGAAGCCAGATTGGGGGAGCGAAGAGCTGCTTGAGGATGTGATTGGCAAAAAGATCGTGTTCCGCGATGGCTGGAACGAGGAAGACACCTACCTGCTGCTAAATTATCGCGATGAGGGCAATTATGCATACTCGGCTCGCAACTATTTGCGAAATACGATTTCCGTAAAAGCGGAAAAAGCGCATCACGGGCATAGCGACGAGAATTCAGTAAGCATGCTGATCAAAGACGGCAATGTATTGTTGTACGAAGGCGGCTACAGGGAGCAGACGCCAAACGGCAAATACCGCAACGATATATATCATAACCGACTCGTCTTCCGTGAGGGTGAGCTTCCTGACGGAAGCGTTTACGATTTCCTGCATGATCATGGTCATTATAAAAAGGCGGTTACCGAGAAGCTCCATATGCAGAAGTTCGAACCGCTCGAGTATAGCCGCACGCGACTGTACGATGTGGCTCGGAAGATTACTTGGGATCGGAATATGACGTATATAAAAGAAGATGGCGTCTTCATTGTCGTTGACTGGACAAGAGCTGAAGCGGCACAGACCGCTACGACAGCCAATCTGTGGCACACCGGAATGGTGCTAGAGCAGGGTGACGGCTTCTTCGATACTTGCGTACCGCATATTTACCGGGGGCCGGGTGACAAGAGCCCTTACATCAACCGTAACGAATGGGCACTAGCCATTGAGTTTCCTGGCAGCCGCCACACTATAGGTCAGGAGGCGATCAAGCGCTGTTACGGGGACGCCGTGATGCTATACGAGGTGGAATCGGGAACAGTCGAGCAGGGCAGCATGCGCGCTTATGTCACGGTGCTGACCCCTCATCGCCGGAGCGAACTTGCAGACCAGGTAACTGGACGCGTCTCCATCGCCTATCAGTCTGAGACAGACGATGCACTATCACTGGTTTACCGCGGGAGCACAACGAACTTCCATCTGTCGTATAAGCTGGATCTTGAGAAAGGGCTGCTTGATGAAGCTCTATACCCGCGGTATACGTGGGAGGATGGAAAAGTGAACTATGGACGAGTAGTAACCGATGCAGATTTTGCTTATGTGCTTGAAGGAGCAAGCGAGGTCCGATATGGCTTCATGAACGGCAGCCGGATCGAGTTGGATGGTAAGGAGTTGTTCGCAACACCGAAGCTGTCCTCCTATCAGTTCGAATCGCGAAGCTGGGCGATCGTTGACCACAAGTGGCGGGCATGGGATGGTTCCTGCTCTGCAGCAAGTAACTAAAGGCAAGGGGATGGGATATATGAATATGGATAAGGATGCCAAATGGAGCAAAGAAGATATTTGCGCCCATCTGGGCGACGAGTACGACCGTTATCTGGGGGCGATTGTCCCTCCGATTTTTCAGAACACCCTGTTTACAAGGAAAACGGTAAATCACGGCTACAACTACACACGTGTCTCCAATCCGACGACTGAGATAGCGGAGAAGAAGATTGCGGCTCTAGAAGAAGGGGAGGAAGCCCGATGCTTTTCCTCGGGAATGGCGGCCATTAGTGCTGCTCTAACCCATTACCTGGAAAAAGACAGCCATGTTATTTGTCCAAGAGCGGTATATTTGCCCGTGAAGGTGTTTCTAGAGACTTACATGAAGAAGTTTGGTTGTGAGGTTACTTTTGTTTCAGGGGAAAGCTTGGAGGAATTCGAGCAGGCGATCCGTCCCAATACGAAGATTATATATTTGGAGAGCCCGCTCTCCAATATATTCACTCTCCAGGACCTGGAAGCCATCTCTGCCTTGGCGAAATATCATGGGATTGCAACGATCATTGACAACACATGGGCGACGCCGCTGTACCAGAATCCATTGAAATATGGAATCGACCTTGTGGTTCACTCGGCCTCCAAATATATGGGCGGACACAGTGATATTCTGGGCGGCGTTATCGTAGGAAGCAAGGATGTATTGGACTCTATCATGAACAATGAGAGAAGCTTGTTCGGGGCTGTCATGGATCCGCATCAGTCTTGGCTGCTGATCCGCAGTCTGCGCACATTGCCGGTCAGGTTGAAGCAGCATCAGGAGAACGGAATGAAGGTGGCAGCCTTTCTGGAGGCACATCCTAGAGTGTCTGCTGTTTATTATCCAGGGCTGCGGAGTCACCCGCAATATGAGCTAGGCCGCAAGCAAATGTCCGGCTATTGCGGACTGCTGAGCTTCGTCCCGAAAGGCGATAAACAGCAGATTATGAAGATGATGAAAAGCCTGCAGTACTTCGAAGAAGGCCCAAGCTGGGGCGGCTTCGAGAGTCTGATTAACTCTCCTGGTTTATGGGTGAACGAAGAAACGTCCATCCAGTCGGGCATTCCAATAGGGCTTATACGTATTTCGGTTGGACTAGAGAGCGCCGATTCCATTATGGGTGATCTGGACCGCGCCTTGAATGAGATGTAGGAGAATCTTCCATTTTTAATGTTATTAATAAACAGGGAAGCGGGGACGCATGCTCTTGATCATAGGACATGAAATTCACAAATATCGTGCCGAGATCGCAAGCGGCATCTCGGAGCTGGTACAAATACGCAGCGTTATGGACACCCCTGAGCCGGGTAAGCCGTTCGGCATCGGGGTCGACCGGGCCCTGCAATACATGCTCAGGTTGGCCGAATCGTTCGGCTTCGAAGTGAAGAACGTGGACGGTTACGCAGGTCATGTTGAATACGGTCAAGGCAATGAACTGGCAGCAGTGCTTGTCCACTTGGATACGGTTCACGAAGGCGATGGATGGACCTACCCGCCATTCAGCGGTCTCATCGACAAGGGGAGGATCATCGGAAGAGGGGCTTCTGATAACAAGGGACCTGCTGTGGTCGCGTTGTATGCGCTCAAAACACTGAAGGACCTGGACATAATCGGCAATCGCCGTCTCCGGTTGATCTTCGGGACGAATGAGGAAAGCGGAATGAAAGACCTCGACTTCTATTTCGAGAAAGAGCCGCTTCCTGATATGGCATTCGCACCCGATGCCGGCTATCCGATTTTCAATGTAGAGATGGGCAATATGAACGTTGTGTTCTCGACTGAGCAAGAGGAGTCTTCCGTAAGGCCGCTGCTCCCAATCTTGTCTTTACAAGGCGGCAATATGCTTACCTTGATTCCGAATCGTTGCACGGCGGAGCTGTCGCTTGTCCATCTGGACAAAGATCAGGAGCAACGACTCCGCCAAGCCGTTCATTCTTATGCGAACCTGTCTGCCGCTTACCCTTCAGCTGAGGTGTTGGAGCTTACAGCAGGCAACGAGCTCGTGGAAGGAAGCCCAACAGGCTCGCGCAATGCCATTGCGAATATGGTTGCCTTCTTGCTTGCACTGGAACTGGATACAGGAAGGGATCGCTTGCTGCGATTCCTGCACGAGAAGATCGGCATGGAGACAGACGGGCGGTCGCTCGGCATCGCCTGCAGCGACGGCGTATCAGGAAGCCTGGTTGTGTTTCTGCGTACAGTTTCCATTGACATCCATGGGGCACAAGCACTGTGTAATATCCGTTACCCTATTAGCTATAACGGCGCACATCTATTGTCTGAGCTCGAGCGCCTAGCACAATCACGTGGCATCGATGTTGAACAGACGCGTCATCTTACTCCTGTTTACGTGCCGGAGAGCCATCCGGTCATTGTGCGTTTAAGCCGCGCTTATGAGAAAATCACCGGTGAAAAAGCCGCGATGCTGCGCATGGGCGCGGGTACATATGCCCGCAAGCTGCGTAATAACGGCGTCGCTTTTGGCGCTGGGTTGCCTGGCGGCGTAGACACTCGCGTACATCAGGCCGATGAGTTCATTTACATGGACGATATGATGCGCCATGCCGAGATTTGTCTGCAAGGGATGTATGAACTACTCATCGATTAGGAGGAAGCAATATGCTGAACTCGAACGAACCGAAGCCGCTTAATAAGAAGGAGCTGCGAAGAATCCCGCAAGCCGTCAGTCTACGTCGGCCGATGGCATTCGAACGTCAGTTAATCCGTGTGATGGGAGCATGGATCTCGAGGCTCCGCCATGCAGAAGCGAAATATATGGCAGCCCGCCATTTGTGGGAATGGACGACCCATGTGGATAAACTGCGCCGTCGGCTGGCCGAAATGCCGGGAGGCAAGCCGGACGCCGCACTCGAAGACAATTTGAGCGCCCTTCTTGAGGAGGCGATGTTCGCGGGGGATGAGGCCCCGTTTGTGGAAGTGCTCTATACAGTCCTCCTTCCTGCGCTTAAAGACGCTTATCTGACTTACAAGCAGCAGACCAATGAGCTGTCTGATCGACCTACTGTACACATCCTGGAAGAAGTGATTGGTACATTATCGGATCAGATCCAGACAGGCACCGAATTCCTTCACCGAATATATGGGGAAACACCCCGCCCTTTACATGAATGGACCACACACATTGCTGAGCTGCTGATGGCAGCTGGCGGTCTTTATAGTGAAACGGTGACATCTGAAGCGGTGGACAAACTAAGGAGATTTGCCGGTCACAGCTATGAACCGCCGGAAGTCATGCACCGCACCACCGACTCCCACTATTCGTACGAGCATCCGATCGAAGGTTATTTGTGGTCCCACAATCTCAAAGGCGATCCAAGCGTGGAACGGGCAGCCCTTGCTGTCTGGCTTTACAATGAAATGGATGCGGCCGAATATATATCACCGATTTTGTACGAGATCAAAGGAATGCCATGGGAATTCTACTACGACGTTGCCCGCCATACATGGGATGAAGCGCGCCATTCCGAATTTGGCTTCAAGCTGATGCAGGCGCTGGGCTTCAAACCCGAGGAGTTCGAGGTATGGGTCGCCACATATATGAGCTCTATGAAGCTTAAGCCTTATGAGCGTTATGCAGCGGTAACCTGTTGGTATGAACCGGGCAGCTTTCAGGTAAAGCCAGATTATCTTGAGCGGTTGGCCCAAGAAGTGGGCGGGGATGATCTCGCTGTTGAGCTGCTGCGGTTCGATCTGGCGGACGAGACCTTACATGTCAGCTTTGGGCATAAATGGGTGGAGAAGCTGATGCGCCATCATGGCGATGAGCGGTCTCTCGATGAATTTGTTAATTATGTTAAACAGAAGGGCAGCAAACTGCGCGAAGAACAAGCGAGGACATTCGTCCGCACGATGCCTATTGAGGAACGTCATACTTTGGAAACCATAAGAGAGCATATGGAACACTGGATGGAAGAAAAGGGCACAAAGACTATTAAATCCCGTTAAGGAATACTAATCCAGCCGCGAATAAGTAAAAAAAACTAATAAAAAGTAAAAATCGTTACATTTAAAACGCTTACACCAATTAGTATACTTGCAATACGCTAGATGGCAATGGCCTAATTGGTATAGAGAAAACGCTTTCACTTGGTGGGTAGAAACTGCAGTAGAGGAGAGAGGGTATGGAAGCACAAACACAAAAACTTCCGGCAATAGCAAAAACGAGTAAAAAAACAAGAAGTGCTTTCTCGAAAGAGCTGTTCAAAAATTACGATTTGTACTTATTGCTCGTCCCAGGCGTTATTTTCTTTTTTGTATTTTGTTATATTCCGATGTTTGGTCTAGTCGTCGCTTTTAAGGATTACAACATTTTCAAAGGCGTGTTCGCTTCAGATTGGGTCGGGCTTGAGCACTTCAGAACGATGTTGGAGATCCCGGATTTCTACAGAATTGTTCGCAACACACTTCTGCTTAACGTTCTTGGTCTGATTGTAGGGTTTCCGGCTCCCATTATTCTAGCGCTTTTGCTGAATGAGGTCAGAGCCAAATATTTCAAGCGGATAACACAGTCGCTGCTGTATTTGCCTCATTTTATGTCATGGGTCATTATGGGCGGGATCATTCTGAATCTGCTTTCCCCTAAGTATGGGATCGTTAACGCAACGTTGAGATTCATGGGCATGGAAGAAATCTATTTCATGATCGAAGAGGTCTGGTGGGTCATTACCTATACCTTGTCCAGTGTTTGGGCTGGCGCGGGATGGGGTACCATTATTTACTTGGCTGCCATGACAACGATTGATCCCTCTTTGTACGAAGCCGCTAATATCGATGGTGCTGGCCGATGGAAGAGGATGATCCATATCACGCTGCCGGGAATTATGCCTACCGTTGTAGTTTTGCTCATTCTGAATGTAGGTCATATGGTGTCAATTGGGGTTGAGCATCCTTTCGCTTTGCAGAATCCTGTTGTAATGAATATCGCTGACGTTATCAGTACTTATGTCTACTCCGCTGGGATTAAGCAAGGAATGTTCGGCTTAACAACGGCAATCGGGATGTCGCAAGCGGTAATCAACCTGATTCTTGTGCTTGGAGCGAACTATTTTGCCAAGCGACTCGGCAACGAAGGACTTTGGTAATTTTGAATGAAAAGGAGACTATAGAGATGGCAACTACAGAACAAACACGAAGATACAGACGCCGCATATTCGGCAAGCATTCCGGTTGGGATGTAAGCTTTAACATCGTTAACTATAGCTTGCTCATTTTGTTCACCTTCATTTGTATCTTTCCTTTTGTCAATACGATTGCGAACGCCTTCAGCAGCAGTCATGCCATACAGACGGGGCAAGTAGTGCTTTGGCCGGTAGAGTTCCAGCTGGATGCGATGAAATCTGTTATTACCGATGCCAATATCATCCGGTCGTTATGGGTAACGATTTATGTTACAGTTGTGGGTACTGCGCTTAACATGCTGTTCACCATAACGACCGCGTATCCTCTTTCCAGAAGAGATTTCAAGGGTCGCAAATATTTCATGAACTTCATGATTGTGACCATGGTATTCAGCGGAGGGTTAATTCCAGGTTACTTGCTGATCAAATCACTGGGTATGTTAAATACCTTATGGTCCATCATGATCCCCGGATTAATTGGCGCGTTCAATGTAATCATCATGAAAACATTTTTTCAGAATCTTCCTGATGAACTGCGTGAAGCGGCTATTATGGACGGC
Source organism: Paenibacillus sp. J2R1T-4 (assembly GCF_059692235.1). Classification (NCBI taxonomy): domain Bacteria; kingdom Bacillati; phylum Bacillota; class Bacilli; order Caryophanales; family Paenibacillaceae; genus Paenibacillus; species Paenibacillus sp. J2R1T-4. The sequence continues at coordinate 434,254 of NZ_JCAUBA010000003.1, read as the reverse complement.
TGCGGCAATATACGGTACTTAGTACAGATCGTGCTCCCTCTTTCCGGCGCCGTTCTGGCAACCATAAGCTTGTTTTATGCGGTGGGTCACTGGAATTCTTATTTCAGTGCGGTACTGTTCATCGACAAAGCGGAACTGTATACATTACAGGTGAAGTTGCGGAACATATTACTGCTTGCACAGATGGATACGTCCTTGGAGACGATGCAGAACCAAGATAAACTCCATGTTATTGAGGAGTCGCTGAAATCCGCTACGATTGTGTTCGCTACCGTTCCGATTCTGATCGTATATCCTTTCCTGCAAAAGTATTTCGTTAAGGGATCTTTCCTGGGGTCAGTAAAAGGATAAATACCGAAAAAAGCAAAATAACTAACAAAATGTCAAGTTTGTATAATATTTTCATTCATTGAAAACGCTTATATTTGCAATGTAAGCGCTTATCAAGAAATTTTTTCCGACAGGAAGTGGGTGCATAAGCCCATTGGAAGATATATTCCTGTAATAAAGAACTGGGGAGGAAAGCGGTATGGTAAGGGTGGTAAAAAAAGGGGTAGTAGGAAGCTTGGCAATGACACTAATGCTTTCAGGGGTTCTAATGGCTTGTTCAAAGGAGGAACCCGCAGCAACACCATCACCTAGCGGCAGCAGCACGCCATCTCCTAGTAAAGAACCTGAGAAGCCAGTCAAACTCCGTGTAACGCTATGGGATCGTGCCAATGCGCCGGAGGGTCAAAACTTGGGCAACAACCCGATTATCAAATACGTAATCGACGAGACAAAGAAAATCGGACTCGACGTCGAATTCGTCTCCCTGCCTAGAGCACAGGAGTCCGAGAAGTTGAATGTATGGATGGCTTCCGGTGAGGCTCCAGACGTAATCATCACTTATTCGATCGACACCATCTTCAGATTCGCAGAGCAAGGCGGTTTGCATGAGCTCGATTCCTACCTTGCCAAATATCCGGCTTTGGTTAAGAACAACCAAAAAGCGCTTGATCAAGCAGGTATGTACAAAGGAAAACGGTATGCCATTCCGGCCATACGCGCTAACACTTATGCAGGCGCCCATATGAAAATTCGTAAAGACTGGGTCGACAAGCTGGGTATGAAAATGCCGACCACCAACGAAGAGCTTTATCAGGTATTGAAAGCGTTCAAGGAACAAGATCCGGGCGGCGTCGGTAAAGATAAAGTGGTACCGTTCGCTATGCCAGCCATCAACCAATCCGCTAAAGGATTCTTCTTCGGACCGATGTTCGGATTTGGCGTCAACAACGATGGACCAGGTAATCAATTCTATGCTCCTAACGGTAACTACAAGGATGGTGTGTTCACTTCCGGTGTAGCTGGACCTGAAGGAAAAGCGTTCTTTGGCTGGATGAATAAATTGTATAAAGAAGGTTTGATTTCGAAGGAATTCGTAACGGACATCAACTCGCAGCAATACACGCAACAAATCAACAGCGGTGTAGCTGGTTTCACTGATTCCAACGAGGCATCAATAACTATGAATGTTAATACACGTAAATCCGTTCCTACTGCTCAATGGGTAACCTTGGAGCCATTCAAACGTGCAGACGGCACTCAGCGTCAGCCGATTGCAGCCGATTACGGGATGTTCATCGCGGTGCCGAAAGCTAGCAAGAACCCTGAAGCTGTAGTGAAATATTTGGACTGGATGGTTCAACCGAAGAACCTCGCAACCGTATCATCAGGAATAGAAGGCGTTAACTGGAAAGATGATGGCGGACTGCGCATCGCAATTGATCCAGAAGCTAACAAGAAAACAACTTGGGTATCCGGATCCGGCGATCTTGCAATAATTCAACAAGGGGTTGCGCCATACACCAAAGAGCAGTTGCAGAAACTTGTTGCTAATAGCCCGGATTGGACTACTCCAGCAGCAAAAGAAGAATATGCGGACTTGATGTTGAAGATGTATGACTCGTTCAAGAAATTCGGAAAATCGGAAATACTAATCGATTCTCCTAGACCAGTTGCACAAAAGAGTGTAGCCGCAATTGAGAAAGCCTTGTATGAGGGAGTTTCGAAAGCGATCATCGCTCCTGACTATGAAAAAGGTTACGCAGAAATGATCAGCGGATGGGAAAAAGCAGGCGGTAAGGAATACGACAAAGAAATCAGCGACGCTATGAAAGCAATGAAAAAGTAATCGCATATAGCGTCAAAAGGAGCGAACGGAATTCCGTTCGCTCCTTTTTTTGACGACATCGAAAACTTCATATTCATGATAAAATGAGATTAAAGTTTGTAGTTTTAACGACGTATGGGTTTGAGGAACTTCTCTGCATGACATAATTTTATTTTAGGAGGGAACAACATGGAACTTTTTGTAGACTATTTAGCGCGTATTGATAACCCGCAACATCGGGCCCGAACGGAAGAAATTTTGGGTTGGGTAACTAAGAAATTTCCGAATTTAATGCCAAAAATTGCGTGGAATCAGCCTATGTTTACCGATCACGGAACATTTATTATTGGCTTTAGCGTAGCCAAACATCATTTGGCTGTTGCCCCTGAAAGGGCAGGGATTAATCATTTTTCTGATGAAATTGTGCAGGCTGGCTATGATCACACCAAGGAGTTGGTACGTATCCAGTGGGATAGTCCGCTTGATTTCTCATTACTTGAGAAAATGATCGAGTTCAATATTTTGGATAAGGCAGACTGTTCAACTTTTTGGCGGAAATAGAAACAATAGGATATCCTTCGCCATTGCCATTGGTCAAACAACTGATCGTCGGCGACGCAACGCATGAACTGGCCACTACGCGCCGCATTCTGGAACGCTTGCCCGAGGAGCATATGTCGTGGAAGCCGCACGTGAAATCGATGACGCTAGGCGGGCTGGCCACGCACCTGATCAACCTGCTGAACTGGCAAATCGCGATTATTCAGTACCCGGAGTTCGATCTTTCGACCGTGCCGCTGCGGCGGGAGCCTTTGGAGAAACGCGCTGACGTTCTGGAGGATTTCGACGCGAACGTCGACAAGTTTGAAAAGTTGCTTCCCGAATGCGACGAGAAAACGCTCGGCGAGGAATGGACGCTGCGCCACGGCGACCATATAATCCTCCGCGAGCCGCGGGCGATCGCGCTCCGCACCTTCGGATTAAGCCACATGGTCCACCACCGGGCGCAGCTCGGGGTATACTTGCGGCTTCTCGATATTCCGGTGCCGGGCATCTACGGTCCCTCGGCCGACAAGGAAGCCCAATGAACTAAGTTTCTCGATCCGATACGCGCCAAAAAGTCGCAGGGCACCGGCATGACCGTCGGTACTCTGCGACTGTTTATATTGTCGTCGAATATCTGTGTAGTCCAAAAAAAACATTAGATCAAGAGTTTGAAAAGCACCATTCTATTGTTGGCATAACGCCCATATTTCAATTAATCGGGAAAAGCCCTTCAGTATTTGCGGGGGCATGCTATTTTTTTGCGCGCTTAGCCATACAGGGTTAGGTATAATAATCTTAAAAGAAAGTCACTTGGTTTAGATATCCTTCTACAAGGAGAAATCAAATTGTATGGATCAAATTCATGATGCTCTTAAAAGTGCCAAGCAGCTATTTAAGAACATGTCAGTTCCAATATATTTCCTTGATCTAAATGATCAAATCATATGGGCGAACGACAAGTTTCAGAAATTATTTGGAAACGCAGCGGAATATAAGCTGACATCCCAAAATGGCGATTTTGAAGAAGAAAAGACCCCTATTTATAACGATGTTGATGAAACAATTGCATTTAGTGTGGTATTGAAATATAATCCCGTCGTGCAATCCGATGAGAAATACCAAATCATAGCGGAGAATACATTAGATACGATTGTTCTGGTAGATAATGAAGCCATTGTTCACTATGTCTCTCCTTCAATAAAGTCGCTTGTTGGGTACGATGTTGAAGATTACGTCGGGATGGACGCGTTCCATGTCATTCATCGCGAAGACAGGGATCGTGTGCGCCGATTGCATGCTGAGGCTGTCCGAAAGAAGTTGCCTGTGCAATTGGAGTATCGGCTCGTGCACGCGCAAGGTCATACAGTTCATATTGAGGCCCGGGTAAAGCCAGTTTTGGACGGCGAAGGTCATGTTAAATATGTTGTGGCTGTTGCCAGAGATGTGACCGAGCGGAAACAGACGGAGAAGTTGCTGGAAAATATATTGGATAATATAAACGCCGGAGTGATGTCAACCGACAAGGATTTTTCCCGTTTAACCTTCTGTTCCGACAGTGTCGGGAAGATGTTTGGCTTGTCCAAAACAGACATTATGGCAAGTCCCATCATTATGCATAAACACATGCACCCGGACGATGACGCTGCCCTCATGCATGAGGTGAAGTTCCAACTTGATATGGGAATACCCGTCGTTAAAACATTTCGATTGCTCCACGGTGAAGAAACCAAATGGATTAAAATGACGATCCATCCATATTTGGATTATACGGGAGCAGTCGAGCGGTTCGACGCCATATTGATGGATGTTACCGAAAAGAAGCGTTCCGAGCTGGCACTCGAAGAAAGCGAGCAGAGGTATAAGTCTTTGTTTGAAAACAATTTGGATGGAGTATTTTCTATCGATCTGAGCGGATTTTATTTTGTCAATGCTAATCGATCTTTTGAAAACATAACCGGCATTCAATTCGACAATTTGTACGATCGTTGCTTTATGGGATTAATTATGGATGAGGATCACGAGTTTGTGTATGAAGCTCTATTCCATGTCATCCAACAGAAAGAGTCGAGGGATATTGAATGCCGGATCATGAAGTCCAAACAAGGAGAGAAAATCGTAAGTATTACATTTGTCCCCATTTTCCTTTCCGATGAATTACATGGTATCCATGGTATCGTAAAGGACATTACGGAACGGAAAAGAGAAGAGAGAGAGCTGATCCAAAGCGAAGAACGGTATAAAACTCTCCAACAGAGTTTGAATCGCTTCTCTAATGACCTCGCAAACGTCATGAAGGTATCGGAACTCGAGAACAGGCTCATAGACGAGGTAAAGGCAGTACTGCATATCACCGATGTATCCATTGAAGAAGTGCCTCGGGGACATGAACACGATATCATCAGCAGGGGGGGCATCTGGATCAAAATCGGCGAGAAGCAGCAACCGGTCTTTTTAAGGATCTGCATGAATATCCCGATGCTTAAGATCGAGGAGGAATGGCTTGAAACGGCCGTTCATTATGTCACTATTCTGTATGATAACCTTCACTTAATTGAAGATTTGATGAGACGCCTTGAGGATATGGTAGCGAAAAATGAAACGCCAAAATGGATGTTACGATTGCTGTTTAATTTATCGGAAAAGGAGAGGGCCTCGCTTTCCAGCGATTTGCATGATTCGGTGCTGCAAGATTTGATTATCTGGTATCGCAAGCTTGAATCACTACGTTCTTCCGCTACATTCGCTAAGGAAACTCGCCTTGAGCTTAAGCAAATCGAAGAGGGGCTTTTGGATGCCATTCATCAGATTCGCATAACTTGCAATGAGCTGCGTCCCCCGTTCCTCCTTAAAATGGGGCTAGTGGAGTCAGTAAAGAGTCTTTTCTCGTATACGCGAATGTTTTCCAACTATGAAATTGAATTCTCTGCCGAACAACTGGAGTATACGTTAACGGAGGAACAAATTCTGGGTGTCTATAGGATTGTTCAAGAATTACTCAACAATGCAACAAAACATTCCCGGGCAAATAAAGTAACCATGTCACTGACAAGCGAGAAAGAGAAGATTCGTTTTTCCTATTCGGACGATGGCATCGGAATGGATTTAACCGTTTTTGAAGGTTCATTTCAGAATATGGGCATTGCAGGAATCGAAAAGAGGGTTCTTAGCTTGGAAGGGGAAGTGGAATTGAAATCTGCTCCGCAACAAGGGTTTCACGTCACGATTTCACTTCCGATAACTACACAACTTAAAGGTGAGCGCTATGGAAATCTTATTGGTTGACGATCATAGATCCGTTGTCGAAGGAACAAAGATGCTGATCGAATCCGAACCGGATATGAATGTTACGATAGAGACGGATGTTTATTGCGTGCCTGATTTGATACGCCTGAAGAAGTTCGACGTGATGCTTTTTGATTTATACATGCCGAACACCAACGGAGCCGATCTGACACGCAAAGTGCTTGACTACGTCTCGGATGCCGTCATCCTTATTTACTCGGGATTTGATATCGCCCCTCATTTCAATTTGCTCATGGAATCTGGAGTTTCCGGTTTCATTGCCAAAACGTCCACTCGAGAACAACTGATTCAGGCTATACGTTGTGCTGCTAGGAAAGAGGCTATTATTCCGATGCAGCTGCTCAAGCAGCTAAGGCGCCAGGAAATTGTTGTACTTGGAGACACGGAGAGCGAGAAAACGACGATTACTCCCGATGAAGAAAAACTGTTACGGGAACTGGCGAAAGGGAGAAGCAATAAGGAGATTTCCAAAACCTTGATGATCAGCCAACGATCATTGGAGTATAATTTGACTGAAATTTTCCAAAAGCTTCATGTTAGCTCTCGGGTTGACGTCATCAAAAAAGCCAAGAGCTTAGGCATACTTCCAGCGGAAGATTTATATTAACCAGTGTGAAAGGCCGGAGAAACCGGTCTTTTTTTTTATGCCGGCCTTTTTGTTTGGTCCGGCGTAGCCGCAGCTTTTGCGCGTAGAACGCAAATATTTGCGGCCTCCTATTCATCATTTGCGCGTTTGCAAGTTTGTTTCCGCATTAGAATAGCTTCAGACCAATTGACAAAAAAGAACAAATCAATGGAGAGGACGATATTGCCATGATCAAGCTGAACAAAGTATCTAAAGTGTTTGCCTTGGAAGCGGGGAATTACACCGCCCTGAAGGAGAACAATATTCACATCAAAAAAGGGGAATTCATTGCCATCATGGGCCCCAGCGGTTCGGGAAAGAGCACGCTGCTGCAACTGATCGGCGGTCTCGACCTTCCTACCTCGGGAGATGTCACAGTCGATGGAGTTCGATTGAACGATCTGGACGAGAAACAAAGGACATTGTTTCGCAGAACGAGAGTAGGTTTCGTGTTCCAAAATTATCAGCTGCTTCCTGTGATGACCGTGGCGGAGAACGTCGGCCTCTCTTTGTCTGCCAATAAGGCACCGGCGACGGAGATCGCAACGAGAGTCAATCAACTGCTTGAAGACGTCAATCTGAAGGGCAAAGCGGCGCACTTCCCGTCACAGCTAAGCGGAGGGCAGCAGCAGCGCGTTGCGATCGCAAGAGCCCTTGCAATGAAGCCTGAACTTATTTTGGCGGATGAGCCGACGGGAAATCTAGACCAAACGAACGGAGAAGGAGTTCTGAAGCTTCTGTCGAGTTTGAACAAGGAAGAAGGCATCACCGTCGTGATGGTGACGCATGATCGGAAAGCTGCACAAACAGCGGATCGTATCATTATGATCCGTGACGGGGAAGTCGTGCAAGATGGGGGGGACCGGCATTGAATATTTGGCAGATCGCATGGCGGAACTTAATGCGCCGTAAGCTGCGGACCGTGCTCACGTTTTTATCGATTGTCATCGGAGTTGCCTCCACATTCGCGGTTACCGCTTCCGTCGATACCGTCAAGAAAACATTTCCGTTGTATTTGAAAGCGGCCTTCGGCAAAGCAGATTATCTCATCTCCGGTACGGAAGCTTATATGCCGGAAGATGTATACAAAGACGTCGAAAACATGAGCAGTACGGCATCTGTCGCCGTGTTGAAGCAAAATACGAAACTGCATGTAGAACAAGAAGGGATTTCCGCCATCCAAAAAAGGGTGGAACTGAGCGGTTACTCGAGACTGGATACGCCGCTTACGAACTTCAGCGTGATCAAAGGAAGCTTGACGTCGGGCGGCGCCGTCATTACGGACCGATCGGCAAAGGCGTGGAATGCCGACGTGGGAGATACGCTTTCCTTCGATACGGATCAGGGGATCAAAAGTATCCAAGTATCGGCCATAGTCAAGTACACGGTTGAGCTTATGGGGCCTTCCAGCTGGGGAATGGCGAAGTACCATCATTGGGCGGCAGCCGTGCCGCTCTCCGTATTGCAGGAATGGTTCGGGTTGAATGGAAAAATTCAAAATGTTCACATCAAGTCCGTTCATGAATCTGACCGGAATGCGGTAGAGCAGCAAGTGAATGAGCTTGTAAAGCGTTACGGAAACATGTACATGCAGCCTGTTTCGGTCGATTTCGGTTCCGTCAGCGAATCAGGAACCTTCTTTATGGCCCTGTATTTAGCCGGATTTTTGGGTATTGCTCTCAGCGGGTTTATCATTTTCAACAGTTTGTACGTAAGCGTCAAAGAGCGGAAACAGGAATTTGCCGTTCTCAAGACGATCGGGTATTTACCTGAGCAATTACGGGGGTTTGTCACTGTTGAAGTATTGCTGCTGTCGATCGCGGGAACGGCCGCCGGCTTATTGCTCGGATATGGATTCGGCACTCTCTTAACAAAAGCGATCTACATGGTATTCAGCATCTATGACGAAGGCAGCATGCTGCTGATCAAAGGCATTGCGGTTTCCGTATTGGCCGGACTGCTGGTTCCGTTCGTCGCCGCCCTGATTCCGATTCGCCAAGTCGGCAGGACCAACGTGATTGAGGTGTTGAGACCCAAACGTACCGAGACGGCGTTTACACGTAAGTGGCAGGTTGCCGCTGGGGTGCTGCTTATCGTTTCCAGCTTCTTTATCAAGCATTTGCTCCTGATCGTGCCTTTAATGCTTGGAGTGGCGTTCGTCTATCCGTTCCTGTTCAACATGCTCAATGTTCTTCTGCGGCCGTTCTATCGGAAGCTATTCGGATTCAGCGGTCACATGGCTGAAAGCAATTTGAAGCGGAACTTGGGACGCACTTCGATGACCTCCGTAATCCTTTGTTGGGGCATCGCCATGGTCGTTCTGATGAGCTCGATGAGCTCGGCATTTATTCAGTCTTATGAAAAAACCGTCTATTCCTCTTACGGCGGCAACCTGGATATCCACTTTCATCACACCGAGAAGACAGATATGGAACTACTGAAGAAAACTCCGGGCGTGGCCGACGCAAGGATGTACTCGCTGTATTCCGCCATTTGGACCTTGAACGGCCAGCAGCGCAAGCTCCCCGTATTCGGTGTTGGAGAATGGATCGATCGGTTCCCGTTATTCGCGGGTTCGGGCGCATCGCGCAGCGAGTTGTTGGGCCGGCTGAACCGCGATGAAATCATTTTGGATAAAATCGCCTATGCGGCTTGGGGCGGCAAGCTCGGTGAAAGCATCGAGCTCGTGACGTTGCAGGGCAAACGCTCCTTCAAAGTCGCGGCCGTTGTCAGCACAATGAAAAACGGCGGCTACGGAGCCTTCATGAAGGAAGATGCCTTCAGCGAAAACTTCGGGATCAAATACGCGAAGAACGCATTGGTGCTCAATGACCCGGTTACCTCCCCGCTGCAAATGAGGGAAAATATTTTCGGCAGATTCGGCGAGAGGATCGAGGATATGTTCGGTCCTGAAGATATAGTCTCAATGGTCGGTTCCAGCTACGCAGGGACCTTCAATGTCATCAACGGTCTTGTCATTGTATCGATCGTCATTTCAGGCATGGGGATTACGAACACGCTGTTTATCAATATTATGGAGCGGATTCGCGAGCTTGGAATGATGAGAGCAGTTGGGGTTACGCGCAGGCAAGTGATCCGGATGATCATACTGGAAGGCTTCGGCATCGGACTGGCAGCCGCCGTGGGGGGGTGCAGCTTTGGAATCCTATTGGTTTATATCACCTCAACATTCGTTGAGATCCGTTCCTTGACTTACCAATTTGGAGTTTCTTGGATTATTGTCCTGTGCATCGGAATGTTCGGCATATTGGTAAGCTTGGTTTCCAGCTTCTCGCCGGCATCCAGAGCCGCGAAAACCCGATTAAGCGAGGCGTTGCGATATGAATAAAAGGCCCTTGATTTTTCTCATGATGATCACGATCCTGCTGTTATCCGCATGCGGAACCAAACCTTCGTGGGAGAACGAAACCATGACAGCCGTCATCACGAGAATTTTATCGGATGATGTGCAAGCAGTCTGGACGCTTGATGACGATCAAGCGTCCGGATCCGGCATGAAAAAGCTGATCCGGGTCGAGATCAAGAAAAAGGACAGCGGGCGGATCGAAGATTTTGAGGTCAATCACGAGAAACTGCTGCATTTGATGGTCGTGAGCAAAGATTTATCCTATTTTAATCACATCCATCCGGATTATAAAGGCGGTGGCGTGTTCGAGATTGAGAACGATTTTCCACTGGGCGGCGAATACAGGCTGATAGCCGATTTCAAACCGGCTGAAGCCGATGCCATGACGAAGATGGAATGGGTTCGGATCAAGGGAGAGAGCGCGAAGCCCATCCCGATCGTCCCGGATACGAGTCTGGTCAAGACTATCGATAGGAAACGGGTAGAGCTTGCCATCGATCAATTGGCGGCGAACAAAGAGCTGACGCTTAAGTTTTCCTTCACGGATGAGAACCAGCGGACCGATTACCGACCTGCAGCCTTATTTGGGCGCGATCGGTCACGTTGTGATCTTGACGGAAGACGGTGAGCGATATTTGCACGTTCATGCCGAAGAGGGGCAGGGAACGGGACCGGATGCAGTATTCGAGACATCGTTTCCGAAGAGCGGAATCTACAAGATTTGGGGACAATTTCAAAGGGACAATCAAGTGTTTACTGCAGCCTTTGTTGTGAATGTCCCATAAAGAGTTCGTATGGTTCCATATACCCTATAGAGGAGGTGAAATGCAGTAATGCAAACCGTTACATTGGGTGTACAAGGCATGAGTTGCAATCATTGTGTAATCACGGTCTCGGGTGCTTTATTTAAACTTGATGCGACCGCAACCGTCGATTTAGCTTCAGGGTCGGTGACCATACAGTACGATCCGAGTAAGCTCTCTCTGGAAGCGATCCAAGCTGCGATTGAAGAGCAAGGCTACGAAGTAACTGGAATAAGAACATTCAAATCTAATAAGTGATGGATATCCCCTCTAGCCAGCTATCGGAAGGACATTGACAAGTCATAATAGAGTTGCTGGACGAGGGGATTTTTTCATAGGTAGGATCATGTTTTGCGTGCAGACCGCAATCTTTTGCGTCGCGGCGTTCATTGTTTGCGCGCTAAAGGTTCTCTAATCGGGATAAGATGATCTCAGATGATGAAGGTACTTTTGACGAAGAGCTTATAAAAAAAGGTAAAGGAGTTTTTCGAATGAGTGCATTCAGACATTTATTGCCATATGCGAATAAAGAAAAGAAGTTTTATATTTTAGGATTTGTCGGCAGTTTATTTCGGTTCTTGATTCCGCTCTCTATCCCTTTGGTTTTTAAATTCCTGTTCGATGACTTGCTGCAAAACAACACTTTATCCCGAACGGAAAAGCTTGAACAATTACTGTTCATTGTCGGCATCATGATCACCGTATTTTTCCTGATTCGTGCGCCTATGGAATACGTGAGACAGTTTTTCATGAACAAGGGCAATAACAATATTATCAAGGCCCTTCGTAAAGATGCGTTCCATAAAGTGCGTTCCCTTGATGCCAAGTATTTCGCTGAGAACAAAAGCGGGGAAATCGGAACCCGGTTTTTCGACGAAATCGAAAAAATTAGAGGCTTCATGACGGCTGTTTTCTCCAACGTCTGGATTGAAACCATCGTATTGATCTTCGTCATCGGCGCGATGCTTACGTTAAACTTGCAATTGACGCTGCTGGCCGTCCTTCTCACCGGCATTCAATTTCTACTTGCCCACATTCTCTCCAAGAGGTTAAAGCGAACTACGCGTCACATGATGAGCTATCGTACTATTTTGACCGGCTTTATTATGGAGAAAATCCAAGGCTCCTTCTTGTCGAAGCTGTTCTCCTCGGAAAAAAAGGTTGAAGAAGAGCTGGATCGGCACTTGGAGCAATACGAACATATTACGGATAAGCAAGCCGTCATCAATGCGACTTCATTAGCTTGCGTGAACGTTCTAAGCGATGTGACTCCTTTTATCGTCGTAGCCGTCGGCAGTTTATTCGTCATAGACGGCAGCTTGACCCTTGGAAGCCTGATTGCTTTCTTTGCATATGTCGATAGAATGAAAAGTCCGATTACCGCTCTCGTTCAAGCCTTACCGACAATCGCCGAAGGAAGTGTTGCGCTACAGAGGGTGTTTGATTTCTTCGGCACTCCGTCGTCCATCAAAGAAATCGATCAGCCCGTTCAGCTAAGTAAGTTTACGAATTCCATCCGTTTTCAGCACGTTTCTTTCTCCTATAACGGTCATGACGATGTTCTCAAGGATGTATCGTTCCGAATCGAACGAGGCAAGACCTATGCCTTCGTCGGAGGCAGCGGCGGCGGGAAGAGTACGGTATTGCAGCTATTGACGCGAATGTACGACGCGGACCGCGGGGAAGTACTGATCGATGAAGTGAACATCAAGGATTATTCGCTATCGAGTCTTAGGGAGCATATTGGAATTGTTACACAGGACAGCTTTCTGTACAGTTCGTCGGTGAAAGATAACATCAGAATGGCAAAGCTCGAGGCGACGGACGAGGAGATCGTTGCAGCGGCGAAAAAGGCTTTCGCGCACGATTTCATCAGCTCGTTATCCAATGGTTATGACACGGAAATCGGCGAAAGGGGAATCAAGCTGTCCGGCGGCCAAAAGCAGCGGATTGCGCTTGCCCGCGTCTTTTTAAAGAATCCGGCACTGATTCTATTGGATGAAGCGACAAGCGCATTGGATAACGAGAGCGAAAAGCTCGTGCAGCAATCCATTCATCAGATCGGGCGGGATAAAACGATTATCATGGTGGCACATCGTCTCTCCACCGTGTTGGATGCCGATACGATTTTCGTTATGAAAAACGGAAAAATCGTCGAGAGCGGCGACCATAGAAGCTTACTGGAACGAAACGGCTATTACAAAGAATTGTATGCCAACCAGTATCCCGAGGCTCTCATGTTCCCGGTGCCCGAACCGGAATTCATATTGGCGTCCGGACAAGATTAATGATTCATGTCCAAGGTTTCTATTAGTTTCGAAGGATCGGATGTGGAAGTAATGACGACAGAACAACAAGAACGTTCGCGTACTGTTACTGAACGGGAGAGTCATCAATCCGAAGGCCAAAAAGTTAAGCTGGTTGGACGACTTAACCGTATCGAGGGTCAGATTCGTGGGATCAAGGGAATGATTGAAAAGGACAATCATTGCGATGATATCCTAAATCAGATTGCGGCTATCCAAGCTGCACTCAACGGAATTGGGAAGCAGCTGATTGAGAGCCATATGAAGAGCTGTATAGTAGAACGAATACAATCCGGGGACCTCGATGTCATTAACGAAATGCTAATAACCGTAAATAAATGGATGAGATGAATAAACCAGGGCTACAACGTCGGGAAACGGAGCATTACAAGAGTTCACAGAGATGAATTATAGTTTTACTTAAGGAAGCAAATACAAAAAAAATTGGTCAGAGGAGAATCAAAGATGAAGTTATTATTACGTGTAGTTGTCTATGTAATGACGTTCGTTATATTTTTCGGAGGGATCGGTGCGTTTGGGTATATTCGCTCCAATCAGGAATATTGGTATCCCACTCGGCAAACACCAATGCCTGCTTTACAAGGCGTGAGCGTGCCTGAACATAATCCGAAAAAACCTACAGTAGCTGTCATTTTATCCAATCCGACGACAGAAGTGTTTGATTTTATGGTTCCGTATGAAATGTTTGCGATGACTGAGTCTTATAACGTATATGCAGTTGCCCCGGACAAAAACATGAAAACACTCTCTGGCGGTTTGGATCTGATGCCGCACTATTCTTTTGATGAACTGGATCGATTATTAGGAAAAAGTCCCGACCTTATTGTGATCCCGGCCATGCCTATGGTTGACGAAGCAAAGTATAAACCTGTCCGGGAATGGATACAAAAACATTCTGATACGAAGTTGTTAAGCATTTGCGCTGGAGGGTTGAATCTGGCCGATACAGGTTTATTAAATGGGAAAGAAGCAACTACCGACTGGAAAAGTTTTGATTATCATGATATCAATAAATATCCTGAAACAAAATGGAGAAGGGATGTGCGTTATGTCGCAGACGGGAACATCGTCGCTTCAGCAGCGCTCACTTCAGGAATAGATGCCGTCCTCTATGTGATCTCACAGCAATTAGGCGAACCTATGGCGGAGAAATTAGCGAAAGAGATGAATTACCCTTCTTATTATTTCGTAAAAAATCCGAAGGTAGACCCTTATTATGTTGATCGAACCGAATTGATTTATTCGTTCAACCAAGCATTCCAATGGAACAAAAAAAGCGCAGGGGTATTGTTGTATAACGGGATGGATGACGGAGCACTTACGACGATTTTTGATACTTATGCCACTTCTGGAACAACAAAGGTTTACACCATCTCAGACGCCAAGCAGCCTATCGTTACGAAGTATCACCTTAACCTGGTCACCCGATATCAAATGTCGAATGCGCCGAAGCTAGATCGAATGTTCGTTCCGGGAGTAGAGGCGCAGTCTTTAGCTGCGGAAGAAGTCAAGCAGTGGAACGCAGAGGGTTACAACGTGGTGCCTGAGTTCATTCACAGCGGCTCCGCTGACAGATTTATGTTTGATGCTCCACTTGAAGATTTAGCGAAGCAGGAGGACGTCCTAACCGCTAAATATGGTGCCAAGCGATTGGAATACCGTGCGACCAATCTAAACTTCGAAGGTAAACCGTTTTCCTATGAAGCTTTCTGTATACCAGTTTTGATTAGTTTAACTGCATTGCTTACTGCTTTCTATATTGATAGACGATTCATTCGAAAAGTTGAGACAGGGCGTCAATCATTAGCACATTCATAAGTCGAAATCTTAGCTTGTTTCACTTCCATGAAAATAGACAGTTGTTATATTCCTTTTTTATCCAAGGTGTTCTTGGGGGTGCGGCAACGAACGTAGGCAAAATCCTGACCCACATGATTGAAGGGAGACAACTTCATAATGTTTATAGAAGTACTTGTTGGATTATTGCTCGGTATCGCGTTGATAGTACTCACCCGCAAAGTTCACGGCGAAAGTTGGCTCTATTCTGCCACCGTGATCTTGCTCCCCCTCATTTATGCAACCTTCGCCCTCGTCGATGCGGACTACCCCGCGGCCGTAATGGAGTTGTTGTTCGGAATGCCTTTCATCATCGGAGGAGTGGCGTGCCTGATATTCCGTGTGCAGATGTCAGCTATTATCATCGGCATCCTCTACATAGTGCATGCAGTGTTCGATGTCGTGCACGATCAGTTATTTCTTAACCATGGTATTCCAGAATGGTACCCGTTGTTCTGCGCTGCCGTGGACGTTGTTATCGGAGCATATGTGATCTGGTTTCTCTTGAGGCAGGGAATCAATTCCTTCAAATTGTAGAATCAATTCAGAAACTATTAATATGAAGATCCTTAAGGTCGAAATTGAAAACTTAAATGACATTGCTTTTCAATATGAAGCTCCAAAAATTGCTAAAACTTTGGGACCGTTGACAGAAAGGCTGCCGATGATCGGCAGCCTTTTCTTTGTTTGTCCACCTATAAGCCGCTGAGGAAGCTCAAGCTTGCGTGCCTACCGCAAAAACTTGCGCGTCTGTGCTTAAAACTTGCGGGTTGGCATGAGCGGATACCCTATACAATAAGCCTAACAAATCAATTCGATAAGAAAGGTGTAGTTGTCCATGTCACATGCAGAAGCTTCATCAGTTCCAGACAAACTCTCGTTTTTTTCAAATCGCTTCATCCGTTCCATTCTGCTCTCCGCCGTGTTTTTACAGCTCGGCATCTGGATTCGTAATTTTGCGATCCTGCTCTTTGTAACGGAACAGACGGATAAAGATCCAATCGCCATTTCGCTCATATCCGTCGCCGAATTCGCGCCGATCTTCATCTTCTCCTTCATCGGGGGCGCGTTCGCCGACCGTTGGAAGCCCAAGCGCACCATGGTGTGGTGCGATCTTCTGAGCGCAGCTTCCGTGTTCATAGTCTTGCTTGCCCTGATTTACGGCGGATGGCAAGCCATCTTTTTCGCGACGCTGGTTTCGTCGATTCTATCTCAGTTCTCGCAGCCGGCCGGCATGAAGCTGTTCAAGCTCCACGTACCGGAATCCCAGATCCAGATGGGAATGTCGATGTACCAGACCATTCAGGCCGTATTCATGATTCTGGGTCCGATGCTGGGCTCTATCGTGTTTTTCCGCTTCGACATCGAGACGGCGGTCGTTATTATAGGCATTTGCTTTCTGCTCTCTGCTGCAGTTCTAACAACCCTGCCGCAAGATCGGAACACTCAGCTAGCACAGCCGGCCGGACTTGTGCAGGATATCAAATCAGGCCTGCATTATGTTATGGCGAACAAAGTTTTTCTTTACATGGGCAGCTTCTTTCTGGCTGCGGGTCTGGCCCTCGGTTTGATTAATCCGCTCGGCATCTTTGTGGTAACCGAACACCTGGGCTTAACGGCAGAGCATTTACAATGGTTTACGGCAATAAATGGAATCGGCATGATTCTCGGTGGTATGCTTGTTATGGGGCTGTCCAAGCGCATGCCGCCCCGAGCCATGCTACTGGTGGGATTCATCTTCAACAGCGTGTCGGTGGCTGTCATCGGCTCGACCAACTCGAGTGGGCTTGCGCTAATAGCACAATTCTGTTCCGGACTCATGGTGCCATTCATACATATCGCCTGTCAGACCATGATCATGAGTCATGCGGAGGAAGCCTTCGTTGGCAGGGTCAGCGGGATTCTGAACCCGCTCTTTATAGGGGGAATGGTTCTTAACATGAGCATTGTAGGCATGCTGAAAACGAGCCTTCCGTTGACCGTTCTCTATTGGATTGCAGCAGGCTTGTTCCTGATAGGAGCGGTCGGCGTCCTGCCGCTGCTGCGACATAAAGCATCCGCCCGTATCGCTGCCTCTGCAGCCGGGTTCCATCATTGAATACAAAACGCTGCGTGTTATTATGATTCAGCTAACGGAACGATAGCGGAATAAATACACAAAGGCAGCCGGCAAGAATCGATCGGCTGCCTTTGTGTACTTAACGGGCGATGTTTAATAATACCTAAAAATTGAAGATGTAGGTTTCCAAGAGCAGGTTATGCATTCAAATGGAAATGAAATAATTAATAAGCTCGTCTTTTATTTCATTCGATTTATTCATGAATAAAAAATGGTTTGCATCAGGATACTCCACATATTTATGATCTTTGTTAACAGCACTAAATCCATCCATATATTCTTGGTAAATTTCTCGGTTTCTGTTCACCAATTGCTCCCGTGCTCCGGAATTTTTCCCCCATTGCGTACGCTCGGTCTGTGGGATGTATAGATGTTCGCCTCTAACATATTTCTGAATTTCTCGAATTAATTCCTCGGGTAGGATGTCTCGGGCATTTTTATACCTTTTCATTTTCTGGTACCAGCTTCTTGGATAAGGAAAAGAAATTGGAATTGCTGATGCGACAATAGAAACTTCGGGCGAAAGTGGAGATTAAATGCTGCCGTAGAAAACAAATCCTGATCTTTTCTGAGTTTTTGAACTTTATAATATGCGATGGCCATCACTTCATCTTTTTCATTACGAATGGAAAGTAATACGGTATTCGGCTGAAACCTAGGCGAGTATTGGAAGTTGAAAATACTTGCGTCGGGCCCAACATCATCATTTAGCATGATCACATGAATATCCTTCAGTTGCAGCCGGTCCTCCACCTGAATTCGTGATGTATCCAATTCCTCCGGGGCTTTCCAATCATTCATAAATAGCCGCGTCGAAACACGCATGTATTGATCTGAGTAGCGGAATCCTAGTTGTTCGAACGTAATTATTTCAGGATTGCAAATCTGACCGAACTGAGTATGAGCAAAAATAAATAAACTGTCGCCACCGAGCTTTTCTATGACTCTCGAGCATTTTTCCACTAAGCCGGCAAGATGCTCATGTAAACCTTGTTTAATGCCGTATTCCAGCGCGAATTTCTACAGCCATGAATCCGCTTATTTCTCCATGATCTTCTAGAACGAATGCTTTTACTTGTGGACTTGCTTGGCTGTCTTCAGGAAAGATCCATTTCTTTAGAAATTGCACAGAGTAATTGAGCTTTTGATTATGGGAGTAGGGTTGCCGTGTATCAGTAATTAAATCTCGAAGAATGCATGGATGGCTAACGGGAACGTTACTTAAAAGGGATCATCGGCGCCGTGCAGTCGGATCCCTTTTCTTTTGCTGAACGGGCAGTTTGGGGTCACATCATTTTAATGGGCGGTATTTCTTTTGTCAAAAATCAACAATGTATGATAACAGAGCCTAAATTTTAAAATTAGAGCGGAAAATCCGCTTTAGAGGCGACTGAGAGGCCTGAAAGATTACTGTAGAGCGGAAAATCCGCTTTAGAGGTGACTGAGAAGGTTGAAAGATTGCTGTAGAGCGGAAAATCCGCTTTAGAGTTGACGCAGAAGGTTGAACGTGCAATATCGACTCAACGATGAATTCCCTGAAAAACAAAGCTGCAGGATGGTTAAGAACGTAACTCACAAAAGAAACGTCGAACAGATTGAGGGCAGGAAGGTGGAGCGGAAAAGCGAAAGCGTCCGCCTTTGTACTTGAATCCTCACCATAAAATATAATCAAAAGAATTCAAGTACAACAGCGGTTGTAGCCCACCTTCCTGCCCTCCTGCGCGCCTAACGGAAGCTACGCAAAACGAGTGATCGTGTCCAACGTCGTCTTGTCCGAAGCCAGCACAAGCTTGGTTAACAGCTCTTTGGCTGCTGCATAGTCGTCGGTATGGATCATAGAACCGGATGTATGGATATACCGGGCACAGATGCCCAGAGCAGCCGTCGGAACGCCTCTCCCATGCAGTTGGACGCGGCCGGCATCAGTTGCTCCGGGAGAAATGAAGTATTGAAAAGGAATTTTGTTAGTTTCTGCTATATCGACTATGAATTCGACCAAGGTGCGATTCGTAACAATGGAGCTGTCGAGAATGCGGACGACGGTGCCTTTGCCGATCTGGCCGAATGCATGCTTATCGCCGCTGGTGTCGTTAGCAGGACCGGCATCAAGGGTGTAACAGATGTCGGGATTGATCAGTCCTGCGGCAGTCTGTGCACCGCGCATCCCGACTTCCTCCTGGACCGTTGCACCAGAGTACACAATATTCGGCAGCTTGGCAGTTTTGAGTTCCTTGAGAAGCTCGATGGCAAGCCCGACACCGAACCTGTTGTCCCAAGCCTTCGCTAATATTTTCTTGCCGTCGGCAAGCGGAGTGAAAGGGCAGACCGGCACGATCGACAAACCAGGAAGCACACCCATCTCGAGGGCATGCTCACGGCTATCTGCGCCTATATCGATGAACATATTCGAGATTTCGACTGGCTTGCTGGCCGCATCACCGAGCAGGTGACGGGGGGTGGAGCCGATGACGCCGATGATAGGGCCTTTTCGAGTGATAATATGTACCCGCTGTGAGAGCAGCACCTGATTCCACCAACCGCCTAACGCCTGGAAACGAATCATACCGTTGTCGAGAATTACAGTTACCATAAAGCCCACTTCGTCCATATGTCCATTTACCAAAACTGTTGGACCGCTCTCATCACCACGCAGTACCCCGAAGATACTGCCCAATCGATCCTGGACAATCTCAGAAGTGATCTGCTCCAACTGTCCGCGGACGTATCGGCGCACCTCATGCTCGAACCCGGATGCACCGGGCAGCTCAGTCAATGTTCTAAACAGCTCTAAGGTTTCATTATGCATCGTAACGCTCCTTCAAAGGGAAATGGGTAGTAAGAAAGCTACGCAACTCCTATAAAAATATATGTGAAATCCGGGCTTGTCAACATAGAGAAAAACGGAAGATTGCATGTCAAGAAAACTAATAAAAGGTCAAGATAAAGTGATATAAAACGCTTACAGGCTGTATTATACTTTCCTTGAGATATGCCCTGACAGAACCATAAATCACAGGAGATGAACCTATGAATACGATCCTTCACGACCCTTTAAAAGAACTTATTCACCTGCAGGAAGAACGGCTTGAGCAATACCTGGAGAAGCGCAGGACTGATTTGGCTGAGGGACGGGAAACTGATCAACTAGGCTTGGGCCTGCTTACCATGACCGTGCCCTTATATTGTCATCCCGAATCCCGTTATTATCTGGATACTGGTCTGGATGGACTAATGAAAGAGTCGGTTAGCCAATTCCTGTTGACGCAGCTGGAAAGCGGCTGTATTTCACTTGTGAATTGTAATATTGACTCTCCTCCAGATACTGCTTTTATGACCCACTTGGTGTCACTCGTCTATCAGGTGGCAGAACGTTCAGGACTCGAGCAAATTCGCGAGATTCAGGACGGCTTGTATTTGTTCATGGAGAGAGCACGTCCTTGCCTGCTTACTGGAGGGATCCATACACCTAATCATCGTTGGGTCATGGCTGGCGCATTGGCCAAGATGTATGAAATATTCGGAGATGCAGCGTATAAAGAACGGGCGTTCCAATTCCTTGAGGAAGGCTTCGATATGACCGAGTACGGGGAATGGACGGAGCGAAGCAACGCTATCTATAACGGAGCCTGTGCCATTCATCTGTACGATGTAGGCTCCATATTCGCCTATGAGCCCGCATTCGAAGCGATTCGCAAAAATCTCGGCATGATGCAATATATGCTGCACCCAGATCTTTCTGTTGCAACTGAGTATTCCGGCCGTCAAGATCTAGGCCAAACGATGATGATGAACGACTGGTATTATGTGATCTATCACTTGATGGCATCATTGGACAACAACCCTGTGTTCGCCTCCATGGCGAAATTGACAGAAGAGACCTCTCCGAAGGGTGCAAGCGCGCTTATCCACTGGATGCTGTATCCGGAGTCTATGCGGCTTCCGGATCATGTTCCACCTTTATCAGACAATTACACCGTTCTGCTTGGGGAGAACAACGAAGTGCCGGTTCCACGGAACATCCCTTATCTTGGCAAGCTTGTACGGCATCCGCATGGCGCGTCTGTTCTTCGTCACCGCAGGGGGAAGCTGAGCATTACGGTTATGGCCGCTCAACCGGAGGTTTTGTACGTACAGTATGGTAAAGCGCGCATGTACGGCCTTAAGCTGGCAGCTGGATGGTTCGGTATAGGCGGTGTAGCATTTCCTGCGATCAGACAGACGGGTGAGCATCGGTACAGCATGGATATTGAGCTGGAAGGCTGTTATTTCAATCCTCTACCCAAAGAACATATAGCAGATAAGAACGGTATTTATGTGAATATGCCAAACCATCTCCGTGAAAAAACAAACATACAATACCTGAAGCTGACCGTGGAGATCGACCTGTTGGATGATGGCGTAGATGTAAGTATACGATCAACAACAATACCTGGCATTTATTTGCAGACAGTCTGTATGTTCGATCCAACCGGCGAGGTTTCGGGTGAGGGGCTGGAAGATGCCGCTCCTCATATCAAGCAGTTGGTAAGAGGGGATGCCGTATTTTCCCGCGAGGGAGACTGCATTCTGATATCCTCTGGAGCCAAGGAGCATAAAGACGTCTCCATGCGCAACGAGAAAGTGAATCGGGACGCGCTCAACGTCACGATGAATTACGTCACCCCGACTGATGTGACTATAAGGGTTCGAGGGTTCGACCAATAAAGGAAGTGGAGAGACCATTGACTGCTACGATAGGATGCGCGATACGAGAATATGAACCAGAAATTATTGAACATATTCAAGCTTTAATCCAAATTCGCAGTGTATGCTCCGAAGAGCTGCCTGGGAAGCCCTACGGTGAAGGAATAGATCAGGCTCTGCGTTACATGCTTGATTTGGGGGCTGCTATGGGCTTTCGTACCGCGAATGTGGACGGTTATGCAGGTCATGTAGAATATGGCAGCGGAGACGAGCTTGTAGCCGTTCTCGTTCATCTTGATACCGTACCTGTTGGCAGCGGTTGGACGTATGAGCCTTTAGGTGCGCAAATCGATGCTGGCCGTATATATGGCAGGGGGGCGTCCGACAATAAGGGGCCCGCAGTTATTGCCTTATATGCACTGAAAGCGATCAAAGATCTTGGAATCTTACCCAAGAAGCGGGTTCGAATCATTTTTGGTACCAACGAAGAGAATGGCATGACGGATATGGACCATTATTTTGCCAAGGAGCCCAATCCGGATTACGCCTTCACACCTGATGCCGCTTATCCGATCATCAATGCGGAGAAAGGCTATTACGTAATCCGTATGTATCGAACGCGCTCTGACAGGAATGAGAAGCAGCGACGGCTCCAGGAGATTGTTGGCGGAGTGGCCCCCAACGTCGTACCGGAGCACTGCCGTACCGTACTCGCTGCCGCGAGTGGTGAATCCGACGAGCTAGAGCGAATGGTCCAACTCGCAGAGGGGAATTCGAATATTAGGGTCACCGCCACGGAAGCGGGTCAGGTTGAGATTACAGCTGTGGGTAAAAGCGGGCATGGCTCCTACCCGCCGTCGGGAATTAATGCGATCTCCCATATGCTGGAGTTCTTACACGCGGTCAATGGCGATGAGTCGGAATCGGAGGAACCATTTCTGCGTTTCATTCGAACCGCAATCGGATTTGAGGCTTTCGGAGAATCGCTGGAATTGGCGTGCAGCGATCCGGTGCACGGGAAGCTCACAGTGAATCTCGCTCAGATCCGTGTGGACGAGAACAATGCGGAGGTCCTGTTGAACATTCGGTATCCCGTTACGGTGGATGGCGAGGCGGTGATCGCAAAGCTTAGGCAGAAAGCAGCGAGTGTTGGGGTGGAGATAGAAGTAATGGCCTATCTGGCTCCGCTGTTTGTACCGCCTGACCAGAGCTTGATCAAGAAGCTCAGCCGCGCTTACGAAACGGTAATGGGGGAGAAGGCAGAGCTGCTCTCGATAGGCGGAGGCACCTACGCTCGGAAGCTCCAGAACAGAGGAGTCGCCTTCGGGGCAGGCTTCCGCGGAACCGATACAAGAGCGCATCAACCCGATGAATTCATCGTTATTGATGAAATGATGCTGCACGGAGAGATATGTACGCAGGCGATTTTTGAGCTGATTGGAGCCGAAGAGAGCGAAGCCTGAGTATGAAACCCGATTGATTTTGATGATTACTGACGATAGCTGCAAGCAATAAGCCCTCAACCATTAGGTTGAGGGCTTATTGCTTGCAAAAAAATTTCGAACAAGTAATTTACAAAAGTCTAATCTCCCCTTATAGTAGTAGATGTATATTATGGTATGACCATCTTACGGATTTAAGAAAGGAGTCGCCATGAACGTGTTGGACATGTTTCGAATAGAAGGTCAGATTGCGATTGTAACCGGAGGGGCTGGACTTTACGGGGTTCACATTTGCGAAGCGCTATGCGAAGCCGGTGCCACGGTCATTGTGGCTTCCAGGAATTTGGACAACTGCGAACGGGTAGCGCTAGAACTTCGGGAGCGAGGTTTGTCTGCAAAAGGAATGCAGTTAGATTTGGCAGATGAACACAGCATCGAAGTGTTCATCTCTCAGATTATGGACATATATGGACGAATCGATATTCTGGTTAACAACTCCGTGTCCCGTGTAGGGCTGAATGACCTGGAAAAGACGACCGCAGCAGGTTGGCTGCAAGCTCAGCAAGTCAATGGACTAGGTGTGATGCTGCTGAATAAAGCGGTCATTCCGAAGATGCGGGAGCGCCAGAAAGGGAATATCATCAATATTTCGTCCATTCAGGGCATTCTCGGTCCGCATTTTCCAGTCTACGGGGATACGGGTATGACTAGCGGGATCGAGTATACCTATGCCAAGTGGGGCCTGGTAGGCATGACCAAATGGATGGCCAATTACTACGGGAAAGACAATATCCGTGTGAATTGCATCAGTCCCGGCGGTTACAACCCATTAGGGACAGACAATGAGATACAATCCGAACAATTCCTGAACAAATATATAGAACGAACGCCGTTAGGACGAATGGCTAATGATTCTGACATCAAAGGAGCCATAGTATACTTCGCCTCTGCAGCGTCAAGCTATGTGACCGGACATAATCTCGTATTGGATGGAGGTTGGAGCAATTGGTAGGAGTGCAACCGGTTTATAGTCAAGTGAACGGGATGACATTATCCAAATTTATGCTGGGCACGGTCCAGTTGGGAATTGCGGGGTATGGGATTCATAGTCAGACTGATCGGGTCGATGCAACCGCTTTGTTGGAGCAATCCGTACAGGCTGGCATCAATTGTTACGACACGGCACTTGATTATGGAGATGCAGAGCTTAAGCTAGGGGCTTTTTTCCAGGAAAAAGAAAAGCCTTTCATCGTATCGAAGATCAAGGTTGATCTTGACCTCTCTTCAGAGTCGGAGCTTGAGGCGCAGATGACGGAACGGACGGAAGCGATCTTGAATCGATTGCAGCTCCAGACCCTTCCCGCACTTATGATACACGACCCGGCCATGCTGCTTCGATATGGAGATGCTATAACCCGCATCATGAAGAGTCTCCAGCTTAACGGATTAATCCAGCGAGGAGGGTTGTCGCTCGGAGCTTCTCCAGATGAACAGTACGGATACTGCTCGGATTATCTCAAGCATGACATTTATGAGTTTGTACAGGTCCCCGCCAATTTGTTCGACCGACGAATTATTAAATGCGGAGCGATGGAAGCCTTCAACAGAAACGGTAAGGTTGTTGTGGCACGAAGCGTATTTCTACAGGGGCTATTCTTTCATACGGACGGGACGCTGCCGGGCTCTCTGCGTGAAGCAGCGGGAGACCGGCTGGAACGTCTTCGGAAGATCGCCTTCGAAGAGGGGGTATCGATCTCTCAGTTGGCGGTCTCTTATGTGAGAGATCTTGTCGGTATTCACTGTCTGGTGATAGGGGCAGAGACGCAAGAACAGATTGAGGCCAATTTAGCCCTTCTGAATGGTCCGATGCTGTCGGAAGCCACACGGTGGAAGGTAGAGAACACTTTCATTGATATCCCGAAACTGCTGATATCCCCTTCGATGTGGACTTAACGCAACAGCTGCGACTTGAGAATTTGCTTTGCGGTTACTACATCTTTCCTGCGTAAGGCATCTATGTAACGACGATGTTCTTCCTCGAATTGGTGTGAATCAGAACGGTTAGCGATCTCTGGTGTCTGCATGACGAACAATTCAGCCAGACGAATGAACGATTCATTTCCAGTGCACCGGATAATAGCCAGATGAAGCGCGGCATGGGCCGCCATACGCTCTTCATCGCTGAGTCCGCTGTCTGCAGCGGTCTTGGTCAACTGCTCCAGTTCGCCGAACATGTGCGGGTCGGCATGTTCCACCGCGGCATCTAGTGCGGCCGCTTCCAGCAGATAGCGGATTTCGGTTATTTCCCGGCTGCTCGTTCCTTTCATCCGCATAGCGAAGGACAATGATTCCAACATAGGATTCATATAACGGTTAGAGACGAATGTTCCTTCTCCATGGCGAATTTCCACGATTCCAGAGCTTTCCAACGAACGCAGCGCTTCGCGCAGGATAGCGCGGCTTACATTCATAATGCGGGATAGCTCCCGTTCCGCCGGCAGGCGGTCACCTTGCACCATCTCTTGCTCCAGTATATATTGTTTAAGATTTTGCACGACTAATTGACTCAACGTGTAACGTTCCGTTTGTTCGATTGCTTTCATAGTCATTAACTCCTGTTATAATTAGGTATGGGGGCTACTTATGAATAAGTGGTCTGACCTCTAGATAATATCTTGTTCTTACCGAATAGTCAACAAAGGATGGAATTATTTAGGGATCTCTAGGACTGACAAACACATCTGAATTTTGAAAGCGCTTTTATTATTTGGAGGTGGACTATGCGCGGTATTCCTTTGACGACGGGTAAAAGCCAATTTTATTACAAAATAATTACCTTCACGCTGCTCCTTTCCTTGCTGCCGATTATTGTAGCTGGCATTGTTTTTTATCAGAACGCTAAAACAACGATGCAGCGGGAACTGCTTCAGGCGAATACAAATTATTTGGTACAAACCGTCAACGCTGTCGAATTGATCATCAAACAAATTACTCGCAGCTTCAGCCAACTCGCTATGGAAGGGACCGCCACTGAACGGTTTGAGCAGTTCCCGCGCGGTTTGTACTTTGAAACATTAACCGGGGAATTGATGGAGGAAGACTTGCCAAGTCTGCAAAGCTATTTGCTCGGCAAAAAGCAAGTCTTCCAAAATTTGCGGACCCTTAAGCTTTCCAACGAATTCATATCCTCTGTTTATTACTACGACAATACCAAGCAATTGATCATGACTTCGGATCTCCTTCAATACACACCTGAAGAATTTTATGATAAAGAATGGAACAGTTACCCTAAGAAAGATGTACATTTCCCGATTATCATGGATATTCGCAGCTCCATGCAGAAGGATGGACAAACGGTTACCATCATTCCGCTTGTTTACCGTACTTCGGTCGACGGTAATTTCCTCGTCATTAATCTCGATGCTGACACCGTTTATGGAAATATCGCAAACAACCTGGAAAGCCGGGCGGAAAATGCATTTTTTGTTCTCTCCTCCAGTGGTCGACTCATGCTGCATGACAGATCAAACGTGAAAAATGAGGAAATCGGCTTTAGTCGTATTTTGCAGCAGGAGTTCGTCCTGGCTGGCGGTCATCCCTCCTTCGAAGGCGAATATGGAGGCAAACAAATGCTAGTCAACGGGATGAGATCCGATTTGCTTGGTTGGACGTTCGTAACGGCGACTCCGCTCGATAAGCTGTATCGGAGTGTATCTTACATCAAGGGGCTGACGATTCTCATTTCGATGCTGCTTGTCGTTGCTGCCGGCCTTCTTGCTCTGCTCACCGCAAGGAATATATACGCACCGCTGGTTCGCTTGCTGCAATTCATTACTATTAAAGACGGCGCATTAGGCTCGAGAGACAGTGCAGGGCGAATCCCAGGTGAATGGCAGTTGATCCGCACCAGTCTGGAAAAGGCATTTGAAGATCGGGAAAGCTTGACGAACCGGCTTAAGGAAAGCATGCCTGCTTACAAAGAAACCTTTGTTCGATCACTGCTGCGCAAGAATAGATATAGTCCGGATCTTATCCGAGAACGGCTGCACTATCTGGGAATTGGAATTCAATCAGAGAACTTGCTTTTGTTGGCCGTATCGCTTGAGGAGGACAAGGATAAACAAGCGGATTCCGAACTTGCAGGGCTCAACAAGCTGCTGGTTACAGATGCAATCTTAAGGGCGCTGCCAGCTGAATGGCCGCGGGTTGTAACTGAGGTGGCAGAGGGGTTATTCATCGCAATCGTGAATGGAGGAGCGCTCGATTTGCCGACGCTGTTCAGCGTGGCAGAAAAGGCGATTTGTGAAATCGAAGATTGTATCGGAGTACGCGGAACGATTGGCATTGGCCGACCATGCACAGAAATTTCAAGGCTTGGCGAGACCTATGAGGAGGCCTTGGAAGCATTGCGTTATCGTATAATCGCAGGACGCGGTGAAGTAATCTATATTGAGGACGTCCGGCTTGCAGGTACTCCGTTGCTCGTTTACCCGAAGGAGAAAGAGGAGTCATTAATGAACTATGTTGTCAACGGAAAATCCGAAGAAGCGCACCGGGTGTTTGCGGCGTGGGTCCAAGACGTTCGCGCTCAGCAAGGGACCATACATTATCGTCAGGTGCAGCATGCTTTTATGCAGCTTCTCGGAAGTATTATTGCTACAACGGGGCGGATGCGGCTCGATTTGAACCAGCTTCTGGAAGAGAAAAGCAATCTCTACGGTATACTGCTTCAGAAAAATGATTGGCAAGAAGCGATTACTTGGTTTAATGCAGTCATTGGCAAGCTGGCTAACCAATTCGCCAACGCATTTCGGGAGAAATACACAAGACATGTCGATCAAGCGATTGAGATGATGGTGAGCGCGCTCGGACAGCCAGTTTCACTAACGGCGATAGCAGAGCGGCTGCAGCTCAATCCGTCGTATTTAAGCCGTATTTTTAAGGAGCAGACAGGGGAGCCCTTTACTGAATTTTTAACCCGAATGCGTATGGAAAAAGGCAAAGCGCTACTACTTGAAAGCAATTATAAAGTTAAGGAAATAGGGGAACAGGTCGGATACCAGAAAACGGACTATTTCATCCGGTTGTTCAAGGAGCATACTGGCATGACACCAGGGGAATACCGACAATCGAGAAGACTTTCTTCTTGAGTAGAAGGATACCCGGTTCTTTTGATTTATACCTTAACTATTACTTTTTACCTTTTGATCGATCCCGATGTCATCATTAAGGGGATCAGGTAACATTGTCGGTGTATTCATGTCATGGAAGGCTTGCTATATTAATCACAAGCAGTGCACTGCAGGCCCGGCCGGCCCCATTGAAGATGAAACCGCTTTCCTTGGAATTTGAGACCATAATAGGAGGGTTACCCGAAATGAAGACAAAATGGATGACAGCAGGGATCGCGCTGACCGTTACAATGTCCGTTGCTGCAGCTTGCTCGTCGACATCGCCTGCAAAGGATGGCGGAAGCTCGCTTCAACCGTCTGCTACAGCCAGCGCTGCAAAGGAAAAAAAGCTTGAAAAAGTGTATTTGTACGCGAATTTCGGCAACTTGGGCAACACGAACGTAACCACAAAGCCCGAAGCGCTTCTGGAAGTTCAAAATTACATTAAAGAAAAAATAGGCGTAGAAGTCATCCCAATCATTCCTCCAAAAGGCTCGGAGACCGACAAGCTGAACATTCTGTTAGGTTCGAATGAACCGTTGGATCTATTCGCGGGATCTATGGCGGCCCATCAAGTGAAGGGTGCAGCGCTTTCCATTAATGAGCTGCTTGACAAATATGGACCGAGTGTCAGAAAGCTGTGGCAAGCGAATTGGAAAACGTCTTGGGACGCGCTGACAACCGGTGACGGTAAAATTTGGGCAATCCCAACAGTGCCTCCGGTGGCTGGGAATACCGTGCTCGTTCGTGAGGACTGGTTGAAAAAGCTTAACTTGTCCATGCCAAAAACAATCGACGAACTTGAAAGCATTTTAATTGCATTCAAGGAAAAGGATCCAGCCGGCAACGGTCAAACGATCCCTCTGTTAACCGACCTCAACGCTTTGAACGGCGCGCTTGCGGCAGGCTTTATGGATGTCGGCTTCGGCAACTGGGTCGACTCCGACGGCAAGGTGAAGCCGCCGCAGTTAAACCCGGGCTATCGCGAATTTATCGCCAAGATGGCTGATTGGTACAAGAAAGGCTACATTTACAAGGAAGCGTTCTCAACAGACCGCACACGCCAGATTGAAATGGTTAAGCAAAACCGTGTAGCGGTTGGCGCCCTTTGGAATACGGTGATCACGGCAAACGAGTATTTGCTTAAGAATAACGTACCGGATGAGAAATATACGGTTGCGGCAGAGCTGAAAGGACCCAAAGGAAATGTAACAACCATAGGAGGCGTCGGCACTTCAGGCATCATGATCAACAAAAACGCACAAAATCCTGAAGCGGCAATGAAATACATCAACTGGGTACACTCCGACCTCGAAAACTATTTGACCGTCTTTTTTGGGATTAAAGATAAACATTGGAAGTACACGGACAAGTCTAAAAATATCATTGAGGCCATCAATACGGATTATATGGGCGATCTGCTGCCAGGAGGAACGTTCGCCTATACGGTGCAGTATCAGAAGAACGACCCCTCATTCGGGCCGCAGTTCGACTACATTCAGAAGTACATCACGAACAAGGAACGTTCTAAGTCTGCTGGTACAGCCGCTGTCGATTACCTATTCGATTCGAAAACATTAAAGGACAACATCCCGACAGCCGGTGATATTACCCGAATGATGGAGCAGGAACTCATCAAGTTCATTACTGGCGCAAGACCGATCGGTGAGTACGACAAATTCATAGATGAGCTTAATAAAGCGGGACTCGATAAATGGATCGAAACCTATACCGCTGAATACAAGCGAGTCAAAGGGAAGTAGGCAGCAAGACTGATGCGCGATGCTTGACGGGCGCGGTAGGTATTGGGCGCTCTGGACCCTGGACCGCGCCTCTTGAGCTCGCGCTAACTCTGAAGCGGAGGCGGAGATGAACCGAATGAACCCGCGAACATTAAGCTTATTCAGGAAACATAAATTGCATTACGCTCTCGTGTTTCCGGGAATTTTGTATTTTATCGTATTTCATTATATTCCCATTTACGGTATTATCATCGCGTTTAAAGATATTGCCCCGTTCGAGGGATTACACGGTATTTTCTCGTCGGAATGGGTTGGGCTCAAGCACTTTAGGGATTTTATTAACTCCTACTATTTTTGGGATATTCTTGGCAACACGCTCCTGATTAGCTTCTACCGTATTCTGTTCGGGTTTCCGGCACCGATCATTCTTGCTCTGCTAATTAACGAGGTGCACAATCGCTCCTTCAAGCGGATCGTGCAGACCATTTCGTATATGCCTCACTTTTTATCTATGGTTTTGCTAGCCGGTCTGGTAACGGTGATGCTTAGCACGGATGGAGGCTTTGTGAATGGGGTGCTGCATAGTCTAGGGTTAGAAAAAATGTCTTTTCTGACTGAAAGCAGCTATTTTCGCTCCGTGCTTGTCGCATCCGGCATTTGGAAAGAGGTTGGTTGGGGCACAATCATTTATTTGGCGGCAATTGCAGGCGTAGACGAGCAGCTATTCGAGGCGGCGAAAATGGACGGTGCGAGTCGGCTTCGTCAAATCTGGCATATTACACTGCCCGGAATCAGTCATATCATAGTCATTTTATTCATCCTGTCGGTTGGCCATATTCTCGATGCGGGCTTTGAACAAGTATATTTGCTGTACTCCCCTCCCGTTTATCAGGTGGCGGACATTATTGACACGTACGTGTATCGGAAAGGACTCGTTGAGATCAACTACTCCTTCGCTGCGGCGGTCGGGCTGTTCAAATCTGTGATCGGGGTCATCCTTGTGCTCGGTACCAACTACATTGCAAAGAAACTGGATCAGGAAGGGATCTGGTAGAAAGGAGGCTTAGCCATGAGCAGGATTCGGTTATCTGTTGGCGAACGGGTTTTTCAAACGGTCAATTATACGTTTCTCACAACTCTGTCGCTTGTTTTTCTCGTCCCATTACTTATCATCGTTTCTACCTCTCTCGTTGGGGAGAACGAGCTAATTCGTCGAGGCAGCTTCATCCTGATCCCGGAAAAGCTGGATATCTCCGCATACAAGGTGCTGTTGTCCGAAGGGTCTTCTTTGTACCAAGCGTACGGGATTACGATACTGAGGGTGGTTGTCGGCACGCTCCTGAACCTTGTCTTTACGGCTATGCTCGCTTATGGGCTGTCACGCAAGACGATGCCGGGACGAAATGCTCTAATAACGCTTGTCTTCATTACGATGCTAATCGGGGGTGGTCTAATCCCCACATATTTGCTGCTGAAATACATGCACCTGACCAATACGTTCTGGGTTATGATCGTGCCCGGTCTCATCAGTGCATGGAATATGTTGATTATGAAAAATTTCTTCTCGCAAGTGCCGGAGAGTCTAATTGAATCTGCGACGATCGATGGCGCTTCTCCGCTGACAATACTGCTTCGGATCGTGTTCCCGCTCAGCTTGCCGACCTTTGCCACGATTGGGCTTTTCTATGCAGTCGGGCATTGGAATGCTTGGTTCGACGCGACGATTTACATTAATGACCCGAACCTGATGCCAGTGCAGGTGCTGCTCCGAAAGGTCGTGTTAACGATGTCGAGCCAGGACCTGAATGCCGAAATGCTTAGCTCGTTATCGAACAAGCCGACGCCGCAAAGCTTGCGGGGGGCCATGATCGTACTGACTATTCTGCCGATTTTATTCGTTTATCCGTTTTTGCAAAAGCATTTCGTAAAAGGAGCCTTAACCGGCTCGTTAAAAGGTTAATGGGAGGGAATCGATATGAAGTTAGAACAAAAGGGAACCCTAGTGCTGGACTTGCGTCCCGGGCCGGGCAATCCTAGAAATAGTGAAGGTGCGTTTTTGGAATTAAACGATAGACGGCTCTTGTTTGCCTACAGCCGTTTTATCGGAGAGTCAGCGGACGATAATGCGAAGGCAAGCGTCGTGGCCAGGTATTCGTCCGACAACGGGGATACATGGTCGGATGAAGAAACAATCGCACAGCCGGAGGATCATGATGCCACGAACATCATGAGCGTATCCTTACTTCGTATGGCAAACGGCGATATTGGACTTTTCTATTTGCTCCGTTTCGGTTGGCACGATATGAGGCTTCATCTGCGCCGCTCGAGCGACGAAGGCCGAACCTGGAGTGATCCCGTTTGCTGCGTGCCTGGGCAAGGCTATTATGTCACGAACAATGACCGAGTCGTCCGATTATCTTCCGGGCGTCTGATTATCCCTTGCGGCTTGCACAAGATGAAGGGTGACAGCAGAACGGATTGGAAGTCATGGGACTCGAGAAGCACCACTTACTTTTTCCTTTCCGACGACGATGGATATACTTGGCGGGAGGCCAAAGGATGCGCCGCATTGTACGTTTCCCATTCCGACAGCGGTTTGCAGGAGCCTGGTGTTCTCGAGCTGCATAACGGGGTGTTGTGGGCATGGGCTCGGACGGACCTCGGCCGTCAGTACGAGATGTTCTCGATCGACGGCGGGGAAACGTGGAGCTTGCCGGTTCCATCCCGCTTCACGTCACCTAACTCCCCGTTGTCTATGAAGCGATTACCTGGCAGCGGCAGCTTGGTGGCCGTCTGGAACCCGGTGCCGAACTACGAGACACGCGAGATTGAGCGTCACTCATGGGGGCGGACACCGCTAATCGGCGCGATCAGCAAGGATGACGGCCGGACATGGAGCGGTAGATTCGCGGTGGAGCGAGACGAGGACGGAGGCGGCTATTGTTATACCGCTATCCATACTACGACGGACGCCATCTTGCTGGCATATTGCGCTGGTGAGGCTGAGGACGGTATTTGTTTGACCCGGCTGAAGGTCAGGAAAATTGAATTATCCAGTCTCGAAATTCGTTGATGAATCGTATAAGATAAAGAGACAGGAATAAAAGCTGAGGCGGATATCCGCTCTCAGCTTTATGTGCCTGCATTTCTGATTACAATTTATCAATGGAGGGGAATAGGTTGAAAGAGCTGGGATGGCGAGAGAAGCTAGTATCGGGAGAAGAGGTCACAATCGTGACCTATGGCGACAGCTGGACGTATGGGAGCTGCGCAGACGGTTGGATCGAGGCGAAGGCAGCAGGGTATAAGCATGAGATGATATACGGTTCCTGGGCGCTCCAACTGAAATCTTATGTAGAGGCGCTAAATGCAAAAGCGAGCTTAATGAATCAAGGACAAGGCGGTTGGAAAAGCATAACGGGACAAACAGCCTTCCATGAACGGGTTGCTAAATATGAACCTGACCTGCTTATTCTGAACTTCGGAATCAACGATTGGAGAGCGGGCTTGCCGATTGAAGCTTTCAGAAAAGCAATGGAAGAAATGATAGAGGAAGCTGGGAACATAAACTGTGAATGTGTTCTTTGGACATCTGGTCCGGTATCTTCTGTCCGCGGAGAAACTTTCGGTTGGAATGAGCCCGAACAGGATACCCACTACCCCCATCTTTTTGATGAGTATAACAACGTTCTGAGGAATCTCGCCGAACAATATCGATTGATCCTGGTAGATGTAGAAGCTATCATTGTAGAAAAGTGGCGAAGAGGGTTGATGATTTCCGATTATTTCCTCGACGCCATCCATCTTCTTCAGCCTGGACATGATATTATTCTCCATTGCATGAAACAATCTATCTTTAACTCAGCATCCAACGTCACGGATAATAAGGGTTGACAACGAATCGCTTGATTGTTAAATTATAGTTGCATCGGTCATATGGTCTAACCATATTACATATTTCAAATTGGAGGCTGGATGTTCCCGCCTCCAAGATTTCGTGGAGCATTACGTTGGTTCAGATCAACATTGACCGAAATGAGAACGCTTCCAGAAAAATTCCATATCTGGAGCAGTGGAGAGGAGAGACGAATATCGATTCAAAAAAGAGGATAGAAAAAGTCAAAAAGGATTGTGATTACAACCATGAAGTAATGGACTCCGGAATGACTAAACTAGGATCTCAAGAAGGGATGGTAATATGAAAAAAATTTATCTTATGCTCATCTTCTTTCTTTTTGCAGGGCTTATGCCTATTTCATCTGTCGGATCGACTGCCCATGCTGCCGAGTGGGCGGGGAGCGTGGGGTATCTAAACAATGACAGCGCTCCTCTAAGCGGTAAGTTGGCCAATTTTGGCCATTCGGGCGGTGCGTACTTTGATTTCTTCAATCGGAGTATCGGGATCGACCTCGGGGTATCCCGTACCTTCAACGAGATTAGACTCCATGACGAGAATAGCACCAACCGTGTTAATTCAAGCGCTAATATTTCGGTCTATATAAGCAACGACAACGTTACTTACACCCAATTAAGCGGATGGAGCTTTTGGAAAGCAGGCACTGCTATCATCCTCCAGGATTTCTCAGCAAGTGCGCGCTTCGTTAAAGTCCACTCTCATTTTACCGATGCCGGTGCTTCGGGGACTTGGCTTACTCAGTCCAATTTGCAGTACATGCTTGAAGTACGTCAAGTTACACCGCGATCGTCCTCAATTCCGGGAACTATCGGTTTTGTCAATCAAGACCTCAACCCCGCAACAATGCCGATAGGCAGCTGGGGAACCGTTGTTGCAGCAGCATTGGATTATAATTACCGAAGCCTAGGTATTGATCTTGGCTCCTCCCAACCATTCAATACAATTGAATTGGTGGAGAATCAAGGCCCTTCACGTGTAGAAAAAACGGATTTATCCGTTTACGTAAGCAATGACAACCAAAGCTACACGAAAGTCTCCGATTGGAATTTTCTCAAGCTGAATAATCGGATCATCCTGTATAACATGAATACATCAGGACGTTATGTCAAAGTTCATAACCATATTGACGATACCTCGTTCACCTTTTCCAATACTAATTTACAAAACATGATCTATATATCGAACCGACCGGTAGGGGAATGGACTGCGTCGGGCGGAGGGACGTGGCTGTATCAAAAGTCGGTACAGGTTTCTAACGCCAGTACCTCCCAGATGTTAGACCGATCCGTGTATATTACCAAAACCGCTTTGGATACAGCTGCCTTACAGGCTGCCGGAAAGCTGCAACGGGACTTCAGGGACGTTCGGTTTGTCGATGGAGCGAACCGTGAGCTGGCTTATTACATGGACGATAACGGCTTTTATGTCAACATCCCGACGCTGAGTCCAGGCATTTCAACGATTAACTTCTACTACGGCAATGCATCTGCGGAATTCGTCGGTGCCGGACAGGAAGCTCTTCAAGTGGAGTATGGGAATAAAACATTGATGGAGCATAATACTCCTGAGTTCAGGGATAATGCAAAACCCGAGAAATTAGCCAATGGCGACATCATGATGGTCGCGAATAGGGTAAGCTCAACAACCAGCGGCATCTATGCCAAGTATTCCTCGGACGGCGGCCGTACGTGGACAGCCCAAACCCAAATTGTGAACTTGAACGATGCGGGCCGGGATGAGCCGGCAAGCTTGTTCGTCGACCCTGCGACCGGGAAAGTAGTCTTATTCTTCTACTCGTATTATGGATACACAACGACCAATTGCTTGACGGCAGGAAACGCATGCCGCAACGATTTATACTATACCGTTTCGACGGATCATGGACGCACTTTTGCACAACCGGTCAAAATAAACACAGGAACTCTCGTGTACAATGGAACCACTTATCCTATCAATTACAATGTCACATACACGAATCCGATTGAGCTTGTTAACGGAGACTGGATATTTCCGTTCGTCTATGTGAAAGCTCCGGATGGTTCCTTTGCGGTCAGCGTGCTGATTTCGACGGATAAAGGCAACACATGGACCAAAAGCGTGAGCCAGTTAGCCGTAAGCTCGAGCGGAAGCGAAGCGGGACTATCGGAACCGTCGATCGTGCAGCTGGCAGATGGATCTCTAACGATGTATATGCGTCAGCAGGTTCCTAATAAGTTCAAGTTGGCACAAGCCACATCAACGGATAACGGCAGAACCTGGTCGGTTCCGACAGATGCCCCTGTATTCTCATCCAATACGATGTCGGTCTTGAAGCGTCATAGCAATAATGATATTTTGCTGCTGTGGCCAGGGAATAACACCTTTGGGGGAACCAGTTATTTGCGTAATCCGTTTACGCTGGCTTATAGCAAAGATGAAACAAACACATGGAATGCGATGCGGGATCTATTGGGAAGAACACGTCTGTCTCA
The DNA here is from genome assembly GCF_059692235.1 of Paenibacillus sp. J2R1T-4. Taxonomy (NCBI): domain Bacteria; kingdom Bacillati; phylum Bacillota; class Bacilli; order Caryophanales; family Paenibacillaceae; genus Paenibacillus; species Paenibacillus sp. J2R1T-4. The sequence continues at coordinate 397,748 of NZ_JCAUBA010000003.1, read as the reverse complement.
ATCCGCGGTTAATCCTGCCAAACAATTGGTGACCCAACCGTCCTTGGTTGAGGTAGATCCGGATACGTATTTATTCGGTTGGTGGGGATCGAATTGGTCAACAGCAACAACCCTGTTGATCGAAGACTTTAACCGTTACTTGTATCGATCGCATGGTGTTTCCGACGATTTTGAATACTCGGAATTGAAAAATGACTATTGGTGGGAATTGGGAGGTTCGATATCAACCAGCACCAATCAGTCCAAAAGCGGAGCCAGCTCATTGAGACTGCTCGACAATAATACAACGAGTCTGACTGCAGGCAGCCGATTGTTCCCGGGAATCCGAAAAGGGACGGTCAAGTTCAGCCTATATGCGTCTAATCTGAGTGATTTGTTCAGCTTCTCGTTGCGTGAGCCGTACTCTTATTTTCATAATGCGCCGGGAACGGTATTTCAGTTCATGCTGGAAGCGGACGGTTCTTTGAGAGTGTACAATCGTGCTGGGAATCGGGTAGAGCTTCCGGTACAGACCGATATTACAACTGGAACCTGGCATGATATTGAGCTCCATTTCGATGTGGCGGCCAAGCAAATCGGCGTCTGGGTGGATGGCTCCTTTAAAGGGACCGTAGAAAATTATTTGGATGGCAATCTGATCACGCATTTCAATATTGCTTCTGCGAGTACCGCAGCAACAGGAACGGACGTATATATCGACAATTTAATTATTCAGGATACGGAAGCCGGGTTGCCAATAGTAGGAGCGATCGGGAGTGAACAATGGGCAGATTTCACGGCACCAAGTACGATTGCAGCCTTAAGTCCTGCCGGACCGAATGGTTCTGGCGGTTGGTACTCCAGAGATGTGACGGTTACTCTTGCTACCTACGATAACGTTCCGGGCGTAACTAGAACGGAATACCGGATCAACGGAGGGGAATGGTCCGTATACGACCAAGAGTTCGTCCTTACAACGGATGGGATGAATAAGGTAGAGTATCGCAGTATTGACAGTGCCGGAAATGTGGAGGACGTAAACGAGACGACAATCCAAATCGACAAGACAGCGCCAATATTATCGTTAACACTGGATGTCAGTACCATTAAAGTACCCAATCATAAGTTAGTACCCATTCATGCAACATTGAGTTATAGCGATGGACTTTCTGGGATTGACTCCGTTGTATTACGTTCGATTACCAGTAATGAGACTGATAATGGCTTAGGTGACGGGAATCAGTCCAACGATATCCAAGACGCCTTATTCGGTACGGAGGACGTGTCTTTCAGTGTGCGTGCTGAGAGATCAGGTAAGGGAGAAGGACGTGTCTATACAATCGTTTATGCAGCAATCGACCAAGCAGGGAATGAAACAACCGCTGTTGCAACAGTAACCATTCCTCATGATGGCTTAGGCAAGTTGTAACCGCTTTAAAAAGATATTGACAACAATCAGGTGAACCGATTATTCTATACTTATCATCTGGTCGAACCATCATCTACATTTGCATCTCACTATCAATAAAATTCATTATCTTACGACAACTTGGTCAGACCATCCTACTAGTTATACATAAGGAGAGGAGGAGGTTGGTCTTCTAATCTTACAGCTGATCTTAAAAAGCTTTCATTTCAGGTTCCAATAAAGATGTTTAACATGACCAAATAGGCAATTATTCAGAGGGAGGGTCAATAAATGAAGAAAGCGGTTTCTATAATAGCTATGTTATTAATAATCAGCTTGGTTGCTGCATGTTCTAGTTCTACTCCGGACTCCAAGCCCAGTTCAAGCGATAGCGGAGTCAAAGCCTCTGCTGCTCCAGAAAATGTTGAGCTTACGTGGTGGGTAGACGCACGCGAAGATGTGCAGACCGCTTATACAGAAATCAAAGCTGCATTCGAAAAAGCGAATCCCAACGTAAAAATCAACATGGTGAAGACGCCTGACGATAAAATAAATGAGCGCATCAGCATCGCTGTGAATACGAACCAGCTTCCAGATGTTCAGCAGGGTGGATACTTCTGGCCATTAACTTACGCAAGCAAGGACCTCCTCGTTCCGTTGGACGATATTATTGATAAAGATGATTTTGAATCTAACACGCTTAACGCAATGTCCGTCAACAAAAAAGTCTACATGTTCCCCAACAGTATGACCGCAGGAGCGATGCTAGTAAATCGCGATATTTTCAAGGAAAAGAACGCTCTCGATCTTATTCCAACCAATATGGGCACATGGACATATGACCAGTTTCTGAAAGCTGCCAAAGCAGTTAACGATCCTGCCAAGCAAATCTACGGGTTCGGTACTTATGCCGGCGATATCGGCGGAGACCAAGGTCACAATATGTTCCTCTGGGGCTTCGGAGCCAAAACTTGGTCAGATGACAACACAAAAGCTGTTCTGAACTCCAAGGAAGGCGTAGAAGGACTTGATTTCTTGTTGAAGATGATTGATGAAGGTGTCGTGCCTCCTGGAGCAGCGGGGCTGAAAGCTGGAGCAGTGATCAACGAGATGTTCGTTCAAGGCAAGATCGGCATGACATTCGGCAGTGTAGGAAACGTCGCTGCCTTCAATAAAGCGTTCAGTGATGGAAGCGCCAAGAAATTCGATTTCGATCTGGTACCGTACCCTTCCAAGGATGGCAAAACATCCAACACTGTCTTCTTCGGCTACGGCACATGGGTATGGAATACCAAGAACAACACAAAGATCAAATGGTCTAAGGAATTCGTGAAATTCATGAACAACAAGGAAAACTCGGAGAAGATGGCGAAAGCACCGTCCGTGCTTGCCACCCGCAAGTCATTAGCCAAAAACTATGAAGAGAATTCCTATCAAGGTAAAACAATCAAATTGTTCAAATACGCCGGCAACATCGGAGCGGCCATTCCAGGTTACGCTGAAACCCGCAGTGCCTTGTTCCCGGAACTACAGGCGGCGTTCACTAAGAAGAAAACCTCCCAGCAAGCGTTGGACGATTGGGTGAAAAAGGCGAACGAAATCATCGCAGCTAATTCGAAGTAGGGATTGGAAGTTCGGTTGGAGATCCCGTGTAGACGGGATCTCCGATCAGTTTAATGAAGATTGGGGTTTTGCCGATGTCATCAAGGTTGTATAAGGAATTCTGGGGTTATTTCTTCATCGCTCCATTCTTGCTCTTATTCCTGTTATTAGAGATTTATCCGTTTCTGGATGCGATCTACATGAGCTTATTCGATTACGGGATCGGACGAAAGGAATGGGTGGGGCTAGACAATTATGTATATCTGCTGAAAGACGAAGTTTTTCGGAGAGCGATCCTGAATACCTTTATCATAGTCCTCGGCGTGGTCCCCTTATCGGTTGTGATCTCGCTCCTCCTGGCCAGCTTGATTATTCATAAGTCGGCTGCTCTCGCGTCATTTTTCAGGGCCAGTTTTTATTTGCCGATCGTAACGTCTCAGGTCATTCTATCCATTACTTGGTTGTGGATTTATAACCCGGTAAGCGGAGTGGCCAATTACGGATTGTCAGTATTGGGTATTAAACCTGTTATGTGGCTATCGGATGAAACGTTCGCGCTTCCTGCAATCATTCTTGTCATCATTACTTGGGTAGTCGGACAGCCGATCATTCTGTATTTGGCTGCTCTGGGGAACATCCCTCCAACGTATTATGAGGCAGCCTCCATCGACGGCGCTTCGCCTTGGAGACAGTTCTGGAACATCACATTACCACTACTTAAACCAACGACTTTATATGTTGTTGTCACATCCACCATTGGCGCCTTCCAGACGTTTGTCGTCGTCCAATTGTTGACTGGCGGCGGACCGAGCTATGGCACAACTACCATCATGTACTTGTTATACGAGACTGCCTTCAAATACGGCAAGCTTGGAGTGGCATCTGCAATGGGCGTAGTGTTGGCTATAATGATTTGTATCTTCTCGGTCATACAGTTCAAATTTTTCAAAACCGACGTCGAATATTAGAGCGGGGGGTAGAACAGATGGTCAAAATAGTATTGAAATGGGCTTCGAATTTCATCCTGTACGCCCTTGCCGCTTTTTTCTTATTCCCGCTTTATTGGATGATAACCGGTTCGTTCAAGGATCAATCAACAACAATCAAGATCCCACCGGAATTTTTCCCATCCAATCCGACTCTGATTAATTATTTGCAGCTGACAGAGAACAGTATGATCTACTATTGGCTGCTGAATAGCGTCTTGGTCGCCGTTATCTCCACGATTCTGGCTTGTTTGATCGCAACGATGGCAGGGTATGCGTTCACCAAGCATGAGTTCACGGGCAGACTTGTGATATTCGGAGCAGTTATTACGACAATGCTGATCCCAAGACAGCTCGGACTTGTCCCTATGTTCTCGTTAATGGTCGATTTGAACTTGGTCAATACGTTGACGAGTGCCATTCTACCTGTGCTTGCGCTGCCATTCGGGGTGTTCCTGATGAAGCAGTTCAGCCAGACTGTACCTAAGGAGCTGCTAGAAGCAGGGAAAATGGACGGATGCAGTGAAATCGGATTGTTTACGAGAATATTCCTTCCGGTCGTGAAGCCAGGGGTTGGGGCGCTTGCGATATTTATTTTCTCGTTTGCCTGGAATGACTACTTGTGGCAATTGGTTATGCTCGGCGATAATAAGAAGATGACGATCAATGTAGGCATTTCTACGCTGATCAGTGAATATGTGGCGAACTACGGAGCACAAATGGCAGCTGCAACGCTTGGTTTCATCCCGATTTTCATCGTGTTCCTCACATTCCAGAAATATTTTGTCAAAGGCATCACCGTAGGAAGTGTTAAAGGATGACCTGGAGAGAAGGCGTGAAAATGTTAAAAACGGAGAAAGTTAATCTTTCCCAAACCGTAAGTGAACGGATTAAGGGCTATATTCTCAGTAATGAACTAAAAGAAGGAGACAAGCTGCCCTCCGAGAAACAGTTTATTGAAATGCTCGGCGTTAGTCGTACTGTTGTTCGCGAAGCATTGAAGTCTTTGGAGATGCTGGGAATTGTCAAAATAAAAACCGGAGATGGAATCTACGTAGATAGCTTGTCATTGAAACCGGTCATGGATCAGTTGTCCTTTCGGTTAAGGCAAAGTGAGACCAAGATGAAAGAATTGTGGGCTACCCGACGCATTCTTGAGCTTGGCGCAGTCGAGATGGCTATCGAGCGATACGATCTTGAATTAATTGAACGCATGGAATATTGGAATGACGAGATGGCGAAAAGAATCGAGCAGCGCCTGGTCCCCTCTGAAGAGGATCTTCAATTTCATCAGTGTTTGTTCAAGGCCACAGGGAACCAAACCTATTACCAATTCAGCGAAGTGCTGACTGATTTCTTTATCACGATCAGAGAGGTTCATTTCGGCAACGTGGATGATACCAAACTGTCGCTTGTAGAGCATCGGAATATTGTCAAAAAGATCAAGCTAAAAGATACGGATGGGGCCAAACGCGAGATGGAACATCATTTGCGGCCGCTCAGAAAATATATCGAATAAACTAGTTTACTAGTGTTAAAGGAGTCTTATCATGATCATAGGTCATATCGGTGAACGAGAGAGCGAGCATTTTTACTCCCCAGCACTAAACTCTGCATTGGAGTTTTTGCGGAACACGGATTTCACTAGTAGCGCTAACGGGAAAATCGAGATTGACGGTGCGAATTTGTTCGCTATTGTTTCCGAGATGAATACCCGATATGTGGAAGAAACGCTTGGTGAATCCCATGAACAACATACAGATATTCATTTCCTTGTTCAGGGAAGTGAACGAATTGGATTTACAGTATCGCCGCTCCAGTCCGCTGTGGATAGAGATTTATTAGAAACAGATGATGCTCTCCTGTACCGTGAGGTCCAAGAAGAATCATTCGTGCAGCTCCATCCAGGGATGTATGCAGTTTTCCAACCCGGAGAGATCCATCGCCCGGGATGCTGCGGGGGAGCCCCTGAGCTGATCCGCAAGGTAGTAGTAAAAATACACAACCGCTATCTGCAGGACATACCTTCACGCCCAAGTACGGTACGCCCAGAATCCCACAAATGACAAGATCCCGAATATAATATTAAACCAGCCCATAACACGGGCTATTTTTTTTTCCTTGTACATGGCCGCGAACTCGTAGCTCTTGACATCCAACACCAGAATCAATATCCCTGAAACGAGCCATAAAGTAATCGCGTAATTGATGAAGCCGATGGTTTCCGTCATAGTCTGGAGCCCCCGTTCCTTCCTGTTATTGAGCTTTCATTCCGACCCGGCGAACATTGGTGCTTACCTTGAATTCAACGGAAATATCCTTGTACATTTCCTGCCAACGCTCCTTGGTCCCGATCTGCTGATTCCAGTACCTAGGCTCTTTGGCTCGCACATATTCACCAAAACCGAAAATATCCGACCCTTTTTCCTGTGTTTTTTTAATCAATTCCTCGTAAGTTTTTACAAGGGATTCCGCGTTTTGTTGTTCAATTTTGGTGAGAATATCAGAGTTAATGACTGGAGCATGCTCATTCATTTTTTCCTCCAAGTTAATTTCAGTAAAGACGGTTACGGTGAAATGGGGGAGCCCTTCCCGAATTTGAAGCTCAAATTGCGATTTACGGTGGGTAGCATAGATGGTTACTGTTTCCTGAGTCCCTTCAATCTTAATAAACCCGCGGTATCCCGCTGGATTTAATCCTTTTATTCCCATATATCCAGCGATTTCGAACGGTTTCGTTGAACCTACCATATTCGGTCCTTGGAAATAGGCCAATCCTTGTATTTGAATGTTATCTTCTTTCATTAGTTCAACGTATGGGAGAAAAGCTTCCTGCCCTTTCTTAGAAGTATTGCTCCAGAACATACCGACGTAATCATAAGGGAATTTACCCAGCTTTACTGCGTTATCCAACGTCGACATCAGATACAGAGTAGGCACTCGTTCCAGTCTCGGAGCTGCTTTCATCAACTCTTCGGCAGGACCTTTCGATATCATCATCCAGGCCATTCTTCGTACTTCCGAGTTGCGCCTGAAGTAATCGTTCAAATTTTGCAAGCCTTTTCTGGCCACCTCCTCCGATACAACGATAACACGCAAATGCCCGAAGAACAGTCGGCCTGATATTTGCTGCTGCAGATTCATAATGGCATCATCGATCGTATGACCAACCACATCAATGACCCATAAGGTTTGCTTTCCGCCTGCGCTGCCTCCTCCGCTTTCTCCAGGTCCCAGCTGAATCCTTCCAGGGAGTGCAATCGCTACGGCAACACGTATCATATCTTTGTTCGGCGCAGGGAACGCTTCTCGAAGATGTGAAACCTCTTCCTCTTGTTCTTCGGCCTCTGGACCAGCAATGTCAACAGAAATACCCAAGACTACTGCACGTTCTTCAATTTCCAACCGATCCCAGCACCCCGTCAGGAAAGGAACGGCAAGCACGAGGAGACAGAGCACTTTAACCGCTTTTATTGATGGGCTTGTCCCCATAACGATCCCCTCTTTTCTTGCGAATGACTGAGATCACTAGTAATAGGGCTGGATAAACGATGGTAATAAAGAGTCCTATACGCCCGACGTTCTCAATGATAGAGTACATATCGATAATATTGCGAGGAAGCATAGCTGTAATAAAAACGATGGGCAGGATGAAAAAGGCGAGCATCTTGTGATTCTGTAAGCGAAACAGCTTGCTGATCGAATGAATGGTAAGAAAATAACTCGACAACAAAGTGGTGAATACAGCGGTCACCCAGACGGCAAGAAAGGCAGCATCCAGACGTTCCAGGATATTTGCAGGCAATGAAGTCGCCTTCGCTAACTCCAACGTGGGCCAAAGCAGCTTCTTGATCTCCTCCGAGCCGAATACGCTGACTGTGGCCACCACGGTCGTAACATAGAGCAATCCAGCAACGAGCATTCCCCAGATCGTTGCTTTCATTGCTTTCTCCGGTCGACGCATGGACGGGATCACCGTGGTCAGAATAAAGGAGCCTTGGAATAAGGCTGCTACTGTCAGAACTCCCGTAAACATACCCTTGGGTTCATTCCCCCAAATCGGTTGGAGGTTGATGATGTCAGCATTTTTCAACGAAAGTGCTACGATCACTATCGCGGGGCCTAATAAGGCTGGAAAATAAAAGTGATGAATGTAAGCAAACGTTGTGATGTTATTCCGAGTAGAAAAAGCAGCGAGTAAAAGCATGGCAATAACCGTGATTTCTAAAGGTGTCTTGGTAAGAACCGCAGTAACAACTACCTCTCCGAATTCACGTGCTGTTAGAGAGGTCAGAATAGCAAAAAACAGGATTATACAAGCACTTCCGATCCAAGAGGCCCATTTTCCAATAATATCCTCCCCATATTGAATAATCGTTTTGTTGGGAAACCGCATACCTAGCATGGCTACGAAGGACAACCCGATAAAGGAGAGTATCAATCCGAACAAGGTAAGGAGAGGAGCGCCCGAATCGGCAGCGCGAACAGCAAACAGAGGGAGCGGAAGTACCCCTACCCCTATAATAGTGCTTATAAGAATTGCTGCTGTCTGGATTACTGTGATATGTCGAGTCGGCTCCATACTGTTCATTCTCCTTCTAACTAGCTAGTCTAGGAATCTACATGTTATCCGTTGGGTTCTTATGCTCATCCGCACCATTGTCGTTCACTCTGGTTTTGTCTACAGGATGCAGGAAGGAAGGCCTATTCTTCATCCATGAGAGAGGTCCGCGTGCCAATAAATCTTTCATGCCTTCATAATTTCCAGGTACTAGCGGGCTCAAGTAAGGTACGCCAAAAGATTTTAAAGTAAGCAGGTGATTAGCAATGATAATCAAGCCGATCACAACGCCATATAGGCCAAAGATACCCGCCAATATAATGAGCGGGAAACGCAGAAGCCTCAGAGCAAGCGCCGCATTATAGGCCGGTGTCGCGAATGATCCGATGGTCGTTAACGCGATAATGACGACAGTGATAGGGCTTGCGAATCCGGCAGCTACCGCCGCCTGTCCGATAACCAGGACGCCTACAATAGATAGTGCGCCACCTACTTGCTGCGGCAATCGGATCGTAGCTTCCCTTAGTACCTCCATCGATATTTCGATTACTAGGACCTCTACAATGGCAGGAAAGGGGACACCGGCCCGTCCACCTGCCACGGCAACGGCGAACTCGGTCGGGATCAGCTCTGGATTGAAGGAAATAATCGCTACATAGAGCGCAGGGAATACAAGGGAAAACATTAGAGCTACAAGCCTGGCCATACGTACGGCGCTCATTAGCAGGAATCTTTCCGTATAATCTTCTACGGTTTGATAGAACTGACTAAAAACAGTAGGAACCAACAAGGCTAATGGAGAGCCGTCTACCATAATCGCAACTCTGCCCTCAAGCAGATTAGCTGCTACTTTATCCGGTCTCTCCGTATATTGAACTTGCGGGAAAGGGGAATAATGATTGTCCTCTATGTATTGCTCCAGATAACCTGAATCGAGGATAGCATCAACATCAATCTTGGACAGACGCTGATACACTTCCTTAACCGTATCAGGGTTTGTTATGCCTTCTATATAGCAGATTGCGACTTTGGATTTGGTTCTGCGGCCGATCTCTATGGTCTCAAAACGAAGATCGGGGGTTTGTAATCGGTAACGCAGCAGGGCAAGATTCGTTCCCAGCATCTCAATAAAGCCTTCACGGGGACCACGGATAACCTGCTCCGTTGCCGGCTGATCTACAGCCCGTTTATCAATACTCCGTGTGCCAATCAAAAGGGCTTCATCCAAGCCTTCTATAACGACAACCGTCTCACCACGAGAAATGCCTGCTATTAATTTGGCCAGCTGCGATTCTAGTTTCCCTTCACTATGGTACAAGGTATCGTTGAATAGAATATCCTTTAACTGATCAACCTCTATCAATCTTCCTTCCAGATGAGCAGGCACGTACATCAATGGTTTTAATATAGTAGTATTAATCAAGCCCTGATCAATCATATTGGCATAATAGAACATGACGGCAGGATGCTTACCGAATACATGAAAACGACGCATTACAAAGTCGCCGTTCACGCCTAATAGACGATCGACAAATGTGATGGTCTCCTCCAGATTTCTACTGACTCTCTCATTCTGATATTCATTCAAAATTTGATCAGGAGCAGGAGCGTTCCGGATTATCTGTTTCCTCGGCTTTCTGAACGACTTGAATATCGACATTTTCACACCTCCTCCTGCAAATTCTATTAACATCACGAAGAAGCTAGCGATTTATGCTATGTTTCCATCTTTGACATATAAACCGCGGTTTAAACGGATGTATCAAAATTAATAGAGTTAGGATTCATTCTTTGATAAAGATTCACTTTAATCAAAATTTACCCCAAAACTAGATACCAATAAGTTCCAATCGTTGTTACAATGAGGAAGTGCTTGCATGGAAAAGATTTCGGTTTGGACAAAAGGAGGACCAGCATTTGAGCGTTTTGGAACAAGAATTAACTAGAACCCAAGCGAATTCAGGAACAGGTAGAACTGTCTTGACTGTGCAGACGAATTTGTCGGACACGGGACAACCTGGAGAAACTACTCTTGACATCCGAGACAACGGGGTTTACATCCGTAATGGCAATGGGGAAGAACGTGTATTAGTTTTAGAGCGAATGAAAGAGGTCCGAATCGTTGCCGCCATCGGCGGCGGTGTTCTGATCGCCGATACGGAGGAAGAGGCTGTTGTTCTCGCGCGTTATACATCGGCGTTGAACAATCAGATGAACTTCGCCGCGAAGACGATGAATGCTCTAATCCGCAGCGAAGAACTGCCGGTGATGTCCTTGAAGGATTTGCCGCGGTTATGCGGGAGCTGTCAGAGTCGGCTTCCGGATGGCACGAACCTTTGTCCAAGCTGCTCGAATAAGGGGAAAATAATCGTCCGCTTACTCCGGTATGCGAAGCCCTACAAGCTCCAGATGGTTGTAGCCGCTCTGTTAATGATGGTTGCCACCTTGATGGAGCTCGTACCGCCCTATTTGACCAAAGTTATTGTCGACGATGTTCTCCAGCCCAAATCCGTGGGTGAAACGCTGATGTGGCTCGTAATTGCACTGGCTGGGACCCGGGTGATGCTGACCTTGATGCAGATGCTGCGCGGCTATATTGGCGTCTGGGTGGGCGGCAAGCTGATGGGAGACATTAGACGGGACACGTACCGTTCATTGATGAGCTTGTCCCTCAGCTTCTTCGACAGGAGGCAGACGTCCCAGTTCATCGGCCGCATCAATAGTGATTCGGAAGCGATGCGCCAGTTCCTCACGGACGGGATCATCTGGATTACAGGACAAGTATTAATGCTAGTAGCGATCATCAGTGTAATGGTCAGCCTTGATTGGAAGTTAGCGCTGCTGGCGCTTCTCCCGACACCTTTGGTGTTGTTCGCTTCCATGGGCATTTGGCCGATCATACATAAGCTTTGGTACAAACAATGGCGGGCTATGAACCGAATCAATATGCTCGTAGGAGATGCGCTTCAAGGCATTCGGGTCGTAAAAGCATTCGGACAGGAGTCCTCAGAACGGAGCCGATACGGGGACGCAAACGAGGAGCTTGTGAAGCAAGGGATTCGCATGGAGGGCATTTGGTCAGGTGTGTTTCCATTCTTCTCCCTTATTACGACGTCTGGTGCCCTGCTCGTCTGGTATTATGGCGGCTGGGGCGTAGTTCAGGGGGGATTGTCGCTCGGTACGCTGATAGCATTTACAGTGTATTTGAACATGTTCTTCGGGCCTCTGCAGTGGTTCAGTCAGGCTATGAACTGGACCAGCCGGGCATTAGCCGCAGCCGATCGAGTGTTTGAGATTATGGATACCCAGACGGACGTGCCTACTTCGTCCAACGCACGCACGATTCCACGAGTGGAGGGCAAGGTGGAGCTTGTCCAGGTTACTTATGGGTACGAGAAGCATCATCCCGTACTGAAGGATGTTAATCTGAAGGTCGAGCCGGGCGAGATGATCGGATTGGTGGGACACTCCGGTGCCGGCAAGTCCACGATGATTAACATGATCTGTCGGTTCTACGATCCCGATCAGGGTGAGATCCGTGTCGATGGGGTTCCCCTGAAAGAGATCGACCAGGAAGACCTGCGCAAGCAAATCGGAGTAGTCCTGCAGGAAACGTTCCTGTTCGATGGAACGGTTGCGGAGAATATCGCTTATTCCAAGCCGGACGCGACCCCTATCGAGATTATGCGGGCGGCCAAAATCGCGAACGCACATGACTTCATTGTTCGCATGCCGGACGGGTATGACACTCGAGTGGGAGAGAGAGGTCATCGGTTGTCCGGAGGGGAGAAGCAGCGGATCGCCATTGCACGCGCTATCGTGCATGATCCGCGAATTCTCATTCTCGATGAAGCAACAGCATCTGTCGATACGGAGACGGAGCGGCAAATCCAGGAGGCGATCTCCCGACTGGTGAAGGGGCGAACAACGTTTGCAATCGCGCACCGTTTGTCTACCTTGCGGAACGCAGACCGGCTCGTTGTGCTGGATAAAGGGAAGATTGCCGAGATCGGAACGCATGACGAGCTGCTCGAGCAGCAAGGCATTTATTACAAGCTCGTGGAAGCGCAGAAAGAAATGTCGAAGATTCGGGGGGTTGAGGCCGGATGAAGGAGCTCTACGATATTACTTTGCTTGAGCCGGCGAAGGCTCACTTCGTACGCTCGCCGGGAGGTATGCTGACTCTTGATACGGGATCGGATTTTTATCCTGAAATACTGCTTTATCGGGCATTTCCTTTGTCCATGCAAGAGCGTTTTATATCCGTACGCAATGCCAAAGGGGAAGAGCTTGGCGTGATTGAGGATTTGGCTGAGCTGCAACCGGACAGCCGAGAGGCTGTGCGAATGGAGTTGAGCTTTCGGTATATGATTCCGAAGGTGACCCGGATATTGAAGATCAAGCAGCTTCCGGGAATGTGGCGATGGGATATGGAGACGACGCTAGGTCCGATTAAGCTGACGATGCGCAACCTTCATGAACATGTGCAGCGAGTAGGTCAAACGGGGCTGCTGCTGACGGATCTGGATGGGAACCGTTGTGAAATTACTGACACGGAGAACCTGGATGCCAGCAGCCGAAGGCTGCTCGGGCAAGTATTTTGACCCTGTGAACTTATTAGTGCTATTAAGGATCATTAAGGCTGCTGGATGGTTTTCCATCTTGCGGCCTTTTTTTAACGGATAGGGAGTCCTAGCATTGAGTTCCACTAGGCAGTTGTCGGATTTACTTGATTTTTCCACCCTTTTGAACTATATTAATAATATTAATATGAATAATATGAATATAGCAACAAGAAGGGAGTTTCCAATCGATGCAATTGCAGGCCAAATACGTAGCACTCGCATTACTTAATAAACGGCCTATGACCGGATATGAGATTAAAAAGGAGTTTGAAGGGACGATCTCGTTTTTCTTTGATGGGAGCTACGGGAGTGTGTATCCGACACTGAAGAATCTCGAGAAGGAGGGCTGTATAGAGAAGCAGACGATTGTACAGGATGATCGTCCGAACAAGAACGAGTACTCCATTACAAGTGCAGGAAAGGAGCTGCTTGCTCAGTATTACAAGGAGCCGTTGCTGGAGGATCAGGTGAGGTCGGATTTATGTATGCGATTGTTTTTTGGAGAAAAGGAATCTGCAGAAGATGTGAGGTCTTGGATCGAGCAAGGACTGAAGCAGCACGAGAGTAAGCTGAGTATATTGCAGGACATTCATAATGAGCATCATCAGCATATGCCGAAGCATCAGCTTCTGTCACTGACGATTGGTCTGCGGTATCATCAAGCCAAAATTGCAGCGCTGCAAGAGTGTTTGGAGCTGTTGAATTCGAATTGAGGAGGATGGAGACATGGGTATCCTAATATTCCTGCACGTGTTAGGAGTTGTGTTATTCCTTGGAAATATAGTTACGGCAGCTTTCTGGAAGCTGTCTGCGGAGCGGAGCAAGGATACTGCGCATCTGGTACGAGTAACTCGCAACGTGATGAAGGCTGATTACTGGTTCACGCTGCCGGGTGTAATTATGCTGCTGGCTACGGGGCATATTATGGCGACTATTCGAGGGTATTCCTTCATGGAATGGAGCTGGATGACGATTTCCGAAGCGCTGTTCGTTATTAGCGGCGTGATCTGGCTAATTATTCTAATCCCCGTGCAGCGCAGGATGATCAAGGAAAGCGCGCTCGCCGCTTCGAAGAATAGCCCCTTATCTGCAGCTTATTGGAAAGCGTCCCGCACTTGGGATGTGTTCGGCACCCTTGTCATATTGCTTCCGCTTGCTGTGTTGTATCTGATGATGACGAAGCCTTTTTGATTCCAACGCTAAGCCGTTACAAAAGATAGGTCGATTATGGTCAGATTTCTTAACATGCCTTTTGCTATGGGCCAATATGGTCGTTCGTAGATGAGGTTAAATTGCTGCAATAAATAGTAACAAGGCCCACCACGCCTCTTGACGATGCGTACCATGGTGGGCTTTTTATTGTTTTGCTGCTAGAGAATGACATCCAGCCAAACAAGAAGCGGGGTGCGATGAATTGCTCCAAATCATTGCCTGCCTCCTCACAATCGGATAAACTGTAAGCAACCAAGAATGCATAACAATAGTTCATCAGAGGAAAAGCGTGGTGGGGGCATTGACGTTCAAACGAAGGCTTGTCATTTATTCCATTCTAATTAGCACAATCCCCGTTCTTTTAGTCGGATGGCTGGCTACTGCCATTGCTTCAAGAAGCATCCAGGAGGAAGTTCATCTCAATCATCAGATGCTGCTGAAGCAAATCGAATATCGGTTGGAACAAATGATGAACAACCTGAATACCCAAGCGGTGTTAATTACTACGAATGCTCTTGTGGAAAGGGCTATTGAATACGGTCCATCCGAAGGGACCAATGTAGACGAAGCCATGGCGCTTCAGGAAACGCTCAAGAAACAATCGAATTATTCTACGATTCGTTACGATATCTCACTAATCTACCGCAAATACGACTATGTATACTCAACTACCCGACAATCGACTCCCTTTAAAGCTTCTCAGTACGATACGATTCTGACCAATATGCCCATCAAACGGAACTCCCCTCTCGTGGTGACTCCCAATATGTATGGCAATAAAGGAATTATCCTGATGAGGCCCGTCCCTTATCATTCCTACTACACGGAAGGGATCGTTGCCCTGAATGTAGCACCTGACGAAATGAGCAAATTGTTGGAGGACAGCGGTACAGAACCGAATTATCACAGTGATGTACTAGTAGTAGATGCCAATGGCAGGATCATGATCAGCAACACCGGGAACAATATCGGTTCCCAATTAATGTCTTCCTCCGAGCTGTACAGGTTCTGGAGAAATCCACAGGAGGAAAGCGCTGTTTTTGTTCAAAATGGACAAAAGGTTAAGCTTACTGCACTGAATGTGCCGAGTTATGATTGGACCATACTCGCCATGACCCCGCTCGAGCAATTGAATGCTAAAGCCAATCGTATCCAACAGATCACCTGGGGGATGATCTTGTTATTAACGCTATTCTGGCTGCTTGTCTCCTTCACAGGCACACGTCATATTCATGCTCCAATCGAGAAGCTTTTGAAGCGGGTAACTCCTGGGAACAGCAACAATACGTATTCCGGCGATGGACTCTCGGTTCTGGAATCGCTTCTTAACGATACGATTCGTGACAACAAGGTGCTGCAGCAGCAGTTTAATGTGCATCTGCCTTCCTTGCAGGAGAACATGTCGCATCATTTGGTGTGGGGCGATATGTCGGAAGCCGAAATTCAGCAGAAGGCGAATCAGCTGGGGCTCTCGCTCAAGGGTGCACATTACCGTGTGCTTCTAATCGTAGTGGACAACTTATCCAGCTTCACGAATACTTACCAGGGAAGAGATCAGTCTTTGATTCACTATACATTGCGTAAAATGGTTGAGGAAATATGCGAAGTCAGAAATTCCTGCATTGCCTTTACCCCGCAACCGGGGCAAGTGGCTGTAATTGTAGGCGAAGCAGAGCATGATGCAGCATCGGAGAACGATCAAACACTGCTTCATACGGCATCTGAAATCCGGCAAGCGGTCGAAACTTATTGCAGATTTACAGTAACGGTCTGCATCAGCAGCAGCCAAACGGGCTCTACAGGTATTCGTCAATGTTACAGTGAAGCATTGGAGCTGTCCGCCTTTCGAATGCTCATGGGACCGAATGCGACGATCACCGAGCATATGCTCGAGCCTTCGATGAAGCAGTACTCCAGAGAAATTATTGGATTACAGAAAAAAATGCTGTCGAGTCTCCTTGCAGGAAATTTGGAAGAGGCTAATGATTATCTGGTTCAGTTAACCGAACAGATCGGACATACGGTGCATCATCCGGAAGCAGCGCGAGGCATTTATGCTCACTTCCTGGTCGAGCTAGATTCCTATTTACATGAATTGGGT
The DNA here is from genome assembly GCF_059692235.1 of Paenibacillus sp. J2R1T-4. Lineage (NCBI taxonomy): Bacteria > Bacillati > Bacillota > Bacilli > Caryophanales > Paenibacillaceae > Paenibacillus > Paenibacillus sp. J2R1T-4. The sequence goes on along the minus strand of NZ_JCAUBA010000003.1, from coordinate 381,274 downwards.
TATGAGCTTCAAGGGATGTTTCAAGGAAATCTTCATTCACAGCTATACCGTTATGATACCGTTGCCAAGATTCAAGAATGGCTGTCTAAGGAAGTATTTACAGTCGTAGTCGCATCCCTGGAAGAAATCAAAGTATCCAAGCAGGATAAAGCGGTCCTCTCGGTACTTCAGAGCATTAATGAGAATTGGGACGCAGACCTCATGCAAATCGCCAGTCAGCATAACATCTCGGTTCCGAATCTTAGCCGGGCTTTCAAGGAGAAGACGGGTGAGACCTTTTCAGACTATATGATCCGTTCGCGAATGACCAAAGCCCAGGAATGGCTCACTCTCACCCGCATCCCGATTATGGAAATCGCCGAACGGCTGCACTATTCCAATGTCCAAAACTTCAACCGAACCTTCAAGCAATTCACGGGGATCACGCCGGGCAAATATCGCAATCAGCCGGAAGAGGAATCAAAAGAAATGCTCTAAAGATGCGGGAATTCGCAGGCAACATGCGGTTTCCGCGTTTTTTTTTAAATATAAGTCCCGGGGTCCCCGCAAAGTAATAGGAATAGGCTTCGAAGGCCTCACATCACTTTGTGGGGTTATTTTATCCTAACTTTCACCGAATAATCTTTGCTTTCACAGGCTTAAAAACGTGATTATTGCAGTTCATATTCCCGCACGGGTACGATGATCTCAGTCCGAAAGGGCCGCACAGTAAATGTGAAAACGAAAGGGGCAGAAATATGAAGGTCATGAAGAACAAGAGACTTGCAGCAACTATGCTTGCGATGATGCTGGCTTCAACATCCGTGTTGGCGGCATGCTCTACGACAAACTCCAATACGCCGGCAGAAGGAAGCAAGGAGACGGCAAAAGAGGAACCGAAGGCGCCGGTCAAGTTGAGTGTCCTGACCACTCACCTGAATTCCGAGTATGCCAAACAAGTTAAAACGGATGACGATCCCTACATCAAGGAATTATCCAAACTATCCGGTTACGACTTGAAGTTCGAATTTCTAGGTCATGCGGCGGACTACGATCAACAATTGACCGTTCGATTCGCCTCCAAAAATCTGGCGGATCTGGTTCGCACACCAAGCATTGAATACAAGAGTCACCCTGGCGCAGTAGATGAAGGCGTTTTCACAGAATTAGGGCCTCTACTAGATAAATATGGACCTAATATTAAGAAAAATGTTCCCAAAGAAGCATGGGATAGTCCGCTCGTCAGCAAAAACGGCAAAATATATGGAATTCCTGCGATAGGGGCGCTGCCTGCTTCCAAAGTGGTGTACGTTCGCCAAGATTGGTTAGACAAGCTCGGAATGAAGACACCGAAAACAGTCGATGAATACTTGACCTTCTTCGAAGCTGTCAAAACAAGTGACGTCAACGGGAATGGTGATCCGAACGATGAATACGGCTTGTATGTGCGCGAGAATATGACGTATGCTGATCTGTTCTTCAAGGAGTTCGGTGTCTCTCCTCACGCTTGGAATATGAGTAATGGACAGATGATTCCCGACATGATTCGTCCGGAGATGAAGGACGCGATCAAATTCTGGAAGATGCTTTATGATAAAGGATATGTCAATCCTAACCTGTTCACGAACAAGGGGGCGGATTGGAGTGCGGGTATACAGCAAGGGAAAGGCGCTATGTGGGTTCATGATGTTCAGAACTACAGTCTTGGCTGGGCGCCAAAAGTTTTCGTCAATCAACCGAATGCAAAAGTGGACATGATTGCTCCGCCAATTGGGCCGAAGGGCAATGGGGCTCTCAGCTTGCAATATGATGGTGTCTACTATGTTTGGGTAATCCCGACGTCATCCAAAAATGCAATTGAAGCGATTAAATTCCTCGATTGGGCATGGTCGGATAAAGCCGACAGATTCTTTGCCTACGGTGTCGAAGGGCTCAACTATAAGGTGGAGAATAACGCCGTTGTCTGGAATCAGCAAGTGTCCGTTGGCGGCGTAGCGACGAATCCTTCCTATTATCAAAGAATCATTAATATGCGCGGCGATGGTCTTATGAAGCCGGATGTCCTGAAATTTTCTCCTGATTTTGAAATGCTTACTAAAGGGATTGAAGTCGCCAAGAATGCCCTCATCAAGCATGACAGCTTGAACATGCCTACACCAAAAGCGTATGAAACGAATCCTGAGCTTGCTCATGGCAATGGGTATTCTGTAAGCGGTTTGTTCCTGGATATGTTCGCCAAGGTTGTTACGGGCAAGGAAGAGCTGGACCCGGCTTTTGATGCATTCGTCAAAGAGTGGAAGCGCCGCGGCGGCGATGCAGCGATCAAGGAAGCAACGGATTGGTATAACAAGAGCAAAGGTAAATAGAGAGTAGAGCAGCTAACGAGCCCGCAAAAATGAGCACAACTGTTTTTGCGGGTTTCTACTAACCATCGGATTCGGAAAGAGGGAGACTATGCTGAAAAAAGGACTGGGAAATGACAAATTGCTCGTCTTCCTGCTGATGCTTCCCGGCATTTTGCATTTCTTGATCTTCAAATATGTTCCGCTTGCGGGAAACGTAATTGCTTTTCAAGATTACAGCATGTTCAGGGGGATATGGGATAGCAATTGGGTCGGCCTCAAGCATTTTGTAACGATCTTTACTTACGAGGAGTTTTTCCAAGTTTTGCGCAATACGATTATGTTCAGCTTCATGTCGATTTTATTCGGATTTCCTGCTCCGTTAATTTTGGCGTTATTGTTGAATGAAGTTACGAAAATGTGGTTCAAGCGGTCCATTCAGACGCTGTTGTATTTGCCGCATTTTCTTTCCTGGGTCATTGTCGGAGGGATATTCATCAACCTCCTTTCGATTGATGGAGTGTTTAACTCTATCCTGTCTGCGCTTGGTATGGAGCGGATCGATTTCTTGACGAAATCGGAATATTTTCGGGGTATCATCGTATCGATCGGGATCTGGAAGGGCATTGGCTGGGGCACGATAATTTACTTGGCGGCATTAGCCGGCATTAATCCCAACCTGTATGAAGCGGCGGTTGTAGACGGAGCAGGAAGGTGGAAGCAGATGTGGCATATTACGCTGCCCTCGCTCATGCCGACCATTGTCGTGTTGTTCCTGCTGCAGATCGGAATGGTGTTGGAATCCAATGTAGAACAAATCTTGATCTTCCTTAATCCGTTAGTTCGCGATGTGGGCGAGGTTGTCGATACGTATGTATACCGGGTGGGCTTATTGAATGCGCAATTCAGCTACACGACAGCGATTGGCCTGTTCCAGTCCCTAATAGGACTCGTTCTAGTCATGTCGCTTAACGCATTGAGCAAGAAGACATCAGGCGAAAGTATTTATTAAGGGAGGTCGAATCAATGGTAACATCTAAATCAGACTGGGTTATATCAACCATTATCGGTCTTATCCTGACACTTGTCGCTCTATCCATGGTGGCTCCGCTTGTTCATTTACTGGCTGTATCCCTCAGCGATCCTATCTATGCCAATGCTAAGCTCGTTTATTTGTGGCCAAGAGGCTTTCATTTGAACGTGTACCAAACGATTGTAGGAATGGATGCTCTTTGGCGCTCAATGGGTGTTACGATCTTCATTACAATAGGCGGAACGCTGCTTCATCTGTTCTTTACTACATCCATGGCTTATGGACTGTCGAGACCATTTGCTCCAGGGAAGAAAATCATTCTTCGCCTCGTTCTGATCACGTTCATATTCTCGGCTCCGCTTATTCCAAGCTATTTGGTCATTAGCGCTCTTGGGTTGGAAAACACGTTATGGGTCTTGATGTTACCCGGAGCACTTAATGCGTTCGCAGTCATTATTATGAAGACGTTCTTCCAGGGACTGTCGTCCGAGCTGTTCGACGCCGCCAAGATTGACGGCTGCAGCGAACTTGGGATCTTTGCCCGAATTGCCCTGCCTTTATCAACAGCCGGAATCGCAACTCTAGCCTTGTTTCACTCCGTAGGCATCTGGAATTCCTATTTTGCAGCGCTCCTGTATATTCGCAGCAAGGAGCTGTTTCCGCTGCAGATTTTATTAAGAAGCCTGGTTGTCGAAGAGAATTCCAGTTTTCGGCCTGTTGCAGGTGAGGTTATCGTTTCCACACCTGAGATGATGAAGGCCGGAATTATATTGTTTGCTACGCTGCCGATTCTGATTGTTTACCCGTTTTTGCAAAAGTATTTTGTAAAAGGCGCCATGTTAGGTTCGTTGAAGGAGTAAAGTCGGTAGGCCAATGGGAGAGCGTGAGAAACCTAACTGGCCACATATCCAGGAGGATGAATAATGAAGAGGGTATTGATTGCATTACTGGTAATGTCCATCATGTTCAGCTTAATTCCCTTGCCTTCCGTTCGTGCAGCAGATGAATTCGATACGTTAAGGTTGAAATACCGCGACACCCTGACTGGAGGCTCCATCAACTCAGCCGATCCTTACATTGCTTCCAAGCTTGCTGCATTAGAGGCCGATACAACCGTGTATTGGTCCACGCAAAATGCGAATGGTGTCTGGGACGATTATGAAAGTCTAAGTGCGACTAATCCGGCTTATACAGCCTACACGTACAGACGTCTGAAGACGATGGCCTTAAGCTGGTCGCTTCAAGGCACTTCCTATTACAACAATAGCACGCTGCTAAGCGATATTATCCAGGGCCTGGATTGGTTGTATGCGAACCGATACAACGAGACAACCGTTCGATATGGAGGTTGGTGGTGGTGGGAAATCGGAACGCCGTTCGAAGTAAACGATGTTACCGTTCTGGTCTATGATCAGCTCACCTCCACACAGAGAACGAATTATATGAATGCTGTGCAGCAATTCGTGCCTGCCCCGGTACGAACGGGAGCGAACTTGACTGATGCCAGTAAAATCGTAGCTTTAAGTGGAATTCTTACTAAGAATGGAACAAGAATTCAAGCGGCTTCCGATGCATTAAGCCAAGTGTTTCCGTACGTAACGGCATTAGACGGCTTTTACAAGGACGGCTCATTCGTGCAGCATGAGGTGTATCCTTACGCAGGGGGATATGGCGAAGCGCTGTTGGCGAGCTTAAGTGTCACCCTGGATTTGCTAAGCGGCTCTACATGGGACAATACAAACCCCCAGAAAAGCAATGTCTACAACTGGGTGTTCGATACTTTCGAGACCGCTCTGAATAAAGGCTCGATGATGCAGGCTTTCATGGGCCGATCGCATGCCAGGTTTGCCAATTCGGGGATCATTTTGACGGCGGTCTATAATATCTCCCAGATGACAGGCAACACGAATAGCAACGAAATGAAGCGGCTTATCAAGTATCATGTGCAGAACAGCGACGAGAAGCTGATTTATGAAGGTCTTTCACTATATGCTTATTCCAGATTAAAACAAATTATGGACGATACGGGCATCGTGCCGAGACCTGTACCTGCAGGTAACTATACGTTCTATAATGAGGACGTAACCGTGCACCACACATCCGACTGGTCGCTAGCAGTCAGGAACCATTCCACGCGGATGGCGAATTTCGAAAGCTTCAGCGGCGCGAACAAGGAACCTTGGTATCAAGGCGATGGTGTGACGTATTTGTACACCGATGCCGACGATTATGTTGGTAATTATTTCACCACGGTGGATAACCATCGTCTGCCAGGTATTACGGTGGATGTGGATCGCGGAAGAGTGGACGTAAATCCGAGGTCTGAGCTGGGCGGCTTCCGCAGTGGCCAGAACTTTGTCGGCGGTGTAGAGCTGGAAGGCTTGTACGGCGTCACAAGCATGGACTTCAAGCAGCATAACTATAGCAATATGGATGTGGAAGCGAAGAAATCATGGTTTATGTTCGATGATGAGGTTGTTGCTGTAGGCTCGGGAGTATCGAGCACCTCAGGAAGAACGATTGAGACGATAGTCGACAATCGGGCGATTGACAGCGGAGGGCTCAATGCCTTGACGGTTAATGGTGTCGCTAAGTCTACAGGTACTGGCTGGTCGGAGACAATGTCCGCCACGAATTGGGCGCATCTTGAAGGGACAGGCGGCTACTATTTCCCAGGCGGCGCAACGATCAAAGGATTGAGGGAGCAAAGAGCCAGAGCCGCTCGCGAAATCAACGAAGCCAGCTTCCCCAGATACAGTGAATTTGACAGCGCCTACTTGAACTCGGCATGGAGATGGATTCGCGAGGATCAAACTCACTGGCAGATGAGCGGGACAGGCACACCTGATAACGAGCTGGTCATCACGACGCAGAATGGCACACTTGCAGGAGCGGTCAATTCCACTCGGAATATTCTAACCTTCGATGCTGCAAGCGGTGATTATTATGTGACGACGAAGCTGTCCTTCTCCCCGACTGCAGTGCAGCAGGAAGCAGGTCTTATCCTGTATTTGGACGACGATAACTATGTGTCGGTCTCCAGAGCGCGAACAGCCGCGGGGAATGTGCTCCTGGCCACGAATGAAGCAGCGGGAGTCACAACTGTGAATAGTGCTGCCGATATGCTAGGCAGTACCGTGTATCTCAAGCTGGATAAGGACGGCGATCAATATTCAGCCTACGCGAGCAGCGATGGAGTGAATTGGGGAACTCCAATCTTCACATACACCCGAACCTTCACGGTTCCGATTGGGCAGAAGCTGATGACCGGCTTGTACGCGCAGAACGGGAACGGGACAGGCGCATCGGAGATCGAAGCAAAGTTCGATCGGATCGATACGCTGCTGACGAACCATTATGTGACGATGTGGCAGGATCATGGCGTAGATCCGGTGGATCAAACTTACAGCTATGTGCTGCTGCCTACGATGTCAAGCAGCCAAGTCGCAAACTATGCTTCCAGTCCGGAAATTGAGATTATCGCTCAGACTGAAGAAATTCACGCGGTCAGAGATCATTCGCTCCAGACGCTCGGTGCTGTATTCTGGCAGCCAGGCGGGGGGACGGCAGATTATGTGTCCAGCCGAGACGCAAGCTCGGTCATGGTGCGCGACACAGGGACAGCGTTGAATGTAGCGATCTCAGATCCTACTCAGCAGCATTCCAAAATTGTGGTGGAGCTGAATAAGAGCGGAACGGGAATAGTAAGCAAAGATGCTGAGGTTACGGTCGTTCGACTCGCACCAACGATAATTCTCGAGGTGGATGTCAGCGGTGATCCGGGCAAGTCGTTCCAAGCCCAGCTATCGTATGACAGTGCGATTACAGCTCTGCCGTCCAACGCTCCAACGGGACTTGCAGGAACATTCAATCATAATGACGGAACCGTCGCCCTGGATTGGCACGACATGTCAGGAGCAACCAGCTACAAGGTATATAGAAGTACTGCAAGCGGGAGTGGATATACATTAGCTGCTTCGGGACTGACCTCGTCCGCCTATACGGATCATACGGCGGGAAGCCCTCCTTATTATTATAAGGTTACAGCAGCAGGAGCGAATGGGGAAAGCGCGTATAGCGAGGAATTGCTGGTGGAAAGTGATATTACACTGCGTCTCGAGCCAGTTGCCGACACCTATGTTCGTGATGGAGCTGACGCTGCGAACAATTTCGGCACCAATCCCCTCCTGGTTGTCAAACAGGCGAGTGCAAGCTCTCCGGGGTATAGCAGACATACATATCTCAAATTCGACCTATCGGAGGTTCAAGCAAGCCATATCGTATCGGCCAAATTGTACTTGAACGGCAGAGTAATCGATGGTTCATCGATTAATATGAGCGCCTATGGTGTAGATGATGACAGCTGGCAAGAGAGCCTGCTCAACTGGAATACGAAGCCGGCGATGGGTACCCTGCAATCGACTGTACTCGTGGATAATGCGGCCAATGAATGGAGGGCATTCGATGTAACCCCTTATACACAGAGCCAGTTCACAGGGGATCAAATAGTCAGCATCGGACTCAAGGCTCCTACTGGAGCGGGTACGAATTATGATAGCCGGGAGGGCGGTGTTAAGCCTTATCTCGAAATCAAGGTGAGCAAAGGAATAGAGATTCAACCTGCAGCCGATGCTTATGTGCGTGACGGCGCCTATGCGGCAATCAACTATGGAACCGATGCCTCCCTTGTCGTCAAGAGACAGCAAGTGCTCGATTACGCAAGACAATCTTACTTGAAATTCGATCTGAGTACTTTGAAGGGTGCCAGGATTGAGTCTGCGAAGCTGTACGTAAACGGAAGAGTAGTGGATGGAACGGGAACGACCTCTAATGTGGAAGCGCATGGAGTCGATGATGACAGCTGGACGGAGAGCGGTATTACCTGGAATAACAAGCCTGCATTAAGCTCGCTGCAATCGACTGTGACTATAGACAGCTATGCGAATGAATGGCGGGAATTCGATGTGACAGCGTATTTACAGGCACAATTTGCAGGTGATCAAACTGCTACAATCGGACTGAAGGATCTAGGCGGTTACGGTTCGATCTTTGCCAGTAAAGAGGGGAGTGCCAAGCCATACGTCCGCATCATTATGGCAAATTCACTAGCACCCGCGGCCGATGCTTATGTACGTGACGGCACATATGCGGGCATCAACTATGGTTCCGACCCCTCACTTGTGGTCAAGAAGATCGGTTCAACCAGTTACGCGAGGCAAGCTTATGTGAAGTTCGATCTGAATCATGTGAACGGGGCAAATGTGACATCTGCCAAGCTCTATGTCTATGGTAAAGTTGTCGATGGCGTGGGTACAACATCTAACGTGGAGGCGCATGGAGTGAGTGATGACAGCTGGACGGAGAGTGGCATCAATTGGAATAACAAGCCTGCATTAAGCTCGCTGCAGTCCACTGTGAACATTGACAGCATAGCCAACGGATGGCGGGAGTTCGATGTGACAGCCTACGTACAAAGTCAGCTTGCCGGCGATAAGAAAGTGACGATTGGACTGAAGGACTTGGGCGGTTACGGCTCTATCTTTACAAGCAAGGAAGGGGCTATGGCTCCGTACTTAAGCTTCACTACCAATTAAGCGAGGGTTACTACCCTGGCTTCAGGAGGATAAACGTTGGAAGAACAACCCTTACAATTAGAAACAAGATGTTTGAGCTCGCTATCCAAAGTATTCGCCGACGAGGAATTGACGGATACCCCATATACGAGCTCGACCGCTTTGAACAACGAAACGTTTGCTTTTCAGATAGCCTATCGTTCCAACCGCCGGAAAAAAGAGGTTCGGGTGAGTGCTGCTTCTGACCTTGGGGCACCCTTGTCCATTCGTGTAGTCGGGCTTGTTCCTTCCGAGCTGCCGATATTCGAAGGACACGACGACAATTTGCTGCGATCGACGCCGGGATTATATCCTGATCCGTTGTTTCCCTACAACGATACGGAAGGGCTATCCGTCGCGGCCAACCAGTGGCGGTCTGTGTGGATTACAGTTGAGCCTGATCATCCGATCAAACCTGGAAGGTATACAATTGATGTGACATTCCGTACAGACGAGAGCGGACTGTTAAGTACAGAAAGCTTCCAGCTGGAGATCCTATCCGCAAGCTTGCCTGATCAAACCCTCATTCATACCGAGTGGTTCCACACCGATTGTTTGGCTAATTACTATGGAGTGGAAGTATTCAGTGAGGAACACTGGAAGCGGATCGGGCAGTTCGTGAGTACGGCGGTGCGTCATGGGATGAACATGATCTTGACGCCTGTGTTCACCCCGCCGCTCGACACAGCTGTTGGCGGGGAGCGCCTGACTGTGCAGTTGGTGGACGTGGAGAAGGATGGAGATACATATACCTTCAGCTTCGACCGTCTGATGAGATGGGTCAGGCTATGTGACGAGAAGGGCATTCGTTATTTTGAATTTTCTCATCTCTTCACCCAGTGGGGAGCGAAGCATGCGCCCAAGATTATCGCTTCCGAGGGGGGCAGCAGCCGACGCATCTTTGGTTGGGATACTGATGCAGCAGGTACGGAATATGCTAATTTTCTATCGCAATTCCTGCCGGAGCTGGTGAGATTCATCCGAGCGAACGGATTGGAGAATCGCAGCTACTTCCACGTCTCCGACGAGCCTTATATGGAGCATCTGGAATCCTATCGTCAGGCTAGCGACAGGCTGCGCGGTCATCTAGAAGGCTTTCCGATCATAGACGCGCTCTCGAAATATGCGTTCTATGAGAACGGACTGGTCAAGCGGCCGATACCGGCAAGCAATCATATCGAGGAATTCCTGGCTAATCAAGTCCCGGATTTGTGGACGTATTACTGTTGCAGCCAATATAAAGACGTTTCGAACCGGTTTATGTGCATGCCCTCAGCACGGAATCGCATTATTGGAGCCCAGCTCTATAAGTTCAACATCGCCGGCTTTCTTCACTGGGGATATAATTTCTGGAACTCACAGTTCTCGCGCAAGGCGATAGATCCCTATAAAGTGACGGATGCTGGCGTAGGCTTCCCCTCAGGCGATTCATTCCTTGTGTATCCTGGAGAGGACGGTCCGATTGAATCGATACGTATGGAAGTTTTCTATGAAGCTTTGCAGGATCTAAGAGCAATGAAGCTGCTGGAAAGCCTGATTGGGCGCGAACGAGTGATCGAGCTGCTGGAGGAAGGGCTCGCCGGTCCAATAACATTCAACCAGTACCCGCATGATCTAGAGTGGGTGTTGAATATTCGAGAGAAAATCAACAGGCAGATCCAACAGCACCTAACAAAGTAAAAAACGGATTTCTAGAATGGTTCGAAGAATGTAGTTCGGAAGCAAAGAAGCTATCTTCTCTATTCGGAGAAAATAGCTTTTTTGGTGTATCGACCCGAAATGAAAGGGTATCAAACTCATTCATTTTGTATATCATATGTATATACAATGAGGGAAGGGTGAGGTATACTTGGATTATACAAAGGGAAGGGATTTGATCCTTATGACGACTGCCACACTCAGTAAATGGGGCAACAGTTGCGCGATTCGTATTCCGAACCAATTCCTGAAGACTCTTAACCTAGAAGAGGGCGCCGAAATGCAGATTATGGTGACGCCAGAAAATGACATTCTGCTCCGTCCCACAGCCAAACCTAATGAGTCGAATGAGGAATTGCGCGCTCATTTGAAGACACTTCTATCGAAAATAAAGCCGGATTCACCGCGTCATGAAGAAGTTGACCTCGGTTCTGAAGGAGACGAACTGATTTGACCATCCCAGCACGCGGCGATCTAATTTGGCTGGACTTTGACCCGCAAACCGGGCGGGAACAAGCTGGACGACGTCCCGCAATCGTACTATCTGAATTGGATTTTAATAATTTGTCTGGTTTTGCATTTGTATGTCCAATCACCAGCCAGTCCAAAGAATACGCTTTTGAAGTACCACTTCCGGAAGGACTTCCGTTCTCTGGGGTCGTCCTTACGGATCAGTTGAAGAGCTTAGACGTAAGAAAGCGTAAAATCAAGGTTGTAGGCAGCGTTCCCGTTGAGTCCGATCTGATGAAACAAGTCCTTCGAAATACACGATCAATATTAGCATAAGAATTCTGATCTCCAGCGTGTCAAACTGAACTCAATTTATAAATTTTCCGAGGTGGAGAAAGTGTTCCATCTCGTTTTTGCTTTTGAGCGGAATAAATCTAGTGGGCCCAACCTCAGCTGGAGACAGACCCGAAGATTTTACAAGGTTGCCGTAATCTATTACCTGTTACCTGCATGGCTATCCAAATATACTAAAAGGGAAGGATGTGCCAATAGAACAAAGGGTTAGGAGAGATCATAATGAGATTGTCGCTAGAGCAAATGATCGAGTTTCAAACGAATGGTGTCTTGATTGCGGAGGATGTGTTGACGGACGCTGATCTACAGCCTGTTATTGATGAGATCAACGCCTTAATTGATGGCAGAGCGAAGCAGCTGTTCAGCGAAGGGAAAATTACGGAGCTTCATGAGGACGAGCCGTTCGAACGCCGATATGCTTTACTGCACAGACAGTGTAAGGGGATTGGCGAGAAGCTTGATATTATGGAGTATCGCGGTGAGGCTATGTTCCAGTTTCTCAAAAACGATAATCTGCTTGATATCGCGGAATGTTTGCTTGGTAGTGAACTCAGTTGTAATCCGATCCAACACTTACGGCATAAGCTGCCTGTTCTTCCAGAGGGAGCGCAAAGCGGATTCAACGGTAATGTACCTTGGCATCAGGATGTAGCGGTTACGCATCCAGACTCCGATCCTTCTGAAATTATTACGTTCTGGCTGCCGCTTGTAGATGCTACGGTTGAAACAGGGTGTATGGAGATTTTGCCTGGTGAGTTCCGCAAGGGCTATTTGAGACACTTGGCCGAAGGCGGGACGACTATCGATCCTGTACTCTTGCCTGAGTGGGAGCCTAGAAAAGCGGAATGCCGCAAGGGCGGAATTGTCATCATGAACAAATACACCCCGCATAGAAGCACAGACAATATTTCGGATCGAATTCGTTGGTCGCTCGATTTGCGCTATCACAAAACGGGTGCCCACTCTGGAAGGGAATCTCAGCCCTCCTTCGCAGTAAGAACACGGAACTCCGGGCAGAAGCTCATCGATCACGCGGAATGGAGCCGTCAGTGGGAAGAAGCGTTGGCTAATCCGTCAACAAACAAATTCCACCGAGTATAGAGTAAGTTGCTTGGTCTGCATAAGAGGATAATTCATCCTGAGAATCGAATCCTATCGTAGGCAGAACATAAGCGGAAGGGTTCGATACCGATGATTCGATTGACCATAAATAACACATTATGCGGAATTGATCATGTTACTACGGATCTGATGGCGCAGCGGAAGACGGGGAGCTCCAATCGACACTCTCATCCGGTCTTTCATCTTATGTACGTGACGGAGGGCAGGGGAGTCTTTTACGTTAATGATGAAGCCTTTGATGCGGAGGCGGGCATGCTTTTCATCATTAATCCGAATGAGCCTCATCATTTCTACTTTGATCCCCTGACTCCAATAACGAATTATGAGTGTACGTTTCTTTTTCGAGACATGGATAGCGAGCCAACTGCTATCCATTTTTTCGATTTGCTGGAAGCGAACCGCTCTCTGCGTCTTTCTGCAGAGTTGTTTCGCACACGGGTGTATGTTCCAAGCCCGCTGAGGCCATTATTGATCGAAGGCTATCAGAGAATTTTGCAAGCAAGGAAGGATGGAACGACCAAGGAATATTTGTCTGTCATGGTTCTTGACCTGATCTTGCGTGTAGAGGATATTACCGTTCGGATTAATGGGTTCGAACAGAATGCAATAACCGTGCGCACAGAAGATCATACCATTGCTGCGGTCAAACAATATTTGCGAACCAAGATGGGGGACAAGATTCTGCTGCAGGAATTAGCGGACTTAGTCCATCTAACCCCGAATTACTTGTGCACATTATTCAAAGAGCATACCGGGACTACACTTATGAGCTATTTGCAGCAAGTCCGCATGAGGGAAGCCGAGAAGCTGCTCACCTACACGGATCTGTCTATATACAGGATTGCAGAAAATACGGGATTCGAAGAAGCCTCCTACTTCACCAAAGTGTTCCGCAAAACTTACGGGGTATCGCCGACCGAGTTCCGCAACAACCTATTCCAGCCGCCTATGCCGACATATCCACCCACATATTGACATTGAATGGGGCTGACGTTATAATTCATTCAAGAATGTTAGTGATGACTAACATTAAGGAAGGGTTTGGACGATGGAGATATGCGACTCTAGAAGCAACAAAGATAGGATGTTAATTGAGGCTATCAATCTGATGGCTGAGAAAGGCTACAAAGGGGTATCGACCAAGGAGATTGCAGCAGCGGCTGGTGTTAGTGAGATGACGTTGTTCCGGCATTTCGGCAGCAAGCAGAATTTGCTGGAAGAAGCGGTTGACCGGTTCTATTACTCTGGCGAGATGGAGAAGCTGTTCAAGGATAAGCTCGTCTGGGATTTGCGTACGGATCTGGAGCTTATTAGCCGGACCTATCATGAGAACATGAATCGCAATCGCAAGTTGATCCAGATCATCCAGAAGGATGGGGTAGATCTGCCTGGGTTTAAGGAGCGGGTGCACAAGCATCCCCTGCTGTTACAAAAAAGATTGACCGAGTATTTCACGGCTATGCAGAGTAAGGGCATGCTAATCAAGGAAACGGATTTGGAGGCGCAAGCGGTTGCTTTCATGTGGCTCAATTATGGAGCGTTTATGAGTAAGCTGCCCACTAATTCATTGACTACGAGCCCAACCGTGCAGCAAATTATCAACACGAATATCGAACTGTTAGCTAGGGGACTGACACCCTAGTTTTTTTGAAACCAATATGTTAGTGACTGCTAACAATCAAGTGAGGTGCATGTTATGAGAGTCCAAGAAATAAACGGTTTATCCCAAGGAGAATCAGGTACGGGTAATGAAGGGAAGCTGGTGAAACTGCTCTGTTTCATCCTGCTCTTCTCGGTTATGAATGTAACGATGTTCAATATTGCCCTGCCGGACATCGCCAAATATTTCGACTTATTGCCTTCGTCGGCGAGCTGGGTCGTAACCGGATACTCCATTGTGTACGCGATAGGGTCTCTCACATACGGTAAGCTGTCCGATATTTACCCGATGAAAAGGTTGCTGACAGTAGGATTATTGTTATTTGCTGCAGGTTCAATCATCGGCTTCATGTCGAATAACTTCCCCTTGCTTATAACAGCAAGACTCATCCAATCGGCAGGCGCTTCTTCTATCCCGGCGCTTGTCATGCTCATTCCGATCCGGATGTTTCCGGCGCAACAGAGAGGACGAGTCATTGGTGTATTGGCAGCGGCCATATCCTTCGCAGCTGGAGTGGGTCCGATTGTAGGAGGATTCATCTCAGGGTCTTTACACTGGCGATTCCTCTTTCTCATCTCGATTGGCACCTTGATCACATTACCTTACTTGAGGAAGTGGCTGCCTGAAGAGAAGGTGCGGCCTGGAACTTTTGATGTGCCGGGTGCCGTATTACTTGCAAGCTCGGTGGCTTCGTTAATGCTGAGCATTACCAAGTGGAATGGTTGGATTCTAATAATCAGTATTGTATTTCTGGCCTTATTCATCGTGAGAATCAGGATGGCGAAGCAGCCCTTTATACAGCCAGCTTTGTTACGCAACGCGAATTACCGGATCGCACTGCTCAGCGGGTTTCTTGCCTTCGGAGCCTCATTCGCTATTATGTTCATTACTCCAATCATGCTTAGCCATGTTAATCTTATGCATACAACCTCTATAGGCTTGATCATGTTCCCTGGAGCTATGAGTGCTGCTTTATTAGGTCGATATGGCGGTAAAATGGCGGATCAGAGGGGAAGCCTGTTCATGGTTGCTTGCGCATTATCGCTGATGCTAGTTGGACAGCTCACGTTATCCTCGTTCAGCGGATATGCCGTATGGATTATTGCGGTCTGTCTCATCTTCGGTTATGTAGGCATGTCTTTCATGCAATCTTCTATGACTAAGCTAGTGTCAACATTGCTACCCGCAGGACAGACAGGGGTTGGGATGGGAGTCTTCACCCTGACGAACTTCATGGCTGGAGCAGTGACGGGGGCTATTGTCAGTAAAATCATTGACCAGTCTGGCAGCAGCTTCACACTTAATCCGTTGGTCACGCAGGCTGAAGCATCGATTTATAGCAACGTGTTTCTGGGGCTTGCAGTAATTACGGCATTGAATATGGTGATCGTCTATCTGGTATTCGGCAGGAAGACCAAGCCTGTGTCCGCCAAAACGAAGGTTACCTCGGCATAAACGTCCCGAATTGCAGAAGTTGAGCCCTCACAGACCTCTATTTGTCTTTGCTGTGTAATATTTGATGAATTTAGAGGTCTGTAAAGGCACTATCCGGTGTATCGAACCCCGCAGTTGCCGCGCTCCCAATACCGCCTTCACCTCACCTTCCATGGCCAGTTTAGAATTGTGTGGCATGCCGCCTGATCGGATAAGCCATTTTACTACTGGCTATTTTGAACATTTCCGCATTTATGCACCCATTAGCCAATCCAACTATCCTCTATTTCCGCAAAATACCTCCATTCCTCTAAAATCAATTCCATAACCAATAGTAACACTTGCTATCCCGGCAAAATCTATCTATTCCGCACAATTAACCTATACTGGCACTGGCTAACGGTCCGATCCCGATTGAACTATATTTGCTGCAGCTCGGTTTTCAATAGCGTAATAAGCTTCGTGGCGATCGTACTGTAGGAGTTTCCTATTTTCTTCTGGAGGATGCCGGTGACGAGACCAGAATCAAGATCCTCAATGTTCCTCAGCACTGTGCCTTCTGGTGCAGGACGGGCTGTGATTACCGGTACAACAGCGGCGCCATAGGAGGCTTGAACATAAAATTTAAGCGCGGCCATATTGCCGATTTCCATTGCGGTGTAAGGACTGCCGCCTTTTTCTAGCAAAGAGCTTTCCAGCTTTTTGCGATAGGGGCATATTGAGGTTGTAATCAGGATGTGCTCGTTCCGAAGATCGCATAAGTAGATCTGATCCTTGATAGCCAAGGGATGGCTGACTGGAATAAGCAAGCCAAGATCTTCCACGAATAGAGGATCAAATGTGAAGTCGAGTCCGGTTTCTGGAGTTGTGCACAGAGCGAGATCAATCAGACCCTCATTAAGCATTTGCGTAAGAACGGTCGTATTGCCGATCTGAATGCTGATCTGTACCTTGGGATGCTGCTCTAGAAAAGGCTTGATAATACGAGGCAGTCGGTAGCTGGCCGTTGGCTCCATCACTCCAAGGCGCACCACGCCGGCTTCCCCTTGAATGAGCTCGGTCATCGTAGCGCTCAAGTAGTCGTAATCTCGCAGCAGAATACCTGCCGTCTGATGAAATAACCTGCCTGCCTCGGTAAGCTGCAGCTTTTTTCCCCTCTCTAACAGCTTCACTCCAACATCCGTCTCCAACTTCTGAATATGCATGGTAATCGTCGATTGGCCGTATTGCAGCTCTTCGGCTGCCCGTTGGAAGCTTCCGAGTCTGACGATCGTTTGAAACGTTTTGATCGTTCGAATGTCCATGATACACACCGCTCCTTCGGTTGGATTCACAAAAACGGAAGAAAAGCTTCCGATTTCTGCATTGTACATCTCAATTACAATCCAGTATAACCATAATAACACGAAAACGCATTATACCAAGTGGTATAGTCGGTATAATTGACAGAAACTTTGCATCGCACTAACGGACATCCTGAAGAAGATTCAGAAAAAGTGAACCATGCGATCACATCTTTCAAATTTACAAAGGTTGAGGAGTTGATGTATGATTCAATAAATACCTAGTAAGTAAATCGGAATAGTGTAAATTATTATTAACCCCATTACAAATCGCACAACCTCATAAGGCAGCAGCTGAATTGTAAGATTAAAAGTCAGAAATTTCAAACTATTAAACGGAGGTGCTTGAAAATGGCAGGAAGAAACAAGAAGCTTAAACTCGGAGCAATGATTCATGGAGTTGGCGGAGGATGGGGAGATTGGCGGCACCCTGAGGCATTAACGGATGCAAGTGTGAACTTCGGTTTCTATAAGCATAACGCTCTTAAGGCAGAGGAAGGAAAATTTGATTTTGCCTTTATTGCAGACAGTGTGTTCATCCATGAGAAATCAAGTCCGCATTATTTGAATCGTTTTGAGCCCCTGACGGTTTTGTCAGGACTGGCTGCAGTAACAGAACGAATTGGCTTGGTTGCAACCCTTACGGTCAGCTATAGCGAGCCGTTCCATGTTGCCCGTCAGTTCGCTTCTCTAGATCACATTAGCGGGGGCCGTGCTGGTTGGAATGTAGTTACCTCTTGGCTATCTGGTAGTGCCGGCAATTACAGTAAGGATGAACATCCAGCGCATGAAACTCGCTATCGGATTGCTCAGGAGCATCTGGATGTAGTAAAAGGGCTCTGGGATTCTTGGGAGGACGATGCGTTTGTAGGTGACAAAAAGACGGGCGAATTCTTCAATCCGGAGAAGCTGCACACCCTGAACCATAAAGGCGAGTTCTTCTCGGTTCGCGGCCCGCTCAACATCTCCCGCTCGAAGCAAGGGCAGCCTGTTATTTTTCAGGCAGGCACGAGTGATGACGGTCGCAACTACGCCGCGAAGAATGCGGATGCTATCTTCGTCGGTCATGAGAATATCGAGGAAGCGAAGCTGTACTACCAAGATTTGAAGCGTCGTGCTGCGGGATTCGGAAGGAATCCGGATGATCTGTTCATTTTGCCAGGTATAGGGCCAATCGTAGGCCGCACGGAAGAGGAAGCCGAACGCAAGTATTTGGAAAAAGTGAATCTCGTTACGATCGAGGATGCGATTACCGCACTTGGAAGACCTTTCAACGATCATGATTTCTCTCAATATCCACTTGATGCGCCATTCCCCGATCTGGGTGATCTCGGTAAAGACAGTCACCAAGGCGGATCTGAACGAATCAAGCGGCTGGCCAGGGAGAACAATTACACATTGCGTCAAACAGCCTTAAGATTCGCAACGCCTAGAGGCAATTTCGTCGGGACCCCGGACAAAATTGCAGATCTGCTGCAGCAGTGGCTGGAGGAAGAGGCTTCGGATGGATTTATCGTGAACTCGGCGATCCCGGGCGGACTGGATGATTTTGTGGAGCTGGTCGTGCCGATCCTGCAAGAACGGGGCCTATTCCGAGCTGAATACGAGCATGACACCCTTCGAGGTCATCTTGGTTTAGAAGTGCCGACCAATCGATATACGAAAGCCAGAGAGGCAGTCAAAGTAACAAATTAGAGGGTAACAAGGTTGATTTATTCCAAGCGGATATCCAAGGAGGAACCAACAATGGCCAATAAAAGGAAGCTTAGACTAGGGGCAACGATTACAGGAGTAGGCACATCGAAGACGGCGTGGAGACACGAGGAGGTTCAGATCAATGCCAGTGTGAACTTTCCCTACTATAGAAGTCAGGCACAAATAGCTGAAGAAGGGAAATTCGACTTCGTCTTCATCGTCGACAGTCCCTACATTACGGAGCATTCGGCACCGCATTACTTGAACCGCTTCGAGCCGCTCACCCTGCTCTCGGGCTTGGCAGCCTCGACGTCGAGAATCGGATTAGTGGGCACGCTGACCGCTTCATTCACACAGCCTTTTACCGTAGCGCGTCAATTCATGTCTCTCGATCATATTAGCGGCGGGCGTGCAGGCTGGAATGTAGTGACAACCGGACTTGAAGGTGCCGCTCAGAACTTCAGCAAGTCGGAGCATTACGATCATGAAGAACGCTACCAACGGGCGGAAGAGCATCTTGAGGTCGTTCGTGGTCTATGGGATTCATATGAAGACGATGCTTTTCCGAGGGATAAAGAAACAGGAGTATTCCTGGATCCCTCCAAGCAGCACAAGCTGAATCATAAGGGGCAGCATTTCTCAGTGCAGGGACCGCTTAATATTCAACGCTCTGTGCAAGGTCAGCCGGTTATATTCCAGGCGGGCGGATCGGACAGCGGACGGGATCTGGCGGCCAAGAGCTCCAATGCGATCTTTACCGGTCAGGAGAATCTCGAAGAAGCCAAACAATTCTATAGCGACATTAAACATCGCGCTGCTGCATATGGGCGAGAGTCGGAAGAGATTCTTGTATTCCCGGGCATTGGCCCTATTATAGGCCGAACAGAAGAAGAGGCGCAGGAGAAATATGAAAAGCTGGCAAGCCTAGTCACGATTGAGGATGCTCTGGTGCAGCTTGGTCGACCTTTCACATACCTGGACTTCTCCAAGTATCCGCTCGATGAGCCGTTTCCGGATCTTGGCGAGCTAGGCAGCAACAGTTATCGCAGCTCGACAGATCGGATTAAGCGAATCGCGAAGGAGGAGAACTTGACGCTTCGTCAGACTGCGCTTCGATTCGCAACGCCGAGGAGCACATTCGTCGGAACACCGGAGAAGGTAGCCGATACGATTCAGCATTGGTTCGAGGAGGAAGCAGCAGACGGCTTTATTATATTCTCCAGTATACCGGGCAGCTTGAACGAATTCGTACAATTAGTTGTTCCGATCTTGCAGGAGAGAGGATTGTTCCGTTCGGAATATGAGGGAAGCACGCTGCGCAGTCACCTCGGCCTTGAGGTTCCCGCCAATCGATACACAGTGGCGAGAGATGAAGCAACGGCAGCAGCTTCCATAGCTCAATCAGCTCCAACAGTACCTACAGAGTCATCATCAGCAACTTCCACGGCACAAGCAAATTAAACCCTTTTTTTTACTCATAAATCCGATAAAACAGGTGGGAATAATATGATAAAGTCTAGAATCAAATTCACTGCCTTCGCTCTGGCGCTTACGGTAATGCTGACAGGCTGCAGCGAAACGTCCAAGGAAAGCAGCGCGAAGGCAAATGAGACTTCCGGTGCTGCCACCAAAGCAGAAGATAAAGTAACACCAGGAGGTGAGCTTGTGTGGGCGCTGGCCGGAACGGTGAGCAATGATGCGCTTGATGCCCATAAGGCAGGTTTTGCTCCGACTACGCGGGTTATGCGCAACCTGTACGACAGCTTGGTTGTTGAGCTTCCCGACCATTCAATCAAGCCGTGGTTAGCGACATCATGGGAAATTTCAAGCGATAAGAAGAGCTACACATTCCAATTGCGCAAAGATGTGAAATTCCATGATGGTACTCCTTTCAACGCGGAAGCAGTCAAGTTCAATTTTGATCGGATAAAAGACCCTAACACCAAGTCCTCCATATCGCTGAATGAGATAGGGCCCTACGAGTCAACAGAGGTTCTAGACGAATATACAGTCAAAATCAATTTCAAGACGCCATTCGCTCCTTTCCTAAGTAATGCAGCCAAAGTAGATCTGGGCTTCGTCTCCCCTGCAGCTGTTAAGAAGTATGGCGATGCATTCCCGCAAAATCCGGTTGGAACGGGGCCGTTCAAATTTTCCAAGCTGACACCGAGCTCCCAGGTGGAATTAATCAAAAATCCGGATTATAACTGGGCACCCTCAACAGCAGGTCATCAAGGACCGGCTTACCTCGACAAGCTGACCGTCAAATATGTGGATGAAGAAGCAACGCGAGTGAGCGTATTGCAGAGCAAGCAGGTGCAAGTTGCAGACATTATTCCGCCTCAGAATCTGGTCGCCCTGAAGAAGGACAAAAACTTCAATGTGCAGGAAACGGAATTGCTGCAGGCTAATTTCACCATTTACCTCAATGTGCAGAAGAGCCCTTGGAATGAGCTAAAGGTAAGACAAGCGTTCCGTTCGGCCCTCGATATCGAATCAGCCGTCAAAACGATCTATCTCGGAACGTCGGCACAAGGATGGGCACCCCTGTCTCCACAGCAGTTCGGGTACACCAAATCCGTCGAGAACTCATGGAAGACCGATGTGAAAGCATCCAATCAGACGCTGGATGAACTAGGGTGGGTGAAGGGCTCGGACGGGATCCGGTCGAAGGACGGGAAGAGGCTGACAGCGGAGCTGATCGATACGCAAGGCAACCGCGAGAAGCGCCTCGATCTCATCTCGATTCTGACCCAGCAGCTGAAGCAGGCCGGAATTGAACTAAAGGTGGTATCCCTGCCATCGGGTACTTACTCGGAGCGTCGTTTGAAGGGAGAGTACGATATCGTGGCAGGCAGTCAGTTCTCGGGTGACCCCGATGTGCTGCGCCAGCTGTATTCGACTAAAGGGCCATCCGGTAAAAACAACATAGCACGGGTCAACGATGCGCAGTTGGATCAGTGGCTCGATGAGGCGTATCTGGAGAATGACCCCGAGAAGCGCAAGGAAATTTACCGAAAAGTTCAGGAGTACATCGTTCAGAATGTGTTCGGAATCCCGACCTATGTGTTCCAGTATTCGGTAGCATCCACTAAGGAAGTAAATGGCATTAAATTTGATTACCCGGCGTGGCCTGTGTTCTACGATGCCTGGATATCCAAATAACAAAGAAGAAGCTGTAAGGGAGGAAGGCGAGGCATGGTCAAATTTATATGGAATCGATTAATTGTCTCCATACCGGTTATTATAGGGTCGCTTACGCTTGTGTTTCTAATTATTCACTGGCTGCCGGGCGACCCGGCCCAAATGATTGCGGGAGATGACGCGGCTCCAGACCGCATCGCTTTCCTTAGTAAGCAGTTCGGGTTGGACCGTCCGCTATGGCAGCAGTACTTATCGTATTTGTGGGATAGCATGAGAGGTGACTTCGGCAGCTCCTTCGCCAATAGTCAACCCGTATTAGATCGCCTGCTTGCTCAATTGCCGGCAACCTTGTCGCTCGCGCTGTTCAGTACTTTATTAGCGATTGTGTTCGGAGTTACACTAGGTATTTTGTCAGCCGTGTATCAGAATCGGGCCCTCGATTATGTTGTGCGAATTATAAGCTTGTTAGGGGTATCCATGCCAAAGTTCTGGCTGGGCATTCTGCTCATACTTGTGTTCTCCGTTCACTTACAATGGCTTCCAGCTATAGGGAACGGTACATTCAAACAAATCATTCTTCCATCGATTGCGCTTGGTGTTACTGGAGCGGGGATGTTAACGCGAATGGTGCGTAACAGTGTACTTGAGGTTATAAGAGAGCCGTTTGTAGTGACTTTGCGGGCCAAAGGCTTGACCGAACGATCTGTCTTGTACCGTCATGTTTTGCGCAACGCTTTAATGCCTGCCATTACGATTCTTGGCTTGTTGGTGGGAGATATGCTGGCAGGTGCGGTCGTCACGGAAACGGTCTTTTCCAGGCAAGGACTAGGCAAAATGATTGTGGATGCCATTAATCAAAAGGACATTCCCGTTATCCAGGCAGCCATTCTGATTACAGGTGTGTTCAATATAGCAGTTACGCTGCTAGTAGATGTGTCCTACTCGTATGTAGATCCACGTGTAAGAAGGACAGCATAACTAACGCTTATGTGAAAAAGGAGTGTGATATCCCATGTCTTACCAGTCAGCAACAACGGAAGTAAAGTTCCCCGCCGTGCTAGAGACGAAGGGAGCAAAGCCGAAAAGGGTGTGGCGGTTCAAGCTTTCCTTTTCCCAAATCATATTAACTTTCTCCTTATTCGTCCTGGCTTTTCTGGTTGTCTGCGCTATTGTACCGCAATGGGTCGCCCCGTTCTCACCGACGCTTATGCAGACTGATCATTTGCTGCAGGCGCCGAGCAGGACGCATTGGTTAGGAACGGATCAATTCGGTCGGGATGTAGCGTCGCTAATTATTTACGGAAGCCGGCAATCCCTTGTTATGGGTGTTGTCTCCGTCTTGATCGGAGGATTCATCGGAACACTGATTGGGCTGGTGGCCGGATATTGGGGCGGGATCGTGGATTCCGTGCTCATGCGCTTCAACGATATTCTAATGACGATTCCAGGCATCCTGCTTGCGATTGCGATATCGGTGGCGCTTGGTCCAAGCTTTTTCAATGTTATCCTCGCTATTAGTGTGGCTACTATTCCGAGTAAAGCCAGGGTCATTCGCAGTCAGGTCATGTCCATCCGAAGCCGTCCATTCATCGATGCCGCGAGGTCCGTTGGGACTTCCCATATAGGGATTATGTTCCGCCATATCCTGCCGAACTGTTGGTCGCCGCTGCTCGTCATGATGACCATTGGTGTGGGCAGCTCGATTCTTGTCGCGACGGGGCTAAGCTTTCTAGGACTTGGAGTTATCCAGGAAATTCCCAATTGGGGCTACCTGCTGTCCCAAGGCAGAAGTTATATGACTGTGGCTTGGTGGGTAGCAACCTTCCCTGGACTTGCCATTACCTTGTTAGTCGTTGTTGTGAATTTACTCGGTGATGAAGCGCGTGATCGATTAGATCCGAAGAAAACCAGTGTATAAATGTATAGCCTATGAATGGCATTTGCTTCACAAATGTTGGAGGTGATGGATATGAAGCAACTGCTTAACATAAAAGAGCTCTCTGTCGATTTCCAGACACCTGACGGGCAACTGAACGCGGTAAACAAAGTGAGCCTGCAGATTCGAAAAGGAGAAATTGTATGTCTCGTCGGAGAATCCGGCAGCGGCAAGACGATCACTTCTCTATCGATCATGAGGCTGATCGATTACGATAACGGGCGAATATCGCACGGAGATATTGAACTGGATGGTCAGAGCTTGGCTGGACTGTCGCGCAAGGAAATCAGTGAGCTTCGGGGCAAGAAGATCGCGATGATCTTCCAGGAGCCGATGACAGCGCTCGACCCTGTATTTACGATCGGGTACCAGATCGTGGAGGTTATTCTTCGTCACAAGCCGGTGACGAAGAGGCAGGCGGAAGCAGAAGCTGTGACGCTGCTGCGCAGGGTTGGCATTCCCGAGCCGGAGATTCGCATGAAACAGTATCCGTATGAGCTATCGGGCGGGATGCGCCAACGCGCCATGATCGCCATTGCGCTCGCTTGCGGCCCGGAGCTGCTCATCGCAGATGAGCCGACGACAGCGCTCGACGTGACCATCCAAGCGCAAATTCTCGCTCTGCTCCAAGAGCTGCGTCATGAATTCGGGATGTCAATCCTGCTCATTACACATGATCTGGGGATTGCAGCCGAGATGGCGGATCGCATTGTCGTCATGTATGCAGGTAAAATCGCCGAGCAATCACCAGTCGACCGATTATTCGAGCAGCCTTATCATCCTTACACACAAGGGCTGTTGCGTTCGATTGTGACGCTCGACCAGGACCGCAGCCAACGATTGTATACGATAGACGGGACGATCCCGAGTCTGACCCAGCTGCCGGGCGGCTGCCGGTTTCATCCGCGCTGTCCTTTGGCTACAGATCGCTGCGCTCAGGAGGAACCTCCGCTGCTGCCGATAGACGATCGTGAGGTAGCTTGCTGGCATGTGGATCGATTGATTGCTGCAGGCGGCATTGGAGATACAGGGGATGCTGATCAGGTGTCGGAAGAGGCAATAAGGGACATAGGAGCAGCAAGCCGACTGACATCGAGGGAGCTGCAGAGTACACAACATCTTGAGGGATTGACTGTCTCTTCACCTGCTGAGGTGTTGTTTGAGATCAAGAATCTGCAGAAATATTACCCGATCCGCAGATCATTCCTGCAGCGCACCCCTTCTTTCATTCGCGCAGTGGATGATGTCTCCTTCGACATTCGCAAAGGGGAAACGTTCGGACTTGTCGGGGAGTCGGGCTGCGGTAAATCTACACTTGGACGTGTGCTGCTGCAGTTGGAAAAGGCGACTGGCGGACAGGTATTGTTCCAGGGACAGGATCTGCACAACCTTGGCCGCAGCAGCTGGAAGGAAACGCGCCGCGATATGCAGATCGTCTTCCAGGATCCGTACGGCTCGCTTAATCCCCGTTGGAAGGTTGTTGATATTATTGGCGAGCCTTTGCGCGAGCATGAATCGCTTTCCGGCAGCGAGAAACTAGAAAAGGTGCAGGAAGTGATGCGGCTCGTCGGGCTGAACCCGAGCTGGCACAATCGCCGCCCGCATGAATTCTCGGGCGGTCAGAGGCAGCGCATCGGGATCGCGCGTGCGATCGTATTGAGACCGAAGTTTATCCTGGCCGATGAAGCCGTATCCGCACTCGATGTGTCCGTCCAATCACAGGTGGTCAATCTGATGCAGGATCTGCAGGAGCAGTTGGGATTGACGTATCTGTTCATCGCCCACGGCTTGAACATCATCCGGCATATCTCCGATCGGATCGGGGTTATGTATTTGGGAAAGCTGGTGGAGATTGCTCCGACTGATGAGCTTTTCCGCCATCCTGCCCATCATTACACAAGGGCGTTATTGTCGGCGATTCCGAATCCGGATCCCAAGCGGCGCAAGGAATATGTCACGATTGAAGGGGAGGCGCCTTCTCCAGCCAATCCTCCGTCAGGCTGCCGCTTTCACACCCGCTGCCCGGCAGCCACCGTACGATGCCAATCGGAAGCGCCAGAACTGCTGGAAATGGCGACAGGACATTATGTGGCTTGCCATTATCCGGCTTAAACGTACATCAAGAACAATACGAGGATGGATGGGAGACTGCTATGAGCGAAGGAATAGACATTAAGAAGATGCATCTGGGACTGTTCGTAGCTGCGAACGGCCATCATGCAGGAGGGTGGCGTCATCCGGAAGCGGATCTGGGCAGTCCTTTGGACTTCGACTATTACAAAGGCATTGCTCTGAAAGCCGAGCGGGCCAAGCTCGACATGATGTTCATCGCCGATAAGCTGGCGATTGACGATATCTACGGCGGCAGCTACGACATGTCGGTCTCTTACAGGCCTTCACTGTCAGCCGAGCCGATCACGCTGATCAGCGCGCTGGGAGCAGCGACGGAGCGAATCGGCCTTGCGGCTACCGCATCAACAACGTATCATGAGCCGCTGCACATTGCCCGCATGTTCGCGACGCTCGATCATTTGAGCAAAGGCCGTGTTGCGTGGAATGTAGTGACGTCGACGAGCGACGGGGAAGCACGCAATTTCGGAAGAGCGGAGCATCTCGACCACTCGACCCGTTATGAGCGGGCCGCCGAGTTCATTGAGCTGGTTCGCAAGCTATGGGACAGCTGGGAGGATGATGCGCTTGTTGTGAACAAGGAGACCGGCGTTTTCGCCGACAGCTCCAAGGTGCACTACACCGGCCATCATGGCCGATGGTTCAACGTGCCGGGCCCGCTGAATGTGCTTCGGCCGCCGCAGGGGCAGCCGATCCTGATCCAGGCGGGCTCGTCCGAGACGTTCCGCGAGCTGGCCGCGCAGAACGCGGAGCTGATCTTCACTGTACAGCCGACAATCGAATCGGCCAAGGCGTTCTACGACGACGTCAAGGCGCGTGTAGTGAAGAACGGACGATCGAGGGGCAGCGTGAAGATTCTGCCTGGTATCATGCCGATTATCGGCACAACGGAAGCAGAGGCTCGCGAGAAGGCTGAGCTCCTGAATGAGCTCATTCATCCGAACGCGGGGCTGTGCTTCATGTCAGGAAGCATGAACTACGATCTGTCCCAGCATCCGCTTGAGGGGCCGTTTCCAGACATTGAGGACAAGATCCGCGGGAGTCGCGGGCGGTTTCAGTATGTCATCCGCAAGGCTCGCGAGGAAGGCTTGACGCTTGCGGAGGTTGGCAGACGTTACGCGGCAAGCCGTTCGCATCATGTTGTGGTTGGCACAGCGGCAACCGTAGCCGATCAGATGGAACGTTGGTTCAAGGAGCAGGCTTGTGACGGCTTTAACCTGATGGCGCCTTACATGTCATCTGGACTAGATGACCTGCTAGGGAAAGTGGTGCCTGAGCTTCAGAATCGGGGAGTGTTCAGGGAGGACTATTCAGGCGCGACGCTGCGCGACCACTTTGGACTTGTTCGTCCGGTCAATGTTCATACCGCGCTGCGGGATAATACTTCGATCGGACCGGAGCTTTCACTAGTCCCACGGCCATGAAGCAGCAGAAGGAGGCGGAGGTGTTCCATGACTATATCCAGACCCAGATTCATCTCGGCTGCTGAGGCTGTTCAGTGGATCGAGGATGGCTCCATAGTTGCCATCAGCGGCAACATGGACATGTCGCCCATGGCTCTGATCCGCGAGGTCATTCGCAGCGGGAAGCGCAGATTGCATGTCGTCTGCGTAGGCGCGGCTGCGATTAACGCAGACTTGCTGATCGGGGCCGATGATACGGTGCGTCGGCTGGAATTCTCGCAAATGACACTTGGCGAGTACGGCTTCGCGGCGCATTTTCGCCGCCGCTTCGAGCGGGGAACTATCGAGGGACTGGAGCATGCTTGTCCCACGCTTGCAGCCGCTCTTCAGGCAGGGGCGAGCGACATTCCGTTCCTCCCCGTCAGAGGACTGCTAGGTACGGATTATATGGGTATCCGGCCTGATTTCAAAGTGATCGTCAACCCCTACGATGATAGAGAGACTATCGCCATCGTGCCGAGCATTCGGCCGGACGTTGCTCTCTTTCACGCCTACAAAGCAGATACGGACGGCAATGTAATTGCACATCCGTCGCAGAACAATCGGCTGCTGGCGCAAGCGGCCAGACGGACCATCGTGTCGGTGGAGGAAGTAGTCTCCCCGCAGGAGCTGAAGCGCGAAAGCGGGAGCGTGATTCCGTCCGTGTTCATTACCGCAATTGTGCAAGCACCTGCAGGTGCTCACCCGACTGCTTGCCCAGGACGCTATCCGATCGACACCGCGCACATTTATAAGTACGCAGAAGCTTCGAAGTCGGAGGAAGGATGGGCGGAATATCTCCGTAAGTATGTGCATGAACCTGCGGATTTGGGCGAATATACCATCGTCATCCGTCAAGAGGAGAGCGGAGGACAATGACCCAGATATCCCGGCTTAAGCAACCACAACCAGCACCACATTCTCAAGCAAGGGATGAGCTGCAGCTCATCTGCACCTTATCCAGGCAGCTTCGAGACGGGGAGGTGATTGCTGTAGGCAATCAATCCCCGATTCCGGCCGCAGCAGCGTTACTGGCTAAGGGATTACACGCAACGGAAGCTACCGTGTTCATTCTCGGTCAGCCGGACTGGCCGTTCGAGGGGACCCAGGAATTTTTCGACCTTATTCAGCGCGGGGGAGTGGATGTATTCTTCCTGAGCGGAGCGCAGATTGACCGATACGGCAATATTAACCTTCATGTTATTGGCGACTATGATCATCCCCGTGTACGACTGCCGGGAGGTGCGGGCTCAGCGGTCGTCTACCTGATGTGTCGCCGCATTTTCCTTTTCAAGACCGATCATACCGTCAAAGGCTTCCCGGAACACCTAGATTTTGTTACAAGTGTGTCTAGATCTGAGCCCTCTGTGTACCGTCGCGGTCAATTGGAGGGTGTGTACACCCCCCTGGGTGTCTTGAAGCCTCTAGGCTCGCATGGAGAACTCGTGTTAACTGAAGTAACACCTGGTATTACTACTGAGATAGTGCATCAAAACACTGGGTTTCACTTAAATGTACAACCATCCCTGCCGCAGTCTATTCCTGAAGCAGCTCCGCCAACAGCAGATGAGTTCCGCGTTCTCCGTCACATTGTATACGAGAGGTTGGTCGAGATTTACCCTGATTTTGCCGCTAGGCTAATAGAAACCATCTAAAGGAGAGGATCGCCTTGAGTATTCCGATTCACCGGGTGTGGAAGCAATTAGAAATCGATATCGCAGCTGTTCTAGAGAATACATCCGATAGTCGGACGATTATTGATGGGGTTCGGCCTTTACTGGAGAAGCTTCTGCAGCAGCCTGAGCTGATCCCTTCGGAATTTAAGACACCGCTTCCGGATAAATACGCTCAGTATTTACTTTATAAGCCCGCAGACGAATCGTTCTCTGTTATAGCTTTTGTCTGGGGGCCGAAGCAGGTTGCTCCAGTCCACGACCATCTCGTATGGGGCTTGGTGGGCTTGTATGAAGGCTCCATTGTGGAACGGAGGTACCGTCGGACAGATTACGGAGAGGCTGCATCGCCTCGGTATACGGTGAAGCAAGTAGGAGAAGTTACGGCCAGGCAGGGCGATATTTCGTACGTATACCCGCCGGATTATGATATCCATGGGGTAGAGAATCCTTTTGACAGACCGGCAATAACGGTTCATATATATGGCACAGACATCGGACAGCAAGCCCGGTATATTCACGATGTGACAACCGGACTAGCTAGGGGTGTTGTGACCAAGCATCACAATGAGACGCCAATCTATCAGACTAGCCTTTAAATGAAATGAGGAAAGGGGTGAAGGAGCATGACATTAGCGGGGAACGGTCCTCTTTCCGGCATAAAAGTTATTGAATTCGGTCAAATTGCGGCAGGACCCTTCACAGGAATGCTGTTCGCTGATCTAGGCGCGGATGTTGTAAAAGTGGAGCGTCCTGATGTTGGGGACGGGATGAGAGATTGGCCTCCGTTCTATACGAATGAGGAGGGAGAGGCCTTTAGCTCTAATTTCAGCTCGCTGAATCGCAATAAACGCAGTATCGCGGTCGATTTCAACTCGCAAGAGCAGCTCGCTCGACTGCGCAAGTTATGCCTGCAAGCGGATGTGATCGTGGAGAACTTCCGACCTGGCGTGCTGGGCAAGTTCGGTTTGGATTATAAGTCGCTTTCAGCCGATAACCCCAAGCTGGTCTATTGCTCAATCTCTGGCTATGGGCAAGAAGGGCGCTACGCACAGAAGGGGGCGTTCGATGTAACCATACAAGCCATCAGCGGTCTTATGAGTGTTACTGGTGAAGAAGAAGGCGAAGCGGTCAAATGCGGCGTTCCGGTAGCGGACTTCGCCGCTGGTCTCTATGGGGCATTCTCCGTAGTAGCCGCCATCCTCCAAGCTTCCAAGACCGGACAAGGCACATACATCGACACGTCGATGCTTGCTTCTGTGCTCGGCATATCCGCTCTGCAGACGAGCGAATACTTCGGCAACCTGCGCGCTCCGCGACGGCTCGGCAGCGCTCATCCGCGGAATGCGCCTTATCAAGGCTACCGCGGCAGCGACAAACCGTTCGTCATTGCGGCCGGCAATGACAAGCTATGGCGCGAAGTATGCGCCGCCGTAGCTCTGCCGGAGCTTGCAGGCGATTCGCGCTTCGCGAATCAGACGCTCCGGGCACAGAACCAGAAGGAGCTTGCTGCTCTGCTCCAAGCTGTGTTCAACACCCGCACGGCCGCCGAATGGCTGGCGGAGTTCGACCGGAGAGGGGTGCCCTGCGCTCCGATTAACGATTACGCTGACATCCTGAGCGATGCCGCTGTAGCGGAGTCCGGTCTACTGCACGAGATGCCGCTGCCGAACGGCCTCTCCACTACAGCAGTCGGATATCCTGTCAAGCTGACGGGGTATCAGTTCGAAATCTATCGCACACCCCCACGCAAAGGGGAGCACAATGAATCGATCTATGAAGAATGGGGTGTTTACCAGACATGAGCGAAATTGCAGTGAAGACGATTGCGGATTACAAGGTAGCGTATGTAGAGCTAAGGCAGCGAGTGGAAGGATTATCGGAGAAGCAGCTAACATGGAAACCTGCACCCGAGAAATGGAGCGTGAAGGAAGTGCTCGCCCATCTGGTTGATTCTACCCTTGTACACTCGATCCGCATCCGCACAATCGTGGCCGAATCAGCAGGCGAACCGGTCTTGATAAAATACGAACAGGATGGCTGGGTAGCCACGGCGAAATCGAATGAGATAGACATTCATGATATTTTCCATATACTCGAAGCAGCAATACGCTATAATGCTCTCTTCTACGAGCGGCTGTCTGCTGAGGATTGGGGCAAGTCGGGTCAGATTGACAGCAAGATCGTGACCGTCTTCGACCTGTTTCAAGGCTTTTTCCGCCACATAGATACCCATCTCGCTCAAATTGATCGCACAAAGGCGGCCTTTCCGGCTTAACCGCAGGTTATCCTTTGTATGTGCCCCGAATGACTCCGCATTGCAACAAGAAGCCCCGGAACAGCTTAACTGCTGCGCTCCAGGGCTTTTTTTCTTGGCCCATTTACTTAAACCATCCCTTTTGCCTGAACCAGGCGAACATTCCAAAACCGATCCCGAACATGACTCCAAGTACAGCAAAATACCCCCACTTCCATTCAAGCTCAGGCATATGCAGAAAATTCATTCCGTATATCCCTGCAATGAACGTAAGCGGCATGAAAATGGTAGTGATCACGGTCAAGGTTTTCATGATGGTATTCATTCGATTGGAGTTGACTGAGACGTAATTGTCCCTCATATCGGCCGTCATCTCGCGGTTCGCTTCTATCATCTCGGCCAGCTTCAGCAGGTGATCATAAATATCCGTATAGTACACGTGCTGTTCCTTCAATCCTGCGATCCGATCCGAATTAATAACTCTGTACAACAAATCCCGCATCGGAATAATCGTTTTTCTCAGCTTCAATAATTTAGATCGAATCTCGAATACATCATCCATCACATTGTGGCTCGCCGTTTGGACCCCGCTGGTTTCAATTTCGAGCAGTTGATCTTCGATCAAATAGACGGCAGGGAAGTATTGATCCACAAGCTTGTCCATGACGGTGTACATCGCGTACAGGTGTCCTTTTTCCCAGAGATCATTCTGAGTGGTTATACGTTCCCAAGCCTGATCTAACTCTAACAGTTCCTTGTGATGGAAGGTCACCATAAAGTTATCACCGATGAAGAGATCCACTTCATGTGCGGATAAATCAACCTGATCTAACGCATGCAGCACGAAAAAATGAGTGTCTCCATAATGGTCAACCTTGGGCCGTTGCAGCAGATGGAAGCAATCCTCAATCGCAAGGGAGTGGAAATGAAAATGGGATTCCAAATTCATGGCTTCCTCTTCGGTAGGCGCGTTGAAATCAACCCAATACCACAAATACTTCTCCCGGGCCATCTCCTCTAAAGAAACATTTCTCAGGACCATCCAATCCTTAGTGACGGCAAACGTACGAAGCATGATTAATCCCCCGCTAATCCAATTTCCATTTATTATACCAATGAGAATTTGTCCAGTCGAATGGCCCCCGAGCAGCCTCCATTTTGTTCAGATTTTCTTAAGTTTTCTTTAGGAATAGTTTCGAGAATCTAGAACCACTCGATACACAAAAGTGATTATTTTCTATAAATCCGCCAAAATCCTCTATACCCCGCAGATTGCATCTGGAGTACAATCATAGGTGACAGAATGGCACTCTACTTCATCGGCACGATTAAACTTCTACATAAAAAGGAAGGTACGAGAGATGAGCACACTTTTGCAGAAGAATGACATTGTTTTGTTTCAAGGAGATAGCGTTACCGATTGCGGACGCAGCCGAGAGAACGGGAGTGATCTGGGGAAAGGCTATGCGTTCATGGCGGCTGGTCAATTCGCCCACAAGTACCCAGAGCTTCAAGTGCAGTTCATCAATCGAGGTGTTAGCGGCAACCGTGTTACGAATTTGCAAGAGCGTTGGCAGGTAGATTGCCTGGAGCTCAAGCCGACCGTGGTCTCGATCTACATCGGGATTAACGATACTTGGCGCAAGTATGACAGCAATAATCCGACAAGCGCTGAACAATTCGAGAAGGGATATCGCGACATCCTTGACCGTACAAGATCGGAGCTGAATGCCAGGCTCGTTCTGGTCGAACCCTTCGTTCTTCCGTACCCGGAGAACCGCAAAACTTGGCGCGAGGATCTCGATCCTAAGATTGCGGTTGTGCGAGAGCTGGCTCGTGAATACGGAGCACAGCTTGTGCCGCTCGATGGACTGTTCGCAGCCGCGTCCATGCGCGCAGAGCCGCGTTATTGGGCTCATGATGGCGTGCATCCTTCTCCAGCCGGACATGCTCTGATTGCTCAAGCTTGGCTGCAAGCAGTCGGGGCGCTGTGAGCGGATTATTCGGCTCTGTACAGCCTATAGCTCGTAATAGCGGCTTTCGGATGGAAGGATATTGGGTGTGGTGTGGTTCAGCCGTGCAGGGAGAGGACGGGCGCTTTCACCTGTTCGCATCACGCTGGCCAAAGTCGCTTCCAATGCATCCAGGATGGTTAGTCGCATCGGAAATCGTAAGAGCCGTTGCGGATAAGCCCGAAGGGCCTTACCTTTTTCAAGAGGTCGTACTCCCTGCCCGAGGAGCGGAGTATTGGGATGGCCGCAGCACACACAACCCTTATATCGTCAAGCATAAGGATACGTATCTGCTTTATTATATGGGTTCCACGCATCCGCTATCGGATCCTATCCCAGGTGACGGGTTCGGGGTGGCCGACCCGAGATGTATCGTGGCGCGGGCTAATAAGCGTATAGGACTCGCTAGCTCGAAGAGCGTGTTCGGTCCTTGGACAAGACTGGATGAACCGATTCTGTCAACGCGCCCAGGTAAGTTTGATAGCTTCCTGGTGTCGAATCCGGCCCCATGTGTGCATGAGGACGGGTCGGTGTTGCTTATTTATAAGGCGCGTAAGTATGAGGGGAATGTTCATGGTCAAATGACGATTGGCGCAGCTCGTGCGGACCACTTCGCAGGTCCTTACAAAGTACTGAGTGAAGACCCGATCTTCCCGCCGGAGTTCCATTTGGAGGATCCGTTCATATGGAAGACAGAGGACGGCTATGAGATGATTGCCAAAGACATGGATGGCAATCTGTGCGGGGAGAAATATGGCGGTGTTCATGTACAGTCGAGCGATGGCTTGCAATGGAGCCTATGTGCAGAAACCAAAGCGCATTCCAGGCATATCCAGTGGGAGGATGGCGCCACCCAAGTGCTGGGAAACATGGAGCGTCCCTACTTACTGTTCCAGGATGGGAAGCCGACGCATCTATTCGCCGCTGTATCGGATGGGAAGACTGGGTTCTCCGATGCTACAGAAACATGGAATATGGTTGTTAAGCTTGTCCCATAAGCTCACATTAGCGATATTCGCTTGGTTGATGCATGGTCCTATACTCACTCGGTGAAAGCTTCGTCGAACGCTTGAACATATTTGAGAAATAGAATCGTTCTAATCCGACTCGTCTAGCAATTTCCTCTACCGTCAGATTCGACTGGGTAAGCAGCCGCTTAGCCCTCTCGATTCTGACTTTATTTATATATTCACCAGGGGACAGTTGGAATAAGGATTTGAAATAGCGGCTGAAATAATTAGGATTATAATGAAAGGCTTCCGCGAGCCGTCTCGGCGTCAAAGGCTCTGAAGGATCAGACAGATGCTCCTCCATGTATTGCAGAATTTCGTTCGAGCGCCGCGTGTCGGGTGATGAGGATAACCGGATCGACTGAGGCGGCATGTTATCGATGAAATAGGTTAAAAGCTCCAATAAGATTCGATTTACTTTAAGCGGGGAGGTCATATCGCCGCTTGTTTGGCTTGCGGTCTGAAGCTGCTCGAATAAGTCTGTTACATAAGCAGTATCACGAACTGTGAGTGAATAAGGAAAATCGATTAATCGGGATAAATGAAAGCTGCCTACCTTAGCCGAGAAATGGCACCAATATTTCTTATAGATGTTGGAGTTAATTGTTGAATAACTCAGAGGAATGCCGGCAGGCAAAAGAACAAGCTGGCGAGCGGAAGGGTAGAAGGTATGGCCATCCACTTCAATCCGGCCTTCTCCGTCTATAATGAAATAGAGGCGATGATATTCATCTGCCCGTAAAGGTCTGCCCCAATCGGCAGGAACTCGATCGCTGTATTTGGCTACAATAAGCTCCAGCTGCAGGCGGCTGAAATACCCTTTAATGACTTCGTTTTCACTCTTGTTCACTGCATAGCACGCTCCTTCCGGCCTTAGTCTATCATAATTCAAAGTCGCTATGAAAGTGAGGAATTTCTATGCAGGTAGTGTAGATTCCCCATATTGGAAGCGTGCGCTCTTAAGCTACGATAAGAATAACAGCTGCGTCTGGAAGAGAATATGGGATAATGAGGGGCTGCATAGATGAATCTGAAACGAATGCGATTCCACAAACGCAGTGTAATTGTCACGTGGCTCGTGTCCTACATATCAGTCCTGCTCGTTCCGATCATCATCAGTGGAATTATATATGCAGCTGCCTGGCATGTCGTAGAGACGGAGATTAACCGGACTAACGAGTCTTTGCTCCGGCAGATGGAGCAAGCGATCGACAACAGCCTTAGAGGGCTGGAACGATTAAGTGTAGAGATTGCTCTGAGCAAACGGGTGGCAGGATTCATTAATGCCGCACAGCCGCTGACGGATAATGACTATTACGAATTATTCAGCATAGCGAATGATCTTCGTGTCTACAAAGTAGCCAATGATTATCTCGAACAAATCTACATTTATTACAAGAATAGCGACGTCGTCCTATCGACAAGAGAGCGTATGAACAGTCGATCCCTACACCAATATGTGCGCCAGAAGGAAGACATGAGCTATGAGGAATGGAAGACTTTTTTTGATAAAAGATATATTCAGGAATACGCACCCGTGGAGCTTTGGGAGGACGGTAAGCCTGTGAAGGCTGTCCTATATGCCAAATCGGTGATCCTGGACAACCCGGATCAGCCTGGCGCTGTCATCCTGTTCGTAATTAAGGACTCCAAGCTGCTGGAGAACATTGCTCCCGCCAATCAAGCATCTATCGCTGTTCTGGATAAGCAGAATCGACTGGTCGCCTCGACCGGCTTCGAGCATACACCTGGATTTCTGCAATACGAGAGACTTACCAATCAGAATGGATTTTTCTATGAGCATGCTGGGGAAAACCAGGTAGCCGTTTCTTACACTACTTCTAGCACCACGGGCTGGAAATATGTATCTATGATTCCCGCTGAGCTCTTCGATGAGAAAATGAAATATATGAAAAAGCTGATTTACATCAGTATTGTGCTGTGTTTGGCGGTCGGTGGACTGGTTACTTATATATTTCTTAAGCGTAACTATAATCCGATCAACCTGCTTATACGCAGCTTGTCCCTAAGATCGGGTGTTTCCTATAATGAACAGTCGAACGAATATATGTATCTGGAGGATGCGCTTCAACATACTTTTGCAGAGAAGGAGAAATCAGACCTGCGACTGAAACAGAATCATAGCGCGATTAGGAGTCATTTTCTCCAAGGGCTGTTGAAAGGCCGACTGGACCGCAGTGTTCCCGTGCATGAATCGCTTGCTGTCCATGATATCCTGCTTGCTACGCCTTACTTTGCAGTATTGCTCATGCATATTGATAACTATGGAAAGTTCGAAGCTGAAGAGGGGTATGGGGATCATCATAAGCTCAAAATGCTGCATTTCATTATTCGCAACGTCACAGAGGAAGTAATCAGCATGCAGCATCAAGCGTTCACTGCGGAGATCGATGATACACCGGTTTGTATCGTTAATTTTGTGAAGGACCCTTCTGATCATGAGTTGGCTCGCTTGGCAGGGCAAGTGAAGCTATTCCTGCTGGACCATTTTCACGTTAACCTGACAATAGCAATCAGCGGAGTTCACCAAGATCTATACAGTCTGCCACAAGCTTATCAGGAAACACTAGAGGCGATGGAGTACCGGCTTGTGATGGGCAGCGGGGAGATTATTCGATACGCGGATCTACCGCACACGCAAGCTATTGCTATTGATTATTCAGGAGGCAGCTACTATTACCCTCTGCACACGGAACAGCAGCTCATTAATTTTGTGAAGACTGGCGATTTCCAACGCTCCAAGGATTTGATGGAGGAGATCATCTCGATCAATGTGAGCAACGCCTCCATCTCAGTGCCATTGGCCAAATGCCTTATGTTCGATCTGATCAGTACTTTGCTGAAGACGATGGACGAGATCGGGACGGAGAGCAAACGCAAGGTGATGGAGCATGTGGACCCGATTAATCGCTTGATAGCCTGCGAGACTATTAAAGATATGAAAATACAGATCAGTGATGTTTTGGAGCGGGTATGCCGGACGATTGAAGAGGATCGTAAGCTGGAGCATAATCCGATTAGTCAGCAGGTAATCCAATATGTCATGCAGCATTACAGCAACGAGAATCTGAATATATCCATGATTGGGGAGACGTTCGGACTTACCCCCTCCTATTTGTCAAAGCAATTCAAGACCCAGACCGGTGAAGCACTGCTCGATTTCATTAATAAAATTCGGCTCGAGGAAGCGAAAAAGCTGCTTGCCGAGCAGAAGCTGCCGATTGCGGAGATTGCCAGGAGAGCGGGGTATTCGGACATCAATACGTTTAACCGGATATTCAAGAAATTCGAGGGCATCACGCCAGGGAAATATAAAGGGATTTTGTAGGGGATAGGCCGCCTTGTGCGGCTTTTCGCTTTTTTGCATACGCAGTAAGGAAATTACAGATCGCCGAGTTAAGGTTTTGATGATGGAATCACGGTTTTGAATATATTCATTTCGGGGTTAACCGCCCCATACTGGCAATAGGTGCAGAGGGATGCACATTTTAACTTTTGATAATCAGGGGGATGGGTATGGGAAAACGTTTTGGCAAAAAGCCAGTTAGCGTCGCAGTCAGCCTTGTTCTGGCGTCCAGCATGTTGGCTGCATGTTCCAAAGATAATACGGAGGTAAGCAAAGAAACGCTGAAGCCGGCCGCTTCTTCCGCACAGTCAGCTCCCGTGTATCCGATCGGCTCGCAGGAGACGTTAACCTCATGGGAGCAAATGAATACCAACTTGATTACGTTTGTTAGCAATTTGTCAGAGACTCCATTCGGCAAACAGCTGGAGAAAGAAACGGGTGTAAAAGTGAAGTATACCCACCCGGCAGACGGACAGTCCAAAGAGCAGTTCAACCTGATGATTGCGTCGAACAATATGCCTGATGTAGTGGAATATGATTGGAACAGCTCCTACCCTGGCGGACCGGAGAAAGCGATCGCAGACAAGGTTATTATGCCGCTCAACGAATTGATCGATAAGCATGCGCCTAATCTGAAGAAGCTGCTGCAGCAGAACAAGGAATTGGACAAAATGATCAAGACAGATAGCGGCAAATATTATGTGTTCCCTATGATTCGTCCAGATAACGGTCTCGTGTTCCGTGGACCGATGATCCGTAAGGATTGGCTGGATGAGCTGAAGCTGGCAGTGCCAACGACAATCGACGAATGGTATACCGTATTGAAGGCGTTTAAGGATAAGAAGGGTGCATCGGCTCCGCTGACCGCCCAGTACAACAATGAACTGAATATCCAGGATGCCTTCATAGGCGCGTACAAGACGGCTAATCGGTTCTATATCGATGATTCAGGCAAAGTGAAATACGGACCCATCGATGCGCAATTCAAGGAAGCACTGACTTTACTGCGCAAATGGTATGCGGAAGGACTGCTCGATAAAGACTTTGCCCTGAATACCGATTCCAAAGCGCTGGACAATAAGATGATGAGCAACAGCTCAGGAGCAACGGTTGGTTTGCTAAGCGGGGGAATGGGACGCTGGATGGAGACAGGCAAAAAGGCAGATCCGAAGTTCCAGCTAGTCGCCACGAAGTATCCGACGCTTAAGCAGGGCGAGCGTGCGTTTATCGGGCAGCGTGATTTCACCTACGCTCCAGCCGGAAGCAAGGCGATTACAGCGGGCACGAAGAATGCAGAGCTGGCCGTGAAATGGATGGATTATGCATACGGTGAGAAGGGTGCCCTGCTCTTCAATTTCGGGATTGAAGGCGACAGCTACACGATGAAGAACAATACCCCTGCTTTTACGGATAAAATCCAGAAGGATAGCAAATACAACTTCCAACAAATGGTGTCGCAATACACCAAACCGAATGGCCCTTTCCTTGGAGACGGAAGGAAGACGTTTAATACGTTTCCGGAACAAGATGAGGCGCTTAAGATTTGGCTGGAAACCGATGCGGCGAAGCACGTCATGCCAACCTTCTTGACTCCAACCGTCGACGAGAGTAAGGAAGTAGCGAAGCTGGTCACCGCGATTGCAAGCTACAAAGAAGAAATGTTCGTCAAGTTCGTGATGGGTAAGGAATCCCTCGACAAATTCGACGACTATGTGAAACAAATCAAGGATATGGGGATCGACAAGGTTATCAAGATTTATCAGGATGCATTTGACCGTTATAACAAGCGCTAATAAACAATAGGCCGGTACAGGGGAGGAGTGCGTCTGCTTCTGCCCTGTATAGCTATGGCCAAAATGGATTGGAGGGAGAATGAATTGTCCATAGTCAATCAAGAGCTTCGAGTTCCCTTTAAGCCGAAGAAGCGGTCCACATTCGGTTTAATTCTGGATATTCGCAAAAATAAACTGCTATATGTCATGCTTCTACCCGTATTGCTATTCTATGCTATTTTTCACTATGCTCCTATGTATGGTGCGCTTATCGCGTTTAAAGATTTCTCTCCTCGATTAGGGATTTGGGGGAGCGATTGGGCCGGCCTGGAGCATTTCGAAACCTTCTTCACAGGTGCTTATTTCTGGAGAACGATTAAGAACACGTTGATGATCAGCTTCTATGAGCTGTTATTCGGGTTTCCCACTCCTGTTATATTGGCCCTCTTGCTTAACGAAGTAAGGTCCTCTTTGTTCAAAAGAACCGTTCAGACGGTTACGTATTTACCGCATTTCATTTCACTCGTTGTCATATGCGGGATGGTGAAGGACTTCACGAATAGTGAGGGGATAATTAACGATCTGATTGTATTTTTCGGCGGGGAACGGATCTCATTGCTGCTGGAGCCGGACCTATTCCGAACGATCTATGTATCATCGGGTATATGGCAGCACATCGGATGGGGAACGATCATTTATTTGGCGGCCTTGACCGGGATTGATCCTGAGCAATACGAAGCAGCCCGAATGGATGGAGCAGGCCGGTGGAAGCAGATGGTACACATCACTATGCCAGGGCTAATGCCGACCATAGTCATTCTGCTGATCCTAAGTATCGGACGGATGATGAACGTAGGATTCGAGAAAATTATTCTGTTGTACAATCCGACCACGTACGAAACGGCTGATGTTATTTCCTCCTACGTGTATCGGGTCGGTCTGCAGGATTTCAATTATAGCTTCAGCTCGGCTGTCGGCTTATTCAATTCCATGATCAATTTCATGCTGGTCATTTTCTCGAACTGGTTGAGTCGCAGATTGAATGATACGAGTCTTTGGTGATGAGTGACGAGTGACGGAAGGAATGTGGAATGGAGTATTAGGAAGGAGCGGAACAACACGATGCTGAATCGAGCTGCATTTTCTAGCAAATTGTTTGATCTGGGCAATATGATCTGCTTAACGCTGTTAATGATTGTAACGGTGTACCCAATCGTGTACGTCGGACTCGCTTCTATTAGCGATGCCGGACAATTAATGGGACACAACGGAATGTTATGGAGACCGCTTGGATTTTCACTTGAGGCGTATAGCAGCGTATTTAAGAACAAGATGATCTTGAAGGGATACGGCAATACCTTTTTTGTGGTCATTGTTGGGCTGGTCATCAATATTTTGTTAACTGCATTTGGAGCTTACGCTTTATCAAGAAAAAGCTTGCGTTATCGCAAACAACTCATGCTGTTTATCGTGTTTACAATGTTTTTCAGCGGAGGATTGATTCCATTCTACTTCACAGTTAAAGGGGTTGGGCTGGCTAATACTTTATGGGCGCTTATTATTCCGCAAGCGATTAATACGTTTAATCTCATCATTATGAAGACAGCATTCGAAGCGATTCCAGATAGCCTGGAGGAGTCGGCGAAGATGGATGGCGCTAACGATTTCGTTATTTTATTCCGGATTATATTGCCCCTGTCCATGCCAGTTGTGGCTGTTATGATGCTCTATTACGGGGTTAGTCACTGGAACTCATGGTTCCATGCGATGATTTTCCTCCAGGATCGCTCGATGTATCCGCTGCAGTTAGTGCTTCGTGAAATTTTATTGCAGGGTGAAGCGAGCTCAATGGCAGTCGGCGCAACGGAAAGTAATATTGCGATGTTATCCGTTACTTTGAAATATGCGACGATTATTGTGGCGACTGTTCCTATTCTGCTTGTGTACCCTTTTCTGCAAAAATACTTCGTCAAGGGCGCATTAGTCGGGGCGATCAAAGGGTAGGGGGCGGAGTCGCGCATGGCGGCCCTGTCCGTTATTATGGTGGACATAAACCTTGGCGATTGTACGGGGTTTAACTACATCAAGCATATTCCAGCGTTCGACAGGAAAACGGTATCCTCCAGCGAATCTATATATTATTCATAATGGGAAAGTGCTGAGGGAAACAAGAACTGGAGGAACCGCTATGGCTGATGATAGGGAGCAAAGACGCAAAAACTTAAAGGTAATCCAGTTTGACAAGGATAAAAATACGATGATCGAATCCGAGCGGCCAAAGGAAACGTTCGATGATGTGGGCGGGCTTACAGAGGTGAAGAAAAAGATTCGCATGAACTTTATTCTTCCGATGCAGCAGCCTGAGCTCTTCAAGGCATTCGGCAAGCAAGCCGGGGGGAGCATGCTCCTATACGGGCCTCCAGGGTGTGGCAAAACATTTCTGGCCCGCGCAGTAGCAGGTGAAATTGACGCTCACTTTATTCATATGGAGCTGCAATCGATTCTGTCTATGTACGTGGGCGAGAGTGAGCATAACTTGCATGATGTGTTCGAAAAAGCACGCGAGCAGCGACCTTGCGTGCTCTTTATTGA
The DNA here is from genome assembly GCF_059692235.1 of Paenibacillus sp. J2R1T-4. Taxonomy (NCBI): domain Bacteria; kingdom Bacillati; phylum Bacillota; class Bacilli; order Caryophanales; family Paenibacillaceae; genus Paenibacillus; species Paenibacillus sp. J2R1T-4. The sequence goes on along the minus strand of NZ_JCAUBA010000003.1, from coordinate 339,217 downwards.
TGAGCTCGACGCGCTTGGGGGCAGTCGGCATCAGATGCGGCAGCATCATGAGCGTATGATGGTTAATCAACTGCTGCTTGAGCTGGATGGACTGCAATCATTCAATGATAAGGTGTATGTCATCGGTGCCACCAATACGCCATGGTATTTGGATTCGGCTTTGCGCAGACCGGGGAGATTCAACGATCTCTTGTTCGTCTCCCCTCCAGCCAAGGAAGAGCGTGCTCGTATTCTTGAATTGAAATTGAGCAATCTCCCTCAGAAAGGAATCAATCTGAACAAGATTGCCGAGCAAACTGAGCATTTCTCTGGAGCGGATCTCGAGCAGCTCGTGAGGGATGCTTCTGAATCCGCGTTGGAGCGGACAATCGAAGCGGGAGAAATACAGCCCATCGCTGAGGATGATTTCAAGAAAGCGTTCAAGGGACGCCGGCCAACAACACTGGACTGGTTCGCGACCGCGAAGAATTACGCTACATTCAGTGATGTGAACAAGGATTACCAGATCGTGCTCGATTACATGAAAGAAAACCGGCTCAAGTGAAGGGAGACCACGCGTGTCGAAATATCAACATATAGCAAAGATCGACCAGCTAATCTCGTGGGGCCGGCATAAAGAAGCGATTCAAGAGGCTGGAGCTATGCTGCAAGCTTATCCGGAAGATGCCGATGCCTTCGCCATGATGTCGATCGCCTATCGTTCCGTGGACGCTGAAAAAGCCTTATATTGGAGTAACGAGACGTTGCGGAGAGATCCGGAGCACGAGGATGCCTGGCGCACGAGGATGTTCATTTACCGGGAGCAAGACAACATGAAGAGCTTCAAGGAGACGCTGGACGAAATCCTGCGTATATTCCCGCATAAAAGCTACCCTTTCTTTTACATGGCCGAATGGCATATAGGAAAGGGCAAGCTGCAGGATGCGCGAGAGGCTCTGGAGCAAGCGATCAGCATTCATAAATCAGGGATATACTTGGCCATGTATGGACATGTTCTAGCTAAGCTCAACCAATCTGCTAGGTCTGAACAAGCCATCGAGGATGCCTTAAGGTTAGAGCCGGAGAGCAGCGCAGTGCTTATGTACGCAGGGTGGGCTGCCGACAGCAGAGGCGATTATGGCAAAGCGCAGCAATATATGAATGCAGCCGTGCGTATTTCACCGGATGATCCGCAGATTCGAAAAGAATATCTGGAGATGCTGCAGAAGCAATATTGGTTCTACAGAGTGCTATTGTTCCCGAATCTGCTGCGTCGGCTAAAAATGTGGCAAATTGCCTTGTTGTGGATTGTACTGTGGATCGTGTTCAGACCGCTTATGCTGTTATTTCTTGTGTTATATGTTGCCTCCCATTGGATCAGCAAGCTGCTCGTTCACATTCGTGTATACGGATGGACCTTTCCCCGCAAAGGGCGATAGTGACGCCCCCAGGTAAACACAGTCAGGGCTTTGGACTTTACCCGCGATATACGATACGATAATTCGTATGATATCAAGAGCCACGCACAAGCGGGTGAAGAAGAGGTAGATGATTATGATCCTTACTATAACGATTATTGCTGCAATTGCACTAGCTGCTTATCTGGTTGTGAATTACTATCCCCCTCTTGGCGGGAAACCCTCGGAAGAAAGGAAGCTGGCTAACAATCGTTCCAACAACTTCTCCCCCAAGGGCAAGTTTGTTAATCTGATCCCTACATCCATGGAGATGAGCTTCAGCGAAACCGTGCGAGTGATGATTCAATTTATGAAAGGCAATCCACAAGGCAAGCCAAGTAAACCGATCGTTCCGCAATCCATTAATCCTGCTCATTTTCAGGAGAACGACCAAGCATCCCTTACATGGTTCGGTCACTCTGCCCTGCTCCTTACACTGGAAGGGAAGACCCTCTTCATCGATCCTATGTTGGGCAGATCACCTTCACCCTTCTCACGAATAGGCAGACAAAGGTACAGCCATAAGCTTCCGATTGAAATAGCCGAGCTGCCCACCCTTGATGCGGTCCTTTTAACACATGATCATTATGATCATCTCGATTACGGCTCGATTATGAAGCTGAAGCATAAGGTGAAACGGTTTATAGTTCCGCTCGGTGTTGCTGCCCATCTCGAGAGGTGGGGGATAGAGGCAGAGAGGATCACTCAGCATGATTGGTGGGATGAGCTCGCATTCGAAGGGCTGTCCATAGCATGCACACCTGCGAGACATTTCTCTGGAAGGAGCATTACCGATCGCAATTCTACATTATGGTGCTCCTGGGTTGTGGCCGGACAGCATACAAAGGTGTTCTTCAGCGGGGATAGCGGGTATGGGCCGCATTTTCAGCAGATCGGGGACAAGTACGGTCCCTTCGACCTGACGTTAATGGAATGCGGACAATACGACCCTCGTTGGGCTTCTATCCATATGCTGCCGGAAGAAACCGTACAAGCCCATATCGATGTGCAGGGCAAGGTGCTTATCCCGATCCACTGGGGTGCGTTCACATTGGCGTTGCATGACTGGACAGATCCGGTAGAACGCGCTGTCAAGGCGGCCGACAAGCTGGGAGCAGCTATTAGCACACCGCGAATTGGAGAGCCTGTAACGATAGGGGGATCTGCTGGTTTCCCAACTTCTGCTTGGTGGAAATAAGGGATAGTGAGTTGGTTCTCAATAGGATAGGTTGATAAGGAAGGGGTGCTTTTTTGGCCGCTAATGCGCAATCTGGGGTTGTAATCGCGTTATTGATAGGGGTCGGGTTGCTATTTATCAAACAATCAAGATCTGATCAGAATCGCAATTTGAATAGTAGACAATTGAGATGGACAGGTTACGGGCTCCTTGTCATGACGATGTTCCTCATTGTTATTGGAGTTCTACAATACTTCGAGTGGGAATCGCACAGCCGTGGACACTAGGAGTTAAAAGTGTCGACGCTCACAGTATGTCAAAAACACCTATCTTATAAGCAAAGTGCCCTATCGCAAAAAGCAGACAGCCTAGGCTGTCTGTTTTTTGCGTCGGTGCCACATCGTGCTCTCCTGTCTTAAATAACGATAGGAAGGATGAGCCTAACCGTTGTCCCTTTATTCAATTCACTAGCTATAGTCAAACCATACGCTTCCCCGAATGTCAGCTTGATTCGTTGATTCACATTAATCATCCCGATATGGTCGCCTGGCTGGCTGTAGTCCTCTTGCATCGCTGCATTGATTTCCCCTGTTCTCTCCGCACTAATGCCAACACCGTCGTCGGCTATTTCGAACAGTACATGCTCGTCCCGCAAATAACCGGAGATTCGAATAGTTCCCTTCCCCGCCATAGGTTTGATTCCATGATAGATTGCGTTTTCCACGAGCGGCTGCAAGGTGATTCTAGGTATTTTACAGGAGAGAACGTCATCGCTGATATTCCATTCAATCGTGAATTTATTTCTGTAGCGGATTAACAAAATATCGATATAATACTGTGCGTGTTCAAGCTCCTTCTGAATGGAGATCAAATTCATCGGTTCTTCGAGAGACAGCCGGAGCAGCTTGGATAGGGAGGAGATCATCCCTGACACCTTATTCTCTCCGCCGGTTAGCCGCATTGCATTCCAATTGATCGTTTCCAATGTGTTATACAGAAAATGAGGATTGATCTGAGATTGAAGAGCTACATGCTGCGCCTGCTTCAATAAGGTTAGCCGCTTGCTCAGCTCCTGCTCAAGCTCGACGCGTTTCCCGTGCGACTTCGCGATAGAGGCTGCGATTAGCCGGATTTCATTCAGACGGGGCTCCCGCTTCTCCAACTCCACATAGGTCCACTGATCGGGATTCTCCACAATGGAAATAATCTTGCGAATCGGCTGAAGCACCTTTGTGGCAATCAGCAAGGCAAGAAGCAGGGCTACGAGTAAGCCTCCAGTGAAGATGAGCAGCAAATAATTGAGCAAAGAAGAATTTTTCTCCTGGTATAATCGGAGCGGAATCACAGAGATGAATCGCCAATCGTTATACTGGGATTGAATATAAGTAATCGATCCAGTGACCCCGCTCACGGATTTCTGGATCGGTTGGCCTTCGTTCTCGTTGAAAATACCGCTCAACTGGGCAATATCCGATACAGGACGATTGAGCAGTGAGAAATCCCGGTTGTAGAGCACGGTGCCGTTCTTATCCACGATATAGATATCCTCCAGATAATTGCCGCTCACGTTGTGAATATACTTGCCGAGCCGTTCCACATCAATATTGACAATAACAGCGCCCGGTCGTTCTTTCTTGTCGAGGGGAGCCGCATAGAAGAGAGAGATGAAATGTCGCAATGCATGATCTCCAACATATTGCTTAGCTGTTCTTGAAGAGATCCAGTGTCGGGAGACGGCTATTCTCTGGTCATATTCCTCAAGCCAGTCCTTGTCTGTGTACCACTCCATTCTCCACATGCCCAGATTCGAAGACAGGATATGTTCATGCTTGTTCGAATAGAGGTAGACAGAATCGATGAATTGGCTGCTCAGCTTGTTGCCGGGCGTGATTTTCTGGCGGAGGCTCAGTATTTTTTTGTAGCTGCCGTAGTCCGAATCCTCCACCTGCGGTTCTTCGATAAATTGAGTGACCGCCTCATCGGATGCGAGCTGGAGAGAGAAATCATCGACTTCCCTGACGGTCATATCAATCATATCCCGCAGTCTGGATAACGCGATCAAGTGTACAGCACTAATCTCCTCTTTCATCACCTTGTTGTAAAATAAATAGACGGCGCCACTGATCCCCATGATCGGCAAAATCACGAGACATACAATAAGCAGGAAGTTTCTCAGGAAGATGCTGTGGATCTTAAAATGTTTGATATAGAACCAAATACTGGCGCGGTCTTTCATAAAGGGCTCTCATACTGCAGTTTATTCCTATATTCGGTCGGTGTACAATTCGCGTACTGCTTGAACAACTTGAAGAAATATTTGGTGCTCTTGTAACCGATAATGGAACCAATCTCATATACCTTGTATTCAGGTTGTCGCAGCAGCTCCATCGCCTTAATCATCCGCATCTCGGTGATGTAATCGGTGAGATTGCGGCCTGTCTGCTTCTTGAACATGCGGCTGAAATAGACGGGGCTCAGATATACATGCTCGGCAACGTCATCGAGAGAGATTTCCTTATCATACATTTTCTGAATGTACAGTTTCGCTTTCTGAATGACGAGTGTATCAGAGCTCTGCAGACTGTCTTCCAATGGAATAAGCTGTGAGAGCTGCGGGTAGAACTGCATTTCTTCGAGAGTAGCGTCAATTCCGAGGATAGCTCGAACCTTTCCTTTAATCACATCGAAATGAACGGCGATTTTTGCTCTGAAAGCGTATTCATTTTTTACATGGCCGACAGCTGTTGCAATCATATATATTTTATCTTCGGTGGATCGAAGCGGGGTGTACAGGATTTCCTCGTGTTCGTTTTTGTGGGCTTGTTGAATGAACTTGATAATCTGGTTTGGTTGATTCGCGGCATTAGGGTGCAACCCAGGCTCCTGATTCGGGATATGGATGAAATATAGACAGCAGGGGCTGTTATCCGGATCGATGTGCAGACCGATCAGCTCCAGTCTGCGGACCATTTCTTCTCGTTCCTTAAGGGTGCCAGCGGTAAGCTCGGAGAAAAACTGCTGCCGCAGAACAGATGCCATTTCCTCATTGCGGATCTGGATTTCATTCGACTGCACTTTGTTTGAGTGTTCCTTATCCAGTAATGCCTTCATTTCGCGAAAGACAGTATTCATATCTTCGAGTTTGGTCGGCTTCAGCAAGTAATGCGCGACCTTGTAGTTCACCGCTAATTGGGCGAATTCGAATTCCTTGTACCCGCTGAGCAGAATCATCTTAATGTTGTACTGGTGATCATACACATATTTGGCTAGCTCAAGGCCCGACACGAATGTCATCTTGATATCGGTCAAGATCACATCAACGGAATGGCTTTGAATGTATGCGATGGCATCTCGTCCGTCCTCGAGCCTTGCAACCACCTCAAATCCGAGTGAAGACCAGTCTACAAGATCGGTCAAGCCTTCCCTGATGTCCTCCTCATCATCCACAATAAGAATGCGATACGACATTAGTGCCGCCCCCTATCTATCTCTTTCTCGGTAAGAGTATTATCTTTTAGAAAGAGAGCGAGAGTCAATACCAAACAAGGAAGGATTGACTTAAAGTATAAAAAGAGGATGAATAGTTGATATATTAGACTCCAAGTGAGGTTTGAGAATAGCAACGGTATGGTACCAAATGATAAAGTAGTGCCGTTTTATTGCGGGTAGGGGACTGCTACAATCATTATGGAAGCGCTTTTCTATCAGGAAGATCGGGTTGGTGAAGATGCTATGAAAAAGATGGGCCCGTCAATCTCAAGCATCCGAACCGAATAAGCAGAGGGGGATTCTCGAGAATGAGAAAAACAATGATCAGTTCGTATGCCGTAATCCTGGCAGCTGTTGTTGTATTGAGCGGTTGTTCGGAGGATACGGGGGAAACAGTCAAAAGCACCGATGAAGGTTCGAAAACGAGTCAGACGCAATCACCAGCCCCTGCCAATTCGAATAATTACACATTACCGATAGTCAAGGACGGCTCTGTGACGCTGCGTTATGCAGGATGGGATAACTGGTATGCGCCGGCGAGTCTTTCACAGAATTTGCCGGTATGGCAAGAGGTAGAGAAACGAACAGGCATCAAGATCAAGTGGGAGGTAGCTCCTGTCACTCAATATTCGACCAGCATGCAGGCCAGGCTCGCAGCAGCCAAAGATCTGCCGGACATCATTGCCCTTCCTATCGAGCTGGGAAAAGCAGTGGAATCGGGTGTGGTCGAGCCGTTGGACGATCTGATCAATAAATATGCTCCGAATATTAAGAAGTTTATGGCTGATAACCCTGTCGAATACAAGAAAATGAAAGCGATTGACGGGAAGTTATACTCTTTGGCAGCTGTTACTACAGGGGGAGCTCTGCTCGACCCATTTGGTTTCCAGATCCGCAAGGATTGGCTGGATAAGCTTGGTCTAAAGGAACCAAGAACACTGGATGAGTGGTACACCGTGTTGAAAGCGATTAAGGAGAAGGATCCGAATGGAAATGGCAAGCAAGATGAAATTCCGTTTATGCCGCAATATGGCTATAGGGGGTTAGGACTGTTCGGGAATGCCGTGGGGCTTCATCTGTTTTATAGCTTTGGGTATTATCCGGATGCTAACGGTAAGGTGCGCTTTGAATGGATGACGAATGAAGCCAAGGAATTGGTCGTGTGGCTCAATAAGCTGTACAAGGAAGGTTTAATCGATCCAGGATTCCTGCAAAGAACCGAGGAGAACATTATCTCTGGAATCTCTAGAGATCAGGTGGGCTCTACAATGCATTTCTTAAGCCGATCGGCACAGTTCGATAATCTATCCGTTCAAGCGGGTAACGCAAATGCTAACTGGCTGCTTACGCTCCCGCCAGCGAATGCGGGCTTCAAGCCTTATTACGAGAAATACGGTCCAATTAGCTCGAATTATATTATTACGAAGGAATCCAAGAACAAGGAAGCGGCCATCAAATGGTTGGATTATATTTATGCAAGTGAAGAAGGCAACCGACTGATGACGTTCGGTGTCGAAGGCAAGTCCTATAAGCTTGTTAATGGGGAACCGGAATATACGGATTTCGTTATGAAGAATCCGGAAGGTCTAGACCCGGCCAATGCGCTTCGCTCAATCGGTGCGTATCCTTCTACACCGTGGGTGCGTGCAGCGAAAGGGCCTTTGTCCAAGTCGCCTGCTGCCCTGCTCAAGAACAATCCCAAAGCGCTTGAACTGGCAAAACGAGTAGAGACGATGATGGTAGACAATGATCCATTCGCAGCTATAACTCCGCAAGAAACAGAAGAACTGTCCGTCATATCCGCTGATATGCAGACTTACATCGATGAGACAATCGTTAGCTTCATTACAGGCAAAGAACCGATTGATTGGGATAAATTCGTCAGCAAGCTGAAGCAGTATGGGATCGATAAAATACTCAAGGTGAAGCAGCAGCAACACGACCGCTTTATCAAGAACTAACCATCTTTCCACATAGCCGTGTGCAATCGGTTCATTCGTAATTAGGGCGAGCGGCTGATTGCACACAGACAGTGGATCTGAGGGAGGAGCAACTTTCATTCATACAGAATTGAATTCACCTGGTGCAAGGCCATCCATGATGAACAGAAGGACTGGGAAGCTGGCAGCTCTCAAGAAGCATATTCGTCGTGACAAATATTTATTGCTGATCATATTTCCGGTAATCGTGTATTATATCATGTTTCATTATTTGCCCATGTACGGCATTCTGATCGCCTTCAAGAAGTTTTATCCGCTTCAAGGCATTCTGGGCAGCCCTTGGGTAGGCTTCAAGCATTTCGAGCAGTTCTTCAATTCCATTTATTTCTGGAGGATCATGAAGAACACGCTGCTCTTGAGTTTCTACTCCTTGTTTTGGGGGTTTCCGGTTCCGATTATTTTTGCGCTTCTGCTCAACGAGCTGAAGGATAACTTGTTCAAGAAGGCGGTACAAACCGTAAGCTATTTACCGCATTTTATCTCCATCGTTGTCATAGCCGGGATGATTGTTAATTTCACTTCACCCATAGACGGTATTATTAATCAGCTTCTTGGTTGGTTCGGCGTCGAGCCCATTCATTTCATGAACGAATCCGGCTATTTTCGCACCATTTTTATTTCGTCGGGAATATGGCAGGAATTTGGGTGGGGGACGATTATTTACCTGGCGGCCATCGCTGGTATTGATCCGCAATTGTACGAAGCAGCGCAGATGGACGGCGCAACCCGTTGGCAAAAAATGCGGCATATCACACTCCCCTGCATATTGCCAACTATTATTATCCTGTTAATTCTGAGCCTGAGCCGTATGATGGATGTTGGCTTCGAGAAGATCATTCTGCTCTATAACCCGACCACTTATGAGACCGCAGATGTAATCAGCACCTATGTATATCGACGCGGGATATTGGGGGGCGACTTTAGTCTTTCGGCGGCAATCGGTTTGTTCAATAATGTGATCAATCTGATTCTGCTCATCTGCGTCAACTACATAAGCCGTAAGGTGTCGGAAACTTCACTATGGTAAAGGAGGAAGAACGTGGCAACGGTTCGTAAAAATGCGGCAGAAAAAACAGTTGACGTTCTTATTCTTCTGTTCATGCTATTTATCATCGTCATCACCCTGTACCCATTCGTCTATGTATTCAGCATGTCGATCAGTGAGCCTAAGAATGTCATTAACAGTTCCGTCTGGCTCTTCCCGAAGGGCTTCTCTGTAGAAGCCTATCGGAAGGTGTTTGATAATCCTGATGTTTGGAGGGCTTACTACAATACATTGTTTTATACGATCGTGGGTACGGCTGTTAATGTGACGATGACCATGCTTGGCGCTTATCCGCTTTCGCGCAGAACATTTTTTTTGCGCAATCAGATCATGGTTTTCATCGTGATCACGATGTTTTTCAGCGGAGGGCTGATTCCCACCTTTTTATTGATCAAGAATATTGGGCTGTACGACACCCGTTGGGCTCTTATTCTGCCTGTTGCGGTAGGGGCTTACTTTATTATTATTGCAAGAACGTTTCTGCATAGCTTACCGGAAAGTCTTATGGAGTCTGCGCGGATTGACGGAGCTAACGATCTATACATCCTGTACAAAATCATCGTACCGCTCAGTATGCCGATTATAGCTGTCCTCTCGTTATTTTATGCAGTCGGTCACTGGAACAGCTACTTTAGCGCCATGCTGTACCTGAGCGATCCGAAGCTGCATCCGATGTCGCTGTATCTGGTCAAGATCCTGATCCAGGATTCGGATACGATGGTCAAAGAGATGGCGCAGGATATTAATCGTACGATGTATTCCATTCAGATCAAGTATGCGCTAATCATCGTAACGGTATTGCCGATTCTATTCGTCTATCCTTTCTTGCAGAAGTATTTTGTGAAAGGTGTACTGATAGGATCTCTGAAAGAGTAAGACATGCGGCAATTGGAAGCAAGCTTGCAGGTTTATCCATTAACCATTTCAGGGAGGTACGAACAATGGGAGAAGACAAAAGGCAGGAAGGTTCTGAGTTGCATGTTCAAGAGCAGGACAACAGTGCGGTCAGCAGACGCAAGGTGCTTGCCACTTTAGGCATGGCGGGTATTGCTTTAGCTTCAACAGGGCTTGTTAACGTATCGAACGCATACGCGAGCTCGCCCGACGGCCGCCATAAAGTGAACGATCTTATGAATATTGATTATGTCATTGCCACGACTGCAGCCGAGCTGCGAGCGAACACGTCGCCTGATGCTGATCTTGTTTATTTTGTGAGAGATCCAGCCCTTGAGGGCCATTTCTATTATGATTCCACGGATACTACATCAACTGATAATGGACAAAGTGTTCTGGTCTCAACATCCGGTGCCAGATTCAAACGCATTGCGGACGGACCGATTAACCAGACTTGGCTGCGTACTAATCTTAGTGAGGATGGGCTTTATGAATATGCAAGAGTGAAGCCTGTTCCGCCAACTGGACAGCTAGCGAATGAAGCGGAAGTCATTATTCCTTATAAGGGGGCTCTCTACTGCCTGTTCAAGGGAAGTTATTCGGGAAATGACAACTCTTACATAACGGTAGTAAGACCAGTGGGAGATCATACCCTCCAGGTTTCTTTCAGAATGAATATCGGTGTAGGCGCGGACGCCAGAGCGATGGCTATTCATAATGATGATGTCTTTGTTTTTACGAATGATAAAATCAAGGTGTACCGCATTATCGATACAGCCCTGCAGTTGAAGCTAGAGTATACCCGTAAGAATGCTGGCTTTGTACAGACCTGCAGCATTATTAACGGAAGGATTTATGCACCCAATTGGGGATTCGGCAAGATTGACAGATACGATCTGATTAATGGCGTACCCTCTAACGAGACCCAATTCAGCATAGGCGCGGTTGGCAATGCCTCTATTGTGTCCAACGGCAACATACACTATCTCATTACATGGGCGGCCACGAATAACTTGACGCGGCTGGATATCGATGAGAACGGGGATGTATATAATCGGGGAGTGTTCAATATTCCGGGTATTTATCGGCCTCGTTATGGAACGATCTACAACGGCATATTGACGGTCGGAGGTTACAGCACGCTGTATGCGAAGACGGTCGCCATGGATATCTCATCAGGCACGCCTGTCAAGATCGGCGAATACATCAACATGCCTTCCCATGTTAGAGTTGGGGATTATCTCATAGGAAGCGCAGCGGATCAGTCGACACCTGCATACAGCGCCATGTATTGGAAGCTGGTAAAGGTAAGAATCTCTGATGGAGCCGTTGAGGTTCTGAATGATAGAGGGCTGCTTTACCCGAAGCGATACGAATCGATGGTGTATGGATTCTTAATGGGTCAAGATGGAATTCAACCAGGAGCTTCCCCGGCAGATAGTCAAATCGGCCAAGAAGTAGTATGTTATTCCACCAAAGCGTTGGAAGACGGGATACAGCTTCCGCAAGAAGCGGATGATTATAAGAAAACTAATACGGTGCGTTATACGGGACTGAGAAATTATACCTCAGGTGAAGTCATTGCCAGATTCAAGAGCTTTACTCCTGCCGTTCTTGGTCATTTAAAAGTTAAGCTTTCCTACACAATCATTAACAATCAGAATATACCTGGAGATTCGATTGTGGCAGAATCCGTATACGCTGCATTCAAGTCTTCTGCTGGTACTTGGAGTATGACGATACCGAAGGTGGATGTGGTTAAGGTGGGAGCTCTCACAGTTACACTTGATTTTCAAGTGTCAGGAGCCGATGCTTTCGTATCTGTAAGCGGGGCATTGACGAACGCGATGGTGAATCTAACAATAGATTTTGACCTATCGAGCAACAATATGGGAGCCTTCTATATAGTCTAGCCAGGGCAAGGAGGGAGGGGCAGCATGGAGATTGGAGTCATTCATACATTGACGAAGGGCGGCGATTGCTTCCAGCCAGTCAGTCAGCTCGGGCTTCATGTATGTCAGTTGGTTAGCTGGGACATGAGCCAGGCAACAAAAGAGGTGGCCGAGCGGGTTGTACGAGAGGCGAAGGCTGCAGACGTACGAGTTTGTGCAATGTGGGCAGGGGTGCCCGGGCCTGCGGAATGGAATTTCACAGCGGGGCCATTAACACTGGGAATTGTGCCGGAGAGTTATAGGGCTGAGCGGGTTGAAGCGCTTAAGCGTTGGGCGGATTTTGCCCACAGCATCGGGGCTCCTGCTATTATCACTCATTGCGGCTTCATTCCTGAGAATATGACGGACCCCGCTTATCCGCCTGTCGTAGAGGCAATCAGGGAAGTGGCGTTATATTGCGAGCGGCTGGGAATCGGGTTCTGGTTCGAGACTGGGCAGGAGACACCTATTGTGCTGCTGAGGACGATCGAGAGGATCAGCACCTCCAATCTTGGTATTAATCTGGACCCCGCCAATCTGATTCTGTATGGCAAAGGCAATCCTATCGATGCGCTGGACGTCATCGGAGATTATGTCCGCAATATTCATGTCAAGGACGGCGTATACCCGACGAACGGAGAACAGTTGGGTAAGGAGGTGCGTGCCGGATTAGGCAAGGTCAATTTCCCGCTATTGATCAAGCTGTTGAAAGACCGGGGCTTTCAAGGTGAGCTCATTATTGAGCGGGAAATCGACGGCGAGGAACAAATAACCGACATCCGACGCACGATGGATGATTTGAGAAGTTGGCTTGAGGCTTAAAGTGCAAGGGTAGAAAGGGCGTCGCGCTTGCAGCGCAGACGTCCTTTCTACTAGAGATAACTTCTTTTCCCAATAAAGATGGGAGAGAATGCTTGAGTGTGGAAGCATTGGAAGGAGAGGAATGAGGATGGAGCTAAGTTTGGATGAATTGGAGTCACTGCCTATAAAAATTTATGACGTGAAGGATCAGTTCAAGCAGCATGTGTACAAGCGGTCTGCCGAAGCATTTGCGGCTGGCAGCCTCGCTAGGGATGCGGTGATGACGAAGGAACAGTTGAATGCACGGAAGGAATCTATTCGAACTGCATTTCTTGAGGCTGTGGGTGGGTTACCCGCGTCCAGCCATCCTCTAAGTCCTGTAACAACTGGGACATGCCGCTATGAAGGGCTGCGGATTGACAACATTATCTTTGAATCACGCCCGCATACTTTCGTAACCTCCAATCTGTATATTCCGGAAGGGTTGACGGAGCCGTCAGCAGCGGTTCTTTTCGTCTGCGGTCATTTCGAGGAGGGACGTCTAGCCGCTGAATACCGATCTGTCTGTCTTACACTTGCGCGATCAGGGTTAATCGTGTTCGCTATTGACCCTATTGGGCAAGGGGAGCGTTCAAGCTATTATGAGAAGTCCACAGGACAACTCAAGATCCGGCGCGGGACCAGTGATCACGAGCAGGCAGGTGCGCAATGCTGGGCGCTCGGCGACGGGCTGGCTCGCTATTTCTTGCATGATATAACGAGGGCGATTGATTATATGTGCACACGCCCGGAGATTGATCAGGAACGGATTGGGATTACGGGGAATTCCGGCGGAGGGCTGCAGACCAGCATGGCGATGCTGTGTGAGCATCGTATTGCTGCAGCAGCTCCAGCTACTTTCATCACGAGTAGAGAAGCCTATATCCTAGCAGGCTCTGCACAGGATGCGGAGCAGATCTGGCCGGGGATGTCGAAGGCAGGCTTCGATCATGAGGATATTTTGTTGGCCATGGCCCCCAAGCCTGTGCTGGTTCTTGCTGCGAAGTATGACTTTTTCCCTATAGAGGGCACCAGGCATACGGTTGCTCGATCCAAGCGATATTGGTCGATGTACGGGAAAGAAAGCTCGCTATCGCTGTTCGAGGATACGTGTGAGCATCACTATTCCCCCGCCATGGCGAATGCTGCAGCAACTTTTTTCGTCGAGCAGCTTCTCGGGAACGCTGCAGCAGAACAACGCAATGAGACTCGATTCATAGCGGATTTATCGTTGAAGCTGGAATGCACGAGATCAGGGCAGGTACTTGGTGATTTTGCTGATGCTCGAACCCCTTGGGATGAGAATGTGGACCGATTGTTATATATTGAAATGCATCGAGCTGAGATGGATGAGGCGGTCAGGCGGAAGCGTGCAATGGAATGGTTGGATGCCCAAGTGCGCTTTGGGCGTGAGCGGGTGGATTTTAATCCTCGGGTACTGAAGGTTGGAACTGTGGATGGGCTCGAGGTAAGAGAATGGTTATGGTGGAGTCAGGCGGGTGTGATGAATCGGGGGCTATTGTTTCGTGACCAGCGTCTTGCCGAGCAGCAGCTACCTCTCGTTATTGCGGTGTGGGAAAAGGGTACCCGAGCACTCCATTCGCACATGGATCGAATCCATAAGGCTTGTAAAGCTGGCTGTGCCATACTGGTGCTTGATGTGACAGCGGAGGGTGCAGCAGCAGCGCATGCTATCAGTCCCTATGAGCTATGGGAGAAATTCGGAACGCATCACAAGCTGACGACAGATTTGTTCTGGCTGGGCGACAGTCTTGCAGCTATGCGAACCTTTGATATATTAAGAGCCCTTGAGTTAGCGGCCTGCATGGAAGGAATCGATTCAGGCAGGGTACACCTGTACGGTGAAGGCTCGTATGGGTTGTATGCTCGGATAGCCGGTTTATTGGAACGGGAGCGATGTGAAAAGAATGGGAGAGTCCCATTGTCGGTGGAGGTAGAAAGGGGCATTCCATCCATAGCCGATTGGGTCCGAGAACAACTCTATGACAACAGGCGAGAGGTGCTTGCGGCGATCTGGCCAGGCATGCTCAAATATTGTGATCTGGCTGATCTTGATCGTTGGTTAGCAGAAGAGGATCTGTGATAGCACGAGTTGAGTGGCTGCGATAACGGCTATTATTCGAGGCAAAACCGTTGCAGTGGAAATGCCGATTTTTACCATAAATGATTGACGAAACGGTGGCGACCGCATATACTGGTTTTGAATACGTATTCATTACGTTGCTGAGCCTATGAGCTATAGGATTAGTTGTCAATATACCCAGGCGGGAAGCAGATATAACCCTTGTGGGATGCGAATTCGAACGTCGAGGTTCGATGAACGAATTCGTTTTTAAATCCTCGACTGAATACGTATTCACAAGCTAGACGCAAGGAGGAAGCCATCATGAAAAACAAGCCGACCGTTATTGACGTTGCCCGCAAAGCAGGCGTATCACAGCCGACAGTCTCTCGGGTGCTCAACAACCATCCCCATATTCACCCAGCAACGAAGGAGAAGGTGTTAAAAGCGATCGAAGAGCTGCAATTCACTCCCGATTCGGTAGCCCGAAGCTTGGTAAAAAGCAAGACGAGCACGATTGGCTTGATTGTCGGTGATTTATCGAATCCGTTTTACTCGGAAACGGCCAAATGCATCATCCGCAAAGCGCAGGAGCGGGATTACGAGATTATTATGCTCGATACTGACTACGATGAGACAATATTCGCTAGATGCTTGCGTACGTTGGTTTCTAAGCGGGTCGATGGGATTATTGTCGCTTCGGTTACCCGGTTCGACGAGCAGGTGAAGGAGCTTTACACAAAAGGCATGCCAATCGTCTTGTACAACCGTAACCTGCAGAATGGCAGCGTACCTTCCGTGGAGGCAGATAACGAATACGGTGGCTATGCGGTGATGCGGCATTTGGCGGAGCTCGGACATAAGAAGGCGGCTTTTATTGCGGGACCGTTCAATTTCTCGACGTTTTACAAACGATATCTCGGATATATTGCCGGCCTGAACGAATTCGGGTTTCAGCACGATCCGCGTCTGATCTACAACGGTCCTTACACTTATGGAGACGTGCTGGAATACACCGGACAATTGCTGAGTAGCGAGGAACGGCCGACCGCCGTGTTCGCGACCACCGATCAGATGGCAATCGCAGTGATGGATGCCGCTTCGCGCTCCGGCTTGCGTATTCCGGAAGACGTATCCGTCGTCGGATACGACAACATCGACATGGCGGAAAATCCATATATCGGATTGACCACTATATCGGCGCAAAAGACGAAAATGGCCGAATTGGCCCTCGATCGTCTGCTTGCCGCCATCGAGAACCAAACATCGGACGAAGAGGAACGCAACATCATTCTCGCCCCACAATTGATCCTCCGTAAAACGACCGGTCCACGCCCGACGATGATAAGAACGGGAATTGCGGACAAGTAAGACGGGAGCCTCTGTACGCAAGACACATAAATAAAGGAGCGATAACGATGATATTACCCGGTCAAATGAGCGAAATTCGTCTACCCAAAGTACTTCGTTTCGGCACACAGTCGCTGCAGACACTCGTTCCCGAATTGAAGCTATTTAATCCCTCGCATATCGGATTGATTAGTGATAAAGGCCTGGAAAAGACCGGTATCGTCAAACAGATCGTCATGATGCTGGAGGAGGCACAATACAGAGTCACTACATACACGGAAATTGCCGGAGAGCCGACATTTTCGATGCTTACGGACACGATCCGGTTCATGCGGGACGCTAAATGTGATTTGATCATCGGTCTCGGCGGAGGAAGCGCGATGGACGTGGCGAAGGCCACCGCCGCGCTGATGGACAAAGACGATCCGCAGCCTTATATGGCAGGCACTGCGCTCATTCCACAACGCACTGTTCCTTGCATCGTGCTGCCGACCACGTCGGGAACCGGATCGGAAGTCACATACAATGCCATCTTCGGCGACGAAGCAAACGAAGTGAAAAGAGGCATTGTGAGCCACGCGCTGCTTCCCGATGCGGCTATCGTCGATCCGCTGCTTACGTTGTCGTGCCCGCCAAGGGTAACGGCCGCTTCTGGCGTGGATGCCTTTACGCATGCGATCGAAGCGTACTTGGCAGTGAGGGCAACGCCGCTAACCAAGATGTACGCTGAGCAAGCGATGAAGCTGTTCGCGCCAAATATCGCCAAGGCGGTTCATTTCGGCCGCAACGTCGAGGGGCGCGTCGGTATGAGCATGGTCAGCTTGCTGGCCGGTATCGCGCTCGGCAATGCTGGAGTCGGTGCTGTACATGCGCTGGCATATCCGCTCGGCGGCAAATACCATATCGAGCACGGAGTAGCCAATGCGTTATTGATGCCTTACGTGTTTGATGTGACTGCATCGACGTGTGTCGAAGCGTTTGCCGATGTGGCGAATTATTTGCAATTGGGTGATTATACGTCCAGACCGCATGAAGCGCCAACAGCCGTTGTCGCCTATTTGTATCGGCTGCTCGGTATACTAGATCTGCCGTCTACACTGCGTGAGCTCGGCGTGGACGAAGCTTCGTTGCCGGAAATGGCGCATCAAGCTTCCAAGATTGATCGGCTGCTGTCGAATACGCCGTACCGATTGACCGAACAGAAGATTTTACAAATTTACTGTAAAGCATATACGGGATTTTAAAAGGAGGAGCCGTCTATGGAAACGTCAAAAACAACAGGAAACAGCGATCAGCATACATTTAAAACTGGCACAGGGGTAGTAGCGATAAATGGTAATGAAGTCACTTGGAGCGGCGTCCCCGACAAGCTGTTTATAGGCGGGAGCTGGGTGGATGGGGCAGAGCATTACGAGCTGCGAAGCCCCTATGACGGGCACCTGATTGCACGTATTCCGTTGGCGCAACCAAACGATGTCGAGCAGGCGCTGCAGGCGGCACAGAAAGCTGCGGTCACGATGCGCAAACTTACCGCGCTCGAACGTTCGCGCATACTGGAGCGGGTGTCGCAACTGGTAGAGGAGAACATCGAGCTGTGTGCGCAAATCGCCGCCCGTGAGAATGCCAAACCTCTGAAAGCGGCAATAGCCGAGCTGCAGCGCACCGCCGAGACGTATAAGTTCGCTGCCGAAGAAGCGAAGCGGCTTCACGGGGAAACCGTCCCAATGGATGCCGCCCAAAACGGCAAAGGCCGGTTCGGCTACACGAAGCGGGAGCCGCTCGGCGTAATTGCTGCTATCACACCTTTCAATTTCGCTTACAATTTGGTTGCGCATAAGCTCGGACCAGCGTTTGCCGCTGGGAATACAGTCGTGCTCAAGCCGGCATACCAGACTCCTTTGAGCGCGTTGATCATAGCCAAGTTTTTTGAGGAAGCGGGACTACCGAAGGGTGCGCTTAATGTCGTGACCGGCAAAGGCGGCGCCATTGGCAATCAACTGGTTACGGACGAACGGGTCAAAATGGTCACATTCACCGGCAGCGTTGAGGTTGGAATCGGTATTAAGACGAGAGCCGGGCTTAAACGAGTTACGCTGGAACTCGGCTCGAATGCCGGCGTCATCATTGACAGCACTGACAATTTGTCTGCCGTCGCGGCTCGCTGTGTGGAAGGTTCGTTCAACTTCGCCGGGCAGGTATGCATTTCTGTGCAGCGCATTTATGTGCGACGTCAGCTTTATGAGCCGTTCTTGTCGGCTATGAAGGAGAAGACGGCCGATCTTAGGCTTGGCGATCCGCTAGACGCTGCGACTGACGTATCGGCTCTGATCCAGCCTGCGGAAACGGCGCGTATCGCCAGTTGGCTGGAAGAAGCGAAGCTGAACGGCTCCCGCATCGTATGCGGCGGCAGGGCGCAGGGCACCATTTTGGAACCGACGATTCTCACCGGGACGAGCGAAACGTTGTCCGTTTCGTGTAAAGAGGCGTTCGGCCCCATCGTCGTCGTGGAGCCCTACGATACATGGGATGATGCAATCGCAATGGTCAATCGCTCCGACTACGGGCTGCAAGCTGGCGTTTACACTACATTGATCGCCCGCGCGTTTGACGCGGTTGAGCGGCTCGAGGTCGGCGGCGTCATCGTGAATGATATCCCGTCCTTCCGCGTTGACCACATGCCGTATGGTGGCGTCAAAAATAGCGGCATGGGCAAAGAAGGCATCAAATATTCCACAGAAGAAATGACGGAAATGAAGTTTGTGTCGTTTCAATTGTAGGCCGAGGGAAGCAAAATAATCAGAATTGGTGGGGATTCAATGACAAGATTGCAGAAAATAAAGGATATAGTCATCTACAAGGACGAGAACTTCAATTCTTTCCCCAGCGTGATCAAGAAGGACAATGGTGAAGTGCTCGTTGCCTTTCGCCAAGCTCCCGATTGGCAGCACAGATACGGCAAAGTGACCCATTGTGATCCCGCTTCGAAAGCCGTGTACGTGACATCCCGCGATAACGGAGAGACCTGGGATGCGAAAACAACTACGCTATATGACGATTTCTATTACGGCATCCAGGATCCGTGCATTAACTTGCTGAAGGATGGTTCGATCTTCTGCACGTACTTTACTTGGAAAGTGTTCGAGGAAGCCGATGTGCCGGATCCGATTCCGGGCGAGCGCAAAGTGTACGATCGGTGGTACAGAAGGAGTGGCGGCGTTTACTCCATCCGCTCGAACGATGGGGGCTCAACGTGGGACGATCCGATTCGAATTGTGGATCAGGGAAAGTGTGTACGCGGGAATATCGTCGAGCTGGACGACGGAACGATCCTGCTGCCGATGTATGTTCATCCGCAGGACCACGGGCAAGCGCTGGTTGCCGAGACGAAGGACAAGGGGCGAACATGGGAAACGCGTTCTGTACTGGCTGCGTCCAAGGATTGCCTGTTCCAGGAGCCGAACCTGTACCGAACTGCATCGGGCAAGCTGGTTGCTTTTATTCGCTCGATGAAACTCGCGGAAGTCGCTGACGAGCGGGAGAAATATCCGCTGTTTACCTGCGAGTCTTACGACGAGGGGAGAACATGGGTCAACTTGACGGAACACAAGATATATTCTCCCAGCCCGTTCCATGCCCTTCGGCTTCAGAGCGGCAAAGTGCTGTTAACTTACGGCTATCGGAATATGCCGGGAAGCGGCATCCGAGCGTATGTACTCGACAGCGATTGCAGCAACATCGCGGAAGCCGAAGAAGTGATCCTGCGCGATGACGGGCTTGGGTTCGATATCGGCTATCCCACCTCCGTACAGTTGGACAATGGAGACATTCTGGTCACTTACTATTATTTCAACGAGGACAAAGGGGTTCGTTACATTGCCGGGACATTGAGTCGGGAAGTGTAAGCATTAATATAGGAAAAGACACGGCCTTTTGAGGTAAAAGACGGCTGATCCGAGGATCAGCCGTCTCTCCTTACTTAGGCGCTTTCTCTACCGTATGGCGAAGAATGATCTCATTATCCAGAACTAGATTATTCGTCCAGATGAAAGAGCCTTTGCTGAACTCGGATTTATAATTCGTATATTCCGGCTTGTTATCAACCCCAACATTTTCCGTCTTGAATACAGCAGCGCTTGGCCATTTGGAATCATCGAAGTTTTTGGCATACCAGCTGTCGGGGACCTTAAAGTGAGCCGCATAACATTTTTTGCCGCAGGAGGGCTTAAGAGAAGCTTTCGTTGTAGAACGTACGATCTTTCCCTCTTTCTCTTCTACAACCAAATCACTTTTGTTCGTGAGAGGAGAAATATAGAAATTTTGTGCTTTCCAACTGCCATTCGTAACCGTTCCATCGCTGAACACCGCAACAATCCCAGCATCTCCAGGGTGGTAAGCATTCCCTTTGTTATCCTCCGTGCCGAGCCCCAAGTTCTCTTCCCAGTCCACTGCTTTAATCGCATAAGTTATCGGATAGGAAGCTTTGAATTGTACAACATGGGAGTTGAAAGGGGTGAAAGGAACCGCATCCCTCGCGACGGGTTTTCCGTTTATGTAGAGCTCGAAGTAGTTGTCGGCAAATATATAACCGGTAATCAGTTGGCCGTCCGGATCAATCTCGATAATCGGAACTTTCTTAAGATCAACGGCCGCGATATTGGCAAGATTCACATTTTTGCATGAATTGGCTAGATCGGAAGCACCGCTTATCTTCATATTCACATCGGAGGGGACAATCCACTTGAGTCCGTCCTCGGATGTTATCTCACCAAGCGCAGCCGTTCGGCCGCCTTTACAATTCAACAGCTCCGAGTTCGTGGTCTTGGCTAGACCTTGGGTGAAGCTCGCTTGCTCCGTATTCGATGAGGCAGAAGATGAGGTTGTGCTGGATGTAGATTGCGTTGGTGTAGTTGATTGCCCAGCAGTTGAGGAAGCCTTTTGTTCTTGGCTAGCCGCGCAGCCTGTCAGGGAGATGCCGGCAACCAGTATGGCTGCCAGTAATAAAGCTTTCATGGGATCGACTCCTTTGATATCATTGACCGGTATTCGGAAATGGAAACACATACCAATTACGCTTCCTATTGTAGTCCCGGAATGTGTCGAGAAGAAGTCGAAGGCTCCGTTGAACCAATACAGCAACAGCTCAATTGCGGGGCAATGTTACAATAAATGTGCATCCTGCAGGAGAGCTTTCCTTCAGCCTCAGATCCCCGCCGAGAGATCTTACAATCATTAGACTGAGTGGCAGGCCAAGGCCCATCCCGCGGACATTCCTCTGCTTATCCGCTCCCCTGAAGAAGCGCTCGAATATATATGGCTGTTCATCTGCAGGAATGCCGCTTCCATTATCCTTAACTTCAATAGAAAGACATTGATGATCCTCGTACAAGGATAGTTCTATCCGTCCTCCGCTCCCAGTAATAGCAGCTTTGGAATTGTTGACGAGATTCATCAGAACCTGCTGCAGACGGGATGCATCCGTTGTGATAAATACAGGTGCTATTGGAGCGTGGATTTCGATGTTAACGGAATTATCGCTTTGCGCACTAGCCAGTCTCCCCAACTTGGCAATTTCTTCGATCAGCTCATTCATGTTCGTATGTTCTTTTACAACATGAAAAGCCGATGCAGCAAAGGAGTTGAAATCCAGCAGGTCCTCAATCATTTTTTGCAGGCGTACACATTCCTTGAGGCAAATCTCCATAAAATTCTTGGCATTCTCACCGGTTACTACGCCATCATTGACGGCTTGAACGAGAGCGCTAATTGAGGTCACAGGTGTCTTCAGCTCGTGAGTCACTCCGGCCAGCAGCTGATTCCGCAAGCTTTCCAACTGACTAAGCCGCGATGCCATTTCCTGAAAAGAATGCAGAAGCTCCTGCACCTCACGGCCATTAACCGGCGTTTTCCAATTCACCTCATAATTACCGGCGACGATCTGTTTGGCAGCTTCTGCTACCTCCTGAACCGGTCGGACTAATCGCCGCGCTAGCATATAAATAACGGCCCAACCGAGCAGTGTAGAGCAGCCCAGCATAACGAGCATGAGCTTAATGGCGCTCTTGTTACTCGTTAGCTTCTCTTCCTCAGTCATATAATAGACGTGGCCGACCAGCTCCGCGCCGACGTTAAGCGTCTTGATCATTAACCGATAATGCTCGTCCTGGCGGATAACAATCGATTCCATCTGCAGCTCGGGGTTATGGAGGCCTGCATAGGTCTGAAATACTCTATGGAGCTCTAGCGGGGGATTACCAGGTCTGCCGTAGACGGGTCTGCCTTTGTTGTCAACGAAATAGACCATCGGTGTGGAATCCAGACTATGCCTGATCCTCTGATCGTCCAGAAAACGGTGATATAAGGCACCTTCGTTGTTCTGAGGGAGGTTCCCATTGGCTTCAACGAAGCTGTTCGCTTCCTCCACCATCATCTTTAATAAGTCCACCTGATGCTCTTCCGTAGAATAACGGATCCAATAAGAGGAGACGGCACCAACCAGAATCAATCCGATGAGCAAGGTGAGAAAATAACGAGGTGTCCAGTAACGCAGTAAATTATGAGGGTGGTTCTTAGGTTTGAACACGGATTTGATACCCCACTCCCCGTAAAGTCAAGATATCGCCTTCCTCGGATGGCCAATCCTTCAAAGCTTGCCGGATTCGTTTGATGGCGAGGTCTACTGCACGATCACTGCCTTCGTAGTCAAATCCCCAGATTCGTTCAATCAGCTGCTCCCGGGTCAAGGTCTGGTTCGGATGTTCAGCGAGATACAGGAAGAGTGCCAGATCTTTGGGAGCCAGTTTAAGAGGAATGCCATGCATGTATACTTGATGGGCTTTGAAATCGATCTTGAGACTGCCGAGGAATAGAGCGCTGTCTTGTTCGAATAAATGAGAGCTGCGGCGAAGCACTGTATTCACTCGCGCCAGAACCTCTTCCACCACGAACGGTTTCAGAATATAATCATCGGCGCCCTGATTAAGTCCATCCAGCTTGCTGTGCATATCACCAAGTGCCGTTAACATGATAACAGGACAAGCGCTCCTCCCCCGAATTAGCTTCAGCAGGTCCCAGCCGCTTCCATCGGGTAGCATAACGTCAAGCAGGACGAGCGCAGGCATATGTTTCTGCCATTTGTCCAACGCTTCTTCATAAGTGAAGGCTTGCAGCACAGTATAGCGGGCTTTCTCCAGATACGCTTTCAGTACTAGCGATATGGCGAATTCATCCTCGACAACCAGTATTGGTTTCACCTTACAGACTCCTATTATCAATTTACGTGCTGCTTCAGACTCGTTCTAAAGAACGATGGGGCTCTGGAGGCTACTCGGGAGCGGTGACATTTTACTACCCTTAGTCTAATTGATAAAACGCATATGTGGAATGGATGGTGGGAGATTTCTAAACCATTATTTTGTCGAAAAATGTATAAATTTTGCCAAAAATGTTTGTAATCATGAAAATTTATTGAAAATTGAAAATAAAGCAGGATTCATTTCGTATCCACCGAATTAACTAGAGAAAATGTGTGATAAAACACTTTTTTTCCAAAAGGTATCATTCGAAGGATGCAGGCATATTTAACTAGTAGAACAACGAGCATGGTCCTTTTGATCAAGGAGGCCCTATGGGATTTGGCATCAGATTGAAGGTGTGGGGCGATTATGCGTGCTTCACACGGCCTGAGATGAAAGTCGAACGAGTCAGTTATGATGTTATGACGCCTTCTGCTGCAAGGGGTTTGTTGGAATCCATTCATTGGAAGCCGGCTATCCGATGGGTCATAGATCGAATTCATATTCTGAACGAAATTCGCTTCGATACGATCAGGAGGAACGAACTAGAGAACAAAATATCGACACGCCTCGTTCAAGCGGCAATGAAGACAGGAGTGGGACCTTTGTCCCAAGTTATTACGGAAGAAAGGCAACAGAGATCTACGCTGTTATTAAGGCAAGTTGCTTATATTATAGAAGCTCATTTTGTCCTGACAGACCAGGCAAGCGAAGCAGACTCTCCTGAGAAACACATCAACATGTTTTTGCGACGAGCCAGAATGGGACAGACTTTTCACCGTCCATACTTGGGCTGTAGAGAGTTCGCTGCCAACTTTGCTCTGATTGAGCCTGCAGACATATATCCACAATCCTATTATCACCATATTCCGGTCAAGGATCTGGGATGGATGCTGTGGGATCTGGATTATAAGGATGAAATGAAACCACAGTTTTTTCATGCAGTCATGCGCAACGGAATTGTTGAAATTCCAGATCTCAGACGATGAGGCGGCGACAACATGATTATCCAATCTCTGTACGAGCGCTATGAATACCTGTTAAAAGATCCTGATTCACCTATTTGTGAGCCTCACTTCACATTAGCCAAAGTATTCTATGCACTTGAGATCACAGCAGAGGGTGAGTTCATTGGACTCTATGATTTAAGAGAGAAGCAAGGAAAGAAATGGGTTCCTCGTCTCCTGCATGTACCTGAACAATCGGCAAGACAATCGAATCTAAAGCCTTATTTTTTATGTGACAAGGTTGAGTATTTACTAGGGTATTACGCTAATGAAACGAAGCGGCAGGAAGCTGGACGCAAATTCGCTCTTAGTCAGGAGTTGCACCTATCTATTCTAGCTGAGTGTGAGGATGAGGAGGCACGGGCTGTTTCCTTGTTTTTTGAGCGGTGGAATGGAAGTGAAGTGAGAAAAGTGCCTATGCTTCAGGACCATTTGGCTGCATTAGACACAGGGATGGATCAAGTATGTGTGTTCCGAATCGAGGGTAAAAGTACGTTTGTCCATGAGAATGAGGCGATCCAGCAACGGTGGATTTTCAGTCAGGAGCATGAGGATAGCCAGTCGGGAGTGTTAGGGCAGTGTCTGGTTACAGGACGATCGAATGTTCCTATATCCCGCATTCATGATAATAAGATCCGCGGAGTGAAAGGGGCTCAGTCAAGCGGTGCTGCGGTCATCTCCTTCAATAAACCATCCTTTGATTCTTACAACAAGGAACAGAGCTATAATGCCCCGGTTAGCCGGGAAGCAGCCTTTGGATATACAACCGCGCTTAATGCATTGCTTGCCTCCGAGCGCAATTGCATCCGTGATATTGGGGATATGACCGTTGTGTTCTGGAGTGTCGGCGGACCGGAGTATAATGCTGCGGAAGGTGTGTTCCTGGAAGGGATTACGGCTGATCAAAGGACCGAAGAAGTTATCGCGCTTGAGCCGTTAGCCGAGGAGCATCAAGCGCCGACAACCAAGATCCGTAGAATGCTTACCCGTTATAAAAAAGGAGTGCCGATCGAGGAGGATATGCTTCCACTTGATGACGTTCCGTTCCATATTCTCGGATTATCGCCGAACAATGCGCGTCTTTCCATCCGATTCCACTGGGAGGGCGGTTTCGGCACCATAATGGAGAAGCTGGAGGAACATAGAGCGGATATGGCTATCGCGCAGCCTCACCAATTCCCGCTGCCATCGATTCATCGCATCCTGGCAGAGACGAATCGGGTTGGGCCAGAGGGCAAGAGGGCAGGGTCCGGTATTTCACCAGCTCTTGCAGGTGACTTGTTCGCTGCCATTGTTACAGGCAAGGTATATCCTTATTCCCTATATGTGTCGATCATGAATCGTATTCGAGCCGATCTAAATGTCAGTTCCATTCGCGCATCGCTGTTAAAAGCTTACTTGTCCCGCTATGCCAGAAGGAATCATATTGAATCGCTGAAGGAGGTTTTGTCTGTGAGCTTGAATAAGTCCACGAATAGTTCGCCTTATCGTCTAGGTCGGTTATTCGCCGTTCTGGAGCGAACACAGCAGGAAGCAGCAGGAGGATACAACAAGCTGAACACTACGATCAAGAACCGTTATTTCTCCGCCGCATCAGCCACACCTGCAGCCGTATTCCCATTGCTATTGAAGTTGTCGCAGCATCACATTTCGAAGGCGGATTACGGACAATTCCGGGACCGTGAGATCCAGGAGATTCTGGGTCCAGTAGATGTATTTCCAAGTCGGCTCGATATGAATCAGCAAGGGTTATTCATGCTGGGCTATTACCATCAGAAGCAAGATTTCTTCTCAGGCGGTCCTAAGGCCGCGGAAGCAAAAGTTGCGGAGTAAGGGATAGAGTCTGGCTGGAAGGAGGATTATCAAGTGACAGATAGTGGAGCTCATCGACAAGTGCTGGATAGACGCTTCGACTTCTCCCTCTTCTATGATGTGAAAGACGGCAACCCTAACAGTGATCCGGACGCCGGCAATATGCCCCGAATCGATCCGGAGACTGGCCATGGCCTCGTAACGGATGTGTGCTTGAAGCGGAAAGTGCGCAACTATGTAGAAATCGCGAGAGAACAATCAGAGGGCTATCAGATCTATGTTACCGAAGGAGCTGTGTTGAACGAGAGGAATCGCATGGCCTATCGATCTTTACGCGGGGCAGAAGCGGATAAAGCGGAATTGGCTCCTAAGGATCGTGCGGAAGCGAAGGAGCTCACCCAGTGGATGTGCGATAATTTCTATGATATCCGCACATTCGGAGCGGTTATGAATACAAGAGTCAACTGCGGTCAAGTAAGAGGACCCGTCCAATTCACGTTCTCCCGCAGCATCGAGCCTATCTTCTCTCAAGAGGTGACGATTACGCGTCAGGCCGTAACGAAGGAAGGAGAAGAGAAGGACCGAGAGATGGGCCGCAAGCATACGATCCCTTATGCGTTGTACCGTATGGATGGCTTCATATCCGCTTATTTGGCCCGAAAGACAGGCTTCACAATAGCAGATCTGGAGTTGCTGTGGGAAGCCATCCGTAATATGTTCGAGCATGACCGATCCGCTTCGCGAGGGATGATGACAGTCCGAAAGTTGGTCGTGTTCGAGCATGAGTCGGGCCTTGGCAATGCGCCGGCACATGAGTTGTTTGAACGTATTAGCACCGAACGGTTATCGGAGGGGCCAGCACGCTCGATTCGTGATTACAAAGTTGACATCGAGATGGATAATATCCCATCAGGTATTAAGATTATTCTGAAGTAAAGGCAGTTACTGTCGCTTCCATATGGAAGTGTGGATTGAAACCAGGTTATGTCCAAGTGGATGTAGAAACGAATCAAGTCGCTCCCCGCAAGGGAGTGCGGATATCAAGTATTAGCGGACAGTGTCGGCCTTGTTGGCGGCGCTGTCTTTGTTTACGTTATAGTGAATTTATAGGTTTCTGGGGTGGAACGATTGTTGTAGAGCGGAAAATCCGCTTTAGAAGTGACTCAGAGGGTGGAACGATTGCTGTAGGGCGGAAAATCCGCTTTAGAAGTGAACTCAGAGGTTAAACGATTGTTGTAGAGCGGAAAATCCGCTTTAGAATTTTAAGTTTTTGGGTGGAACCAAGGGTCCCCCTTTTTAAAGTGTAGTAAGTACGTTTTGGACTCGGATTCAATTTACTGCTAGCATTAGTGAAGCAAACTTTACTAATAGTAAGCCAATCCTTACTAATCGGAGCCTACAAGGGGAGGATCAACGAAATAGTGAACCCACCTTTACTATTAGTTAGGCTACCTTTGGAATTAGTAAAGGTGGGTGTTACTACTTAGGTCTTGTGGAGATCGATAGCCATTGCCAGTATAGGTTATTTGTGTGGAGAAGACAGTTTTTTCTCGGATAGCCTGTTTTACCACTGGTTATTGGCCTGATTCTGAGGAAAATCGGGTAACAATGAGGAAATAAGGGATAGTCAGGTTGGCTAATTAGTTCCTGAGCGATGAAATGGCCCATATAGCCAGTAGTAAGATGGCTTATCTGTAAACGGCTTGCCACTATAATCCAAACTGGCCACAATACGCAGAAGTGGAGAAGGAAAAATAGTAATATTGTGCTTGAGTAAGGTGGGAGTTAGACAACGAATTCGAGCAATCGAGACCTAAGTAGTAACAGGTGGGTTAACTAATCACCCCGCGACTCGGTTAAAGGACAAATTAGTTCATTTTCCTTCAATTTACAAGATGAAATACGGCGTTCTTCAGAAGCTCGGGAAGGCCACGAAAACTTACGCAAAATCAAATCGAACAAATTAGTCAAGTTCTTCGTTCTTCACCTTCTGACGTTAGATTGACAGGTAACTTATGGGACGGAAAAACACTGAACGCTTTTATCTCAAAAAGCTTCGGAGTCGAATTGGGCGTTCGGCAATGTCAGAGATTATTCCGTCAGCTTGGGTTCCGCTTGCGGAAACCGCGTCCCCAGATTGCCCGTGCGAATCCTGAACTCCAAGAGGAGTTTAAAAAAACGAAACAATGGGCCGCGGAGACCGATCTTGATTTATGGGCATTGGATGAAGTTCACTTCCAACAACAAGGCTCTCGTTGCCGAATCTAGCAGCGCCAAAGAGGGTCGAAGAGTTATGTTGAATGGAATTTAAAAAAATTTTAGACGCCAGTGATAGAAAATGAAGTCCCCCTGTGTCTATAGGTTGAATCCCTATCGAAGGCTTCCCTAGCGGGTTCCTACGATTAGGAAAAAACCACATCAAAGGAGAAATGAACAATGAGAAAAGTTGTACTCTTCCTGCACGCATCGCTGGACGGCATCGTCGAAGGACCGAACGGAACGATGGACATCGAATGGATTTCCTATGACGACGACTTGGCGAAACACGCCGAGAACCTTCTGAGTACGGTAGACACAATTTTGTGGGGACGTGGTACGTATCATATCATGAAGGACTATTGGCCGACCGTGCCTTCGAATCCGACGGCCAAGCCGCACGAAGTCGAACATTCAAAGTGGTTGGATCGCACGACCAAAATCGTGTTCTCCTCCACTTTGGACAACATAGACTGGGTCAACTCCAGATTGGTGAAAGACAATGCGGCGGAAGAAATCATGAAACTGAAACAACAGCCCGGCAAGGACATCATGATCCTCGGTAGCCCCGGGTTAGGGCACAGTCTTATGCAGCTCGGCTTGATCGACGAATATCAGATTACGGTGTCGCCTGTCGTTGTCGGCCGCGGTTTGCCGTTATTCAAGGGGATCGACGACAAGCTCCGCCTTAAACTGCTCGACAGCAAAACGACGAAATCCGGCGTCGTCTGCCTCCACTATCAGGTGCAGGAATAATCCGGCAGGAACGCCGCGTGATTTGTCGAATAACTAGTTATCCTGATAGGGTGGGAATGCAGCAAGTTTCACCGTCACAAGGAGGCATCGTGGATCACCCATTCGATTTGAAGGACTTGTTATCGCGTATTCGACAAGGCGACCATGCGGCGTATGAGACGATTTTCAATCGGTACCGCGCGGCGGCGATGTCCTGGGCGCAAAGTGTCGTCCGCGATCCCTACTCGGCCGACGATATCGTTCAGGAAGCGTTCATCCGCATGAAAGACAAGCTGCACCAGTTGAAGGACGATCATAAATTCGCCGCCTGGTTCCGTCTGATGATCCGCCGGATGGCGATCAATTCGATCCGCGGAGGGGACAGCCGGCGCACGACCGTCATCGAGGAGATGCCCGAGGCGGGACCCGCTAATCGCGGCTGGTCCGACGAGATCCGTGAGTGGCAAGAGCAGGAGGCCAGCGCCGAGTTGGTTCGCCGCTCGCTTGCCAAGCTGTCCAAGCAGGCGCGGGACGTTCTGGACGCCGCCGCCAGTGAAGAAGCTACGCCGGAACAACTAGCGGACCGCTACAATATGAAGAAAAGCAATATCTACAACATCCTCTCCAGAGCCCGGCTCAAAGTGAACGACGAGCGGTTTCGGGAAGAGATTGCCGCCTATTTGCTGGAACGAGAAACGCATGGTCACCCGAACTGTTGTTTGTTGCCGGCGCCGACCTATCCGAGGCCTTATGCGTTTATCTCGGCCATGATCGGCGAAGCGCTGGGCACGGCCGATATTACGAATTTCACGTATACGGAACTGATGGGAATTTCGGCGGAGGCTTTTCGCGTCAATATGCCGGAAAATTGCGATTGGCGGGGCATACTGACGTTCGACTGGAGCTATGCGGCTTACCGGACCGTCGAACGGCTCGGCTTCAGCGGAGTTTGTGTCGGTAGACCGCAGCAGACGACGATGACGCCCGACATGCAGGTACGAATGCTTTCGGTCGTCCACGGATCGGTCGATCGGGGGATTCCGGCCGTTATTTGGAATATGGAGCGGAACGAAATGGGCTTTGCCCACGGGTACGACGATCGTTCGCAGGAGATCCGGTACAAGGGATACAATGGGGAAACGTGGGTTTATCGTTATGACCAGTTAGGACGCCAAACCGACGAACGGCCGGTCTTCGTCTTCGGATTGCGAAGAAGGGTGTCGCCGCCTTCATCGGAGGATACGGTGCTTCGCGCGATCGTCGATCATGCCCGGGGCAAGGAGCCGCCGCTCAAGGGCTACGTCTTCGGTCTGGACGGTTATCGTGTCTGGCTGGAAGGAGCTCGGCGCAACACGCTCGATCTGAGCGGACATGCTTACCAGGTCGCCATTCTGGCCGAGGCGCGCCAGCAAGCCGCAGCTTTCCTGGAACTGCTGGCGGATAGATCCCGCAGTGCAGATCGCAGGACTCAGCTTCTGGTGGCGGCCGATTGCTACAAGCAAGTAAGCAAGTGGTTCGTGCGGCTCTACCCGCGGTTCCCGTTCGGCTACGGCGGCAGCCCCGCGAATCGGTGGCGGGATATCCAGGAGGGGCTGCAGGCAGCATGGAATGCGGAAGAAGAAGGCATCGCGCGAATTGAAGCCGTCATTGCCGGATCATGATGACAAAAATCCCAATATCCAATTGAAGGAGGAAGTTCAACATGTCTAACCCGATCTCGCCTCGCGTGCCGTCCGTGTTCGTACCGGTTCGCGATCTGAAGCTGGCAACCGAATGGTATGCCAATTTGCTCGAACGGCATATTGTCCCGAGAGAACATGAAGACGGCATATACATCTTCGACTTCGACGGTACGGAGGTTATCCTCGATAGCAATGCCTGGGGGTCTCCGTCCACCCTCATGTTCGATACGAAGGATATCGCCTCCGCTTACGATTTCTGCGCCGGTCAGCGGTACGACACATTGACCGACGTGTTCAGCGACGAGTATATCTCCGTCTTTACCGTCAATTCGAATCTGATTTGCCAGGCGCACCGGATGCCGGAAACGGCCAAATCGAAGCCGGCGCATGCGCTTCTGTCGAAGATCGGTCATGTGCTGATCCATACCGATACGTTGAATGAAACCGTGGAATGGTACGAAACATTGGTCGCGCGAACCGCCGAGCCGGACTCCAGATTCCCCGAGCTCCGCTGCATCCGGTTGGAGAAGGGCGCGCACCTGCTCTTCGACGACAAGCGGCTTTGCGAATCCGGCAAGCCTATCGGCATTATCGAGACCCCTGACCTGGATGCGGCTCTGGCTCATGTGCAAGCCAAGGGAGCGACCGTCGCCCGCGGTATGGAAACCCGGATGGGCGTCCGCTGCTTCGTATTCAGCGATCCCGACGGCAACGAGTTTATCGTGTGCCAGACCGATGTGTGACGGAATTGCCGGCACCTGCATCTGCCTTAATTCGAGTAGGGTAAGACGGGGGATTACTCCCCCGGACTCCCCGTCAAACCGTGCTTTATAGTAAAGTTTGATTAACAGATTCCCACCCAATGTTGAACAGAAAAGGGCAAGAAGTGAAGTGGAAAAGCGTCAGCGGTCGCATTTGAACATCGTATTCTCACAACTAAAATTTAATTCAGGGAATATGATTTCAAAAGCGATTGGAGCTCATCTTCTTGCCCTCCCACGCAACAAGAGAGGACTTATTAAAATCCATAATAACGCAGGATCCTGCTGACATTTCCTGATTTTGTGATATAATGAGGAGGCAAATGTAAACGCTTTATTATGAAAGGAGGGTAATGATAACAAGTAAATTCACAGTAACAGAGTTCACAACTAGAGTAGACATTCAGAATGGACCTAAGCACTTCATTTATAAGTGGGAGGTTTTTTTTATGTCTAATGTTGTACAAGTAAAAAACATGTATAAACTCGCAATAGTTGTGCTGCTGGCGACGGCTCTCCTGCTTTCCCTTCTATGGGCTCCAAGTGTGAGCAGAGCGGGGGACGCTGCTAAAGTAACCATTAACAACCACAGCTTCGAGTCTGGCTCGCCTCCAACGAACTGGTCCGTATTCAGCGGAACATGGGGAACGCAGCAGACCATCTCAACCGTAAGAAGCATCGATGGCACCAAGAGTCTCAAAATTAATGATGCTTCGAGCTCTTCTGCCTATGGCATGGTTAGTGATCGAGTCGCCGCACATCCATATTCCACGTATGAAACTTACGTGTCGGTATACGCGGAGTCTGGCAGCGGTCAAGTGTATTTGGAGTTCTGGGATAGCTCGAACACGCGAATTGGAGTGAACTTTGCATCGACCACAACGACCGGAAACTGGGAGTATATCAAAGTAAGCGGGCAGGCTCCTGCCGGGACAGCGACGGTTAGCGTGATGATGTATGCCCCCAAAACGAATGTAGGAGCTTCTTATTACGATGCCATATTCATGAGGCGGATTGACGAAGTAGGCAATGTGTCCAATGCTGGCTTCGAGAGCGCTGATGGCTCGAATCAGCCTGTTGATTGGACTCCTTATGCGGCTGGAACATACTCGGTTAGCAGTGACTATGCACATAGCGGCACGAAAAGCCTGAAAATTGTGGACAGCAGCACCTCAGCTGCTTACGGGATGAAATCGGTAAAGCTGCCGGCTTCCGCTGGTTCTACTTATGAAGCAACCGGGTGGGTTCGCAATACGTCTGGTGCGGGTCAGTTATACTTGGAATTTTGGCAAAGTACGGTAGGGAACGCATCGGATACCAGAGTGGGTGTGCAATTCATTGGCAGCACCACGACAGGGAGCTGGGAGCAGCTCACGGTCACCGGGACAGCACCTGCCAATACGGATTATCTCGTGGTGATGGCGTATACACCGGTCGCCAGCACGAGTACAGCCTATTTTGACGATATTTCCGTAAGGCAGAAATACACGGCTCCGGCCACATCGTTCAACGCAATCGTAACAAGCCATCCTAGATTGTATTTCACAGCAAGCGATGTGCCTGCTCTGCAAGCCAAAGCGACAGATACTTCACCGAATCAATACGGCGAATCTTACGCTTCGATCTGGAGTAAGGTGGAAGTGCAAGCGGACATCTACATGGCCGAATCCTCGTTCTCCGTAAATTATATTGATGGAATTACAATCACTTATCCACTGCCGCCAGTGATGCCGATTCCGCATGAGAATCCTCCGTCTGCTCCATCGGGTAAATACCCTTTCTGGACAGCTGTAGGGTCTCAGATTCAGACGAGACTCGAAACTTTAGCGCTTGCTTATGTCGTAACCGGTGATGTTAGTTATGGACAGAAAGCAAGGGACTATGCGCTTGCCCTGGCCGACTGGGACGTCTGGAGCGACCCTGCTTATCCTTGCCTAGGAGGCGGAAGCGGGTTCTCGTGTCTGGACTCCAGCTACATTACCCGCGGTGTTGCTACCGTCTACGATATGGTCTATGGGATGCTGACCCAGACAGAGCGGGATAAGCTGCTTGATGCGATGTATGAAAAGGGCATCCGGATCATGAAGAAGGATTTGTTAACGTACGTCGATCAAAATATTTATTATGCTGTATCCGGCTCAATGGCTGCAGCGGCCGTAGTCGGCCTTGGAGAAAGGGATTCTTATGATGTCTACCTGAATCAGGCTTATCAGATACATCTGGATTATCTGGATACGCTGGAAGCATCAGGGAAGAGCGAAGGATTTCTGTACACGGGTGTAGGGTTGAACAGTATTTTTGCGGCAGATGATTTTGTCCGCAGAGTAACGGGCGTGGATGATGCCTTTGATCATTCATTCGTCTCAGATCGTCTATCGAAGTGGCTTGTATATTTCAATGGCCCGCAAGGGACAGGGAATGCGAATTTCAGCGATTCTGATACGACAGGCAATATAGGATTACCAGCGCTTATCCTGGCTAACAATGGAGATGGATTGGCAGGTTGGTATGCCAAGGAGCAGCTCTCGGATTCTGCTAACTGGGGACGATTCGTCTACTTGAATAACTCTGGAGCTCTTACGGATCCTGATACTGCCGGGCTTCCCGAGTCAGCCCAATTCTCGGATATTGGCTATCAGGCTTTCCGCACGGGTTGGGGAGAGAGTGATCAATTGCTCGCCTTCTACTCGGATGATTCCAATTATGGCCATAATCATCAGGACGATAACAGCTTTATCTTGAATGCAGGTGGCGAATGGTTGCTGACGGATCCAGGATATTTCAACAACACCACAGCAGCGAAGAGTGCAATGACGACAAGCACGATTGGTCACAATGCTATGTTAGTGAATGGAGCAGGCCAGACGCTCAAGACGGGCGGCGGCACAGTAGGGTACTTCTCTTCGCCTGTATTCGAGCTTGGTATTGGCGATGCAACTGCCTCTTATGCAACTACTCCGGATGTAACGCAGTGGAAACGAAGAATTATATCGGTTAAGCCAGACTATAATCTGATCGTAGATAATGTTGCATTGGCATCCGCGGGTACGCCGGAAATGTTATTCCACACGGATAAAGGCGGCGTATTCAGCTCGGGAGGCACGCCTCTTACAGTAGGAACGACTCTTCCGACATCGTTCCTGATAGAGAAGGCCAAAGCTTCTGCAGCGGTACAGCTGCTTCGTCCAACCAGCAGCACCAGATTATATACGCAATATACAGGCGCGGAGCAATATGGCACTTGGGGCAGCATTAAGCCTTCCTCAACCGTAACATCGGAATCCTTCGTGACGCTCATTCGTCCTAAGGTTCATAGGGAAGGCATCATCGAAGCAGAAACGTTGCTCCCTGCAGCAGCAAGCTCAGGCGGTGCGAACTCCGCCGCCATGAATAAATTTTACAGAGCGGTCACTTATACGGGCGGCAGTGTGAATTCTTATGTTACGTACAACTTCACCGTTCCATCCAACGGCAACTACGATCTGAGACTCGGTTTCCTCAAGACGACTGGTTCCGGAATCTTGAAAGTAGAGTTGGATGGGGTTACATTGGGGACCGGACTCGATATGTATGATGATTACGTGGATACGGATGAACGCAGCTATCTGAATCGCTCCCTTACCGCAGGAACGCATGCCTTGAAAATTACAGCTACAGGCAAAAATGCTTCCAGCAGCGGGTACAACAGTGTGCTGGACTACATCCGCTTAACGACTGCGGGTACGGTCATCAGTAAAGCTTCAGCATACACAGTGAATACCGCTACTAACGGACTGGCAACAGGATTAGTCATCACTTTGACAGGCGCGTCTGACCAAGTGTTCGTCAACCCGACGAACGCAGCAGTAACGACAGCAAGTAATCTATCGATTACATGTGCGGCTACCCAGTGCATGGCTCGCAAGCTTACTGCTGGCGGTTATGAACGATATGCGGCAGTGAATTCATCGGCTTCAGGCACAGCATTGTCTGATGGATCTCAGGTGCTGGTAAGTATGCCTGCAGGCGGCGGTATTGCTGTCGGCAAGACATCGGCAACCGTGTGGTCAGGAACGGTGACACTGACAAGTACTGGGTCTCCGCAGATGTACGCTCCGTCCGTTTCATCAGTGAAGCTGGATGGGGTGACTTTAACCTCCGGACAATATGCGTATAACGCCACAACGAAAATGCTGACTATTAACAGCGTAACAGCGGCAACGCATAGTGTAGAGATTACTTTGTAATGAGTCAGTGATCAGTGTGACTGACTAGCGAGACGACCGCTCCTTGAATAAGGGGCGGTCGTTTTCTTTTGACCTCGATTTTCTTTGCCGAGAAACATTATTCTATACCGCCCGGGACTTTTCGTTCTGCGGCGGTTCTTTGTGCGCAGACCGAAGGATATAAGCCTGCCGTACGAGCTTAGGTATTTGGGTAAATTCAAACCGTGGTTCGGTGTACAGGCTTGGGACCATGGGAGTAGGTCGAAGTGAGGAGGCGAGTTCCCTTGCTGTGCAAGGCTTTACGCTTGTCCAAACCTACATGGACCGACCGATTTTCACCTCAAAACTAGAGAATTTCAACCCATTTGATCGACTCGTCCAAGGATAATAAGTTTTTACATTAACTTGGACATAACCTGGAAGGTCGGGAATAAGATGTTTAGTGTAGCAGTCGTT
The DNA here is from genome assembly GCF_059692235.1 of Paenibacillus sp. J2R1T-4. Taxonomy (NCBI): domain Bacteria; kingdom Bacillati; phylum Bacillota; class Bacilli; order Caryophanales; family Paenibacillaceae; genus Paenibacillus; species Paenibacillus sp. J2R1T-4. The sequence goes on along the minus strand of NZ_JCAUBA010000003.1, from coordinate 302,766 downwards.
TAAAGAGCTTCAGAAACAAGTCGAACGAAGGAGAAATTGCGGATGGAATTTGAATTGGGCGGCATTTTGAAACTAGTGAGGCGCCGGGCGTTATTTATCACTGCTTTGTCGATTGCTGCGCTCGCTTTTGCCTGGTATATCAGCAACTATGTGCTGAAGCCGGAATATGAAGCGACTGCCTCTTTGTTAATTCAGGGAGACAAACAGCAGCAGGCCGTAAATGACATTGTCGCCGGACAAAAGTTAGTTACGACTTACGGAGAAATTATTCGAAGCAATCGGATCGCGGAAGAGGTCGTGAAACGTCTCCAGCTGGACATCACTCCTGAGAAGCTGCTTGCCAAGATCAAGACAAGAACGAGCAGTGAGTCGCTGCTGACCACCGTAATCGCTACGGACTCAGATCCGAAGAGGGCCACCGATATAGCGAATGGTTTTGCGGAGGCGTTCAACGAGAACATCAGGTCGATCATGGGTGTGGAGAACATCTTGTTCCTCGATCAAGCCAAAGTGCCGTCCAGTCCTATTCCGGTTACACCAAAGCCGTTCTTCAACATGGTGGTCGCATTCGGTCTTGCGCTAGTAGCGGGGATCGGGATATCAATCTTACGTGAGATGACAGACAAAACGATCCGAAGTGTAAAAGACATCGAGCTCGACTTGCAGCTTCCATTGCTAGGAACCGTTGGGAGGTTGAAGACCCGCAAGAGGAGGAAGCTGCACAAACGCAGCAAACCAACAGAGGGAGAGAGCGGATATGAGAAAGAAGATACCTCGATTGTATTGCCTGGTCGAACCGAAATCAGCTAATGCGGAGCTGTTCCGCGCCATTCGCACTAATATTCGCTATACCCGGGTAGGCGGTGAGATTCGCTCTATCTTGGTTACAAGCTCACTCCCCGGCGAAGGGAAGTCGACGGTTGCGGTCAATCTGGCTGTCGCCATGGCAGAAACGGGAAGAACCGTACTCCTTGTAGACGGAGATCTCCGTACGCCGGCAGTCCACGAAGCCTTTGAGCTCCCTAACATAATTGGCTTAACGAGCATTCTAGTGGATCAGGCCCAGCTGAAGGATTGTGTGTATGCCATTAGGGATTCGCCGGGACTCGATGTGCTTCCGTCAGGACCCGTATCTCCGAATCCGGCGGAGTTGCTCGGATCCAACGGGATGATACACTTGCTAGCCGAACTGCATGACAAGTGGGACACCTTGATCATCGACTCCTCTTCTGTGTTGATGCCAGCTTCCGATGCATTGACCTTATCGAGCTTGACGGAGGGCGTCTTGCTCGTAGTCCAATCCGGCAAAGTGCTGCAGAAGCACACCAACACAGCCAAGCAGCTGCTGGAAAAGCAAGGAGCGCATCTCCTTGGAGCTGTGCTGAATCGGAAAGGTCGAAGCAGCAGGATAAGCTACGCGATCAAAGGGGAAGACTTCGCAACTTGGGCTTCATCCGCAGGGAAGAATAGATGACCCTTTTAGCAATCCGGTATTTACTTGGGAACATCGTATATGCGGGGGCGCAATTCGTCATCGTCAGCTTGCTTAATAAATTCGGTTCCACGGAGCATATCGGACAATACGCACTCGGGCTTGCCATTACGGCGCCAATCTTCATGTTATCTCATCTGCATCTGCGCTCTGTATGGATTGTACAACCAGCTGGAGCACATAAATTTGGAGCCTTCATCGGACTTCGCCTCATCACGACTGCCGTTGCTTTTACAATTACGATTGGTATAGCTTGCTTCAGTGGATTCGACCGCAATACCAGTCTAGTTATCGTGCTTGTCAGTATGTTCAGGTTCATTGAATCTATAAGCGATATGCTCCTAGGGGTATGTCAGAAGTACGAAAAGCTAGATTCCATCTCCCTCTCCAGAATCGCGAAAGGCATGTTCTCCACGTTCAGCTTCGTTCTGGTATATATACCAACACACAGCCTCTCTTTTGCTTTACTCACCATGATTATCGGATGGTTAGGCATTACGATCGGATACGACTACCGCCGTGCTCGCAAGATGGAGGTCATACGACCCCTATTTGCTCGCAAGCTCTTGTTACCGCTTCTTCATATGAGCGCTCCGCTTGGAATTGTGCTTGCGCTTATGTCTTTGAATGCGAACATCCCGCAGTACGCCATTGCCTACTTCAGAGGGCAGCATGATCTGGGGATATATGCCTCGCTCGCATATATGATCGTTGCTTGCAATGTAGTAGTGACTGCGCTTGGCGAAGCGTATACCCCTCGACTGGTTCGATGGTTTACAGAGGGGCAGTACACGGAGTTTGTCAGGGTGTTAGTCCGCATGTTGAAGCTCGGCACCGTGCTCAGTGTACTCGCTATGGCGACGGGCTGGTTATTCGGATCACAGCTTCTCACGCTGCTATACAGCAGTGAGCTAGCTTCAGACATCAAGCTGTTTCTCTGGCTGTTAGCCTCCACCTTCTTTGTATTTACTTCATCATTTCTATGGTACGGAATTACGGCAACTCGCCGCTTCATACTGCAAATTCCGCTGTTTCTCTGCGCATCGGGTTGCAATGGATTAGCCTGTCTTCTGCTCGTGCCAAAGCTTGGAATGGTTGGCGCGGCCGCGGGATCCATTATCGCCCTTCTTGTTCAGACAGGGGGAAGCGTATTGCTGCTGTCTTACATAATCAACAAGGAAAGAAAACGAGTTCAGCGGGAAGCAGCAGCTGCGTAATGCTTGCACAGCTTTCCCAGGGTGGGGGAAATCATGTCTTTGTCCGCAGTATGGCATTCTGCACGCTTCGATGCTACAAAACGGACCAGATTCACAACGGGCTGGCTGTTCCAAACCGCAGTTGCTGGTTACGTTCTATGTCTGCCCGCACAATTCGACTTCGGCGGAGCCTTTCGCTTCGCACCATCAGATCTGTTCCTGCTGATCGGACTGTCGGCGGCTGGCAAGCAGCTTAAGATCGACCGGCGCATGTTCAGCTCCTGGCACTGGGGCATGCTGCTTATCTTCATCTTGGCTTCGTTCGTAGCCATGTGGCAGAACGGGTTCATCTCCAAGTATGCCTTGCTGCAAAAAGACTTCGGATTCATCCTGCTGCTGCTGACCTACATCATGCTGACCCAAGCCGCCGATAGCTGGGATCGTCTGTACCGGTTACTGCGAGTGTTCCTGCTCAGTGTCCTCTGGATGAATGCTACTGCGCTGTTCGCCTTCTTCAGCGGTGTGGCCGTTCCATTCATGGTGCAGGACGGTCGCTTGTCCGGCATGTTAATCGATCCGAATGCATACGGGGGGTTGCTAGTTACGGCATTCGCAGTCCACATCATGACTAGCGGGGGTTCAAGACCGCTGCTGAGCAGATGGATGAGTGTGCTGGCAACATTGACATTGTCTGGTGGAATTATGATGACCTTCTCCAGATCTTCATGGATTGGTTTGTTCCTGATTCTCATGACCCTCTCCATTACCAAGCCAACCCGGTTGTTCAAGATCGGGATCGGATTCTCAGCCGCCTTTACTGTCTTGCTGTTGTACAAAGGCACTGCTTACTTGGATATTTTCAGCTCCATGGCCAGCCGTCCATCCCAGATCCAATCACGGCTTGATATTATCACCAAAGCGTTGGAATGGATCGCGCAAAGCCCGCTCTTTGGTATCGGTCTAGGCACGTACAATCTCAATCTTGGCATCATCATCCATAACACGCCCATGTGGTTTATGACGGAATTCGGCTTAATCGGTCTCTTGGTTTACGGCGGTTTCATGGTCTGGTTTTTCTACGTGGGTATTCGCTCCTATCAAGCAGCCGATCCAGTACACCGACCTGTCATATTGGCTTTCCTCCTGTCTCATGCTGCGATGATCGGGTTGTCTATGGGCATTGAGGCGCTTTACCAACGGTATTGGTGGTTCATGATGGCGCTGAATGCTGCTTGTATCCGACTAACCGCACAGCAACAAGCTAGGCAAGACTATTCCGGTTCAACGATAGAGAGGAGGGACAATCTTGATGCAGGGCAGCAGCCATAACGTTCCGTTAAAAGCAGCTTGGGTAGCTTCGATCTATGGGCATTTCACTGGATTCCACATCCCTTACATGAAGCTTCTGCAAGAGAAGGGCTGCGAAGTCCATGCTTACGCTCAGCCTGGAGAAGAACGCAAGCAGCTCGAAGAGATAGGGGTGATCTGCCACGACGTTCCGATTTGCCGCAGCCCGTTTCGCAGGGATAACCTGAAGGCTTTGGCGATGCTAACCGACAGTTTCCGCCGAGAGAAGTTTCAGCTTGTTCATGTCCATACACCGGTTGCTGCATTATTAGGCCGAATAGCGGCAAGCAGGGCAGGTGTTCCTTGCACGATCTATACGGCCCATGGATTTCACTTCCACAAGGGAGCGCCGCTGCTGAACTGGCTACTCTATTATCCGCTCGAAAGGATTATGGCCCGCTGGACGAATATTCTGATCACCATGAATGGCGAGGATTGGGAGCGGGCGCTGAGTTTTCCGGTACAAGGCAAAGTGGTCTATGTGCCTGGCGTCGGCATCGATCTTGAAGCCTACGGCGGTAATATCGAGGACAATCCCGATACGAAGCGGGATGCGAGACGGAAGCTAGGTTGGCCTCATGTACAGGATCAAGCACGTGATGCGTATATCGTGTTGTGCGTTGCGGAACTGAATGCCAACAAGAATCAGAAGCAGCTCATTGAAGCATTGGGCGAAGCTGGCGATCAGGCGAGCAACATCCATCTGGTGCTAGCCGGGACGGGGCATCTTGGACCGGCGCTGCGAGAGCTGGCCGAGCGGCTAGGCGTGCAGGATCGAGTACATATGCTCGGATACAGACGAGACATACCCGATTTGCTGCAAGCCTGCGACGCGGTCGCGCTTTTGTCCTATCGCGAAGGGCTGCCGCGCGCGATCATGGAGGCGATGGCTGCCGGCAAGCCCGTACTGGGCACCCACATTCGCGGGATTCGCGATCTGGTGGCTGAGGGCGTATCCGGCATTCTGGTACCCGTCGGGGATAAGATCGCGACGGCTAATGCGCTGATTCGCCTGCGCAATCAGCCCGTGATTTCTGCTCGGATGGGCGCAGCAGGTCGAGCCAGATTGATCGACTATAGCTTGCCATCCGTGATGAACGAGATGGAGGCCATCTACATGGATGCCCTGCGGAAGCATGCTGTAGAAGAGGTCGCCGCAGACAACGCGCTGCCGGTTGCAGTACAACCGACTGAGCGTTAACGAGAGCTTCCATTTCGCTATTGGACTACTGTCCTGTTTTTCTAAGATTGCTAATAACTTGGCTCATGCTACAAAGGAATTCATTCGGTCGATAAGGGTGAAAGAAATGGTCATTAAGACGCGTTTATTGCGGTTGGCTTTGTTGGATGCAGCCATTGTCGGAGCTTCGCTTTGGTTCGTATTTTCGCTTCGATTTGATTTCGATATACCCGCGTTGTACTTGCGCATGCTTCCATATGCCATCTTGATTCATGTGACTGTGCATATTGTCTGCTTCTTCGGTTTCCGAGTGTATCACAGTATATGGCGCTATACGGGACTCGAGGAGATGGTACTGCTACTAAAGGTTAGTGCCTTGACGTTCGCCGGTGTGCTCGCCGTGAATCTATCTGTCCATCTATTCATTCCCTCGTATCGGCTACCCTTATCGGTATACTCGGCTGCTGGATATGTGTTCTTGGGTGTTGCAGGCTCACGCATGATCAGTCGTCTGCAAGGTGACAAATTCATCAAAGTGAAGGAACCGCTCGCCTCTGGGGCAAACCTGCTTATTGTCGGAGCAGGAAAGGCAGGAATTCTGGTCGCCAAGGAGATCCAACATTCCAGATTCAAGTTCATGACGCCAATTGCTTTTGTAGATGATGATCCCGCGAAGCAGAATCTGGAAATTATGGGCTTGCCCATCGTAGGCATGCGGAATCAGATCCCTGAGGCCGTTAAGCGGCTGAATATTGATTACATAGTCATTGCTCTGCCAGCAGCTTCTCGCAATGCGGTAACAGACATCCTTGAGATCTGCAAAACGACAAAGGCGCAGATTAAGCTGCTGCCCAGTATGTCGGATATTCTGAATGGCAAGATGTCGGTCAATATGATCCGTGAGGTATCGGTTAATGACCTTCTGGGTCGGGCACCGGTGCAGATTAATTGCTTGGAGATACGCGAAAGTCTGGAAAATGAAACGGTCCTCATTACTGGGGCTGGCGGGTCGATCGGTTCGGAGCTATGCCGCCAGGTCGCTGCTTTCAAGCCTAAGGAAATCCTGCTTGTCGGTCATGGGGAGAACAGTATTTATCAGATTGAAAACGAACTGCGGCGGTTATACCCGAACCAAGCGATCCATCCGATCATCGCCGATATTCAAGATTCGTTGCGGATTGAGAGCGTATTTCACAGCTACCGGCCTACGCTTGTCTATCATGCAGCTGCACACAAGCACGTCCCGCTTATGGAGATGAATCCGGTCGAAGCGATCAAGAACAATGTGATCGGGACGCGGAACGTAGCTGTTGCAAGTGACAAATTCGGCATCAAGCGTTTTATCCTGATTTCCTCAGATAAAGCGGTTAATCCCACTAGCATTATGGGCACAACCAAGCGCATTGCAGAAATGATTGTTCACGATTTGAATGTTTCCAGCAAGACAGCTTTCGCAGCTGTGCGTTTTGGCAATGTGCTTGGCAGCCGCGGCAGTGTGATTCCACTATTTCAGCGACAGATTGAAGCCGGAGGCCCCGTTACCGTCACGCATATGGAGATGGTCCGTTATTTTATGACAATTCCGGAAGCCGTTCAACTCGTCATCCAAGCCAGTGTATTGGTGCAAGGAGGAGAAGTGTTCGTGTTGGATATGGGTAAGCCGGTACGGATCTATGATCTGGCACGGGATTTAATTCGGTTATCGGGACTTGAGCCGGACAAGGATATTCCAATTGTGGTGACTGGTATTCGGCCGGGGGAGAAGCTCTATGAAGAGCTGTTGACCGAAGAGGAAGGGCTGATGGTTACGACCAATGACCGGATTATGGTAAGTCGACCGACAAGCATTCCTCGTGCAGAGCTCCAGATGGTTCTTGGAATATTGGAGAATTTGACCAAAAATTATGAGCAATCTGCGGGAAGCTATCAAGTGAAAAAGCTGTTAAAGCAAATCGTCCCCAGTTATCTGGGGGTACAAGAAGAGCAGCAGCCCGATGTGGAGCGTGAACGCGACCGTGAGCTTGTGAAGGTTGGATTGCATGCAGGCACATGATCCATTCCGAAGCTGTCAAAGGGGCGCTCCAGATGAGAAATCGATGGAAGTTTAAAGTATTCGGGCTGTTCGTCCTACTCACGGCAATCGGGATCGGGATCGGGCTGTATGGATTAAGTCCGCAATGGCATTTCCGCTCTGCTGTTCCACATGTGTTGGCGTTGCCGCAGCCAGTTCCAGTTGATGAGGATGCTTCTGACCCAATGCCTGTGTCCATACCAGGTACTAGCATCAGCCCAAGCCCCACAACGAACGACGACACCAATGCTTTCAACGTGGTCCTGATCGGCACAGATTCTTGGGGCGACGAAAGCTCCCGTGCTGATTCGATAATGGTCGTACGCGTCATGCCGGACAGCCGTAAGGTCAATATCGTATCCGTGCCGCGAGACACGAGGGTTTATGTCCAAGGTGTGGGTTACACGAAGATTAACCATGCTCATAGTGTTGGCGAAGCTAAAGGCGGCAACCAACAAGGGACGAAGACGCTGGTTCAGGCAGTTAGTGATTTCCTGAACATACCGGTGCACCACTACATCAAGACGAATTTGGCAGGAGTCAGTAACTTCATTGACAAGATTGGCGGAATTGACCTCTATATCGAGCAGGACGTTACGATTACACCGGAGATTGTAATCCTCCAAGGGGATCAACATTTGGATGGACAACACGCCTTATTCTTGGCCCGCGAGCGATATTCCGTCTCCGGAGGCGATTTTGGCCGTCAGATCGAGCAATTCCGTATTGTTCGGGCTGTCGCCAGGCAACTGCTTAAGCCTGAGCATTTGCCTGATCTGGCTGGACTCATTAAGAGCGGCAGGAGGGACATCATGGACACGAGTTTTACCGATTCAGACCTGATTAGCCTGGCCTGGCTGTTCAAAGGGATGGACACGGACGACTTCACATATGAACAAATCCCAGGCAAGGACAGTTATGGGTATGATCCGCTTGTCGGAAGCGATGTGTATTATTGGAGCGCAGATTCAGCAGAGGTTCTGTCGATGCGAGGACGACTTTTCCAGATGATCGAGTAAGGAAAAGGAAAGAGGAGGGGTTCCATGTACCGTATGTTGAAACGAAGCTTCGATTGTGCTGGGGCTGCCATTTTATTAGGCTTGTTCGCTCCATTAATGGCTGTAGTGGCTCTGCTTATCCGGGTTAAGCTGGGGAGTCCGATCTTGTTCAAGCAACAAAGACCGGGGCTCTCTGAACGGCCATTCGAGATTTATAAATTTCGCACGATGGCCAACTTATATGGTCCAGACGGGCAATTGCTGCCCGATGAACGGCGATATAACAAGTTCGGCGGCATCATTCGCAGACTAAGTCTGGATGAACTGCCCCAATTCATCAATGTACTGAAAGGGGAAATGAGTCTGATCGGTCCTCGCCCGCTACTTATGAGATATAAGCCTTATTATTCGGACAGAGAGAGACTCCGGTTCTCGGTGAGGCCTGGTGTTACCGGGCTTGCCCAAGTATCAGGCCGGAACCGATTGTCGTGGAATGAACGGCTTTCCCTTGATGTTGCATACGTAGAGCAGCTCAGCTTCCGTCAGGATGTCCGCATTCTATGGAAGACCGTGCGCAAAGTGATCCGACAGGAAGACGTCGTGGAGAACCCGAGCCTGCATGATCTTCCGCTGGATGCGCACAGGCACCAAGCGAGGGAGGGATCGGCGTGAAGGTGAATTTTCGTCCAATTGAAAGGGATAGCGATATCGAAAGGGCATGCAGCTTGTTAAGGGATTCAATGCCCGGGAAAGAGTACGACCGTACGATCTTTTCTTGTTCCGGTTACGCCCAATATTTGCGAGCCGCTTCGTGCAGCAGCATCCATTCAGCTACTTGGCTGATTGGAGCGTACGATGGCGACTTAATGATTGGCTTTGCCGAGTGGAGAAGACTGGATCAGCAGTTGGTGCTTAACAATCTGAATGTGGATACAGCTTATCGCAGTCATGGAATAGGCGGACGTTTGGTGGCATTAGGAGAGGTGCTTGCGCTGAAGGAAGGGATTCGCTCACTGAATCTCGATGTATTTGCCTGGAATGAACATGCACATGCCTGGTACTTGAGGCTTGGGTTTGTGGAGTCGGATCGGACCTATTGGTATGAGGGGGATCAGGATCCATTAAAAGAAGATAGCCGTGACAAGGAAAAAACTGCACCATATTTGATCGAGGATAATCCAATGGCTGAAGCCCATCACACGGCGTACGGCTTCTCCTCGCTCCAGATCAGATTGCTGCGGGGAACCGTACAGATAGGGCGCCTCGGTTCAACTTACTTCCGGATTCGGGCACTGAATGCTGATTGGGATTGGAACGGTTCGCTTACTGCTGCACTGTCGCATCTTGATCCTAGACGCAAATTGCTCGTGTTATCTCCAGAACCAGGTTTATCAGAGTGTGATAGCCGATTGATCAAGATCAGTGAAAGTGTACGGATGCATAAAAAGCTGGAGGACCGGGCGGTGTACTATGGATAGTTTTGAGGTGTTAGGCAGTTCAAGAACAGTGGAATGGAATGCCTATATAAGCCAATTAACGGATAAGGATATTTACTTCTCAGCGGAATATTGCCGGCTGTATGAGGTCGAAGGGGAGCAGCGAGCAGAGCTGTTCGTGTACAAGCGGGATGGACTGATCATTGCGTATCCGTACCTGCTCCGGTGTATTACACATCTACCCGCTCTTCGAGAATTAGGCTTAAAGGGAGAATGGTATGACATCAGCACACCCTACGGGTACGGGGGGCCGATAACGAATGTTCCTACAGGTACGGAGCGGGAGGAGCTATACCGCAGCTTTGATGCAGCCTTTTCTGCCTTTTGCCGCGAACGTAATATATTGACTGAATTCGTACGGTTTCACCCCATGATTGAGAATGCTTCTGATTATTCTGCAGTGGAATCGCAGCTCATCCGGAATACAGCTTATATCGATCTGACCGTCGGGTCTGAGGCTGAGCTTATCCGGCGGTACTGCCGCAATCATAAGACCAACCTCCGCAAATGGAGTTCATCACCGCTAACGGTCACCCATACAGATCAAATAGCCGATCGAATGGATACATTCGCTCATCTCTACTACGGCACTTTAATAGATTTGCGGGCAGATCCCTTCTACTATTTCACCCAGGCCTTCTTAGAGGATACTTGTCGGCTGTTAAAAGGGCGGCTTGAGCTATTCGAGGTATGGCATGGGGACACGACTATAGCAGCTTGTCTCATTATGCATGAATCTCCCAGAATGCATTATCACTTAAGCGGCTGGAATCGGGATTACTTGCACTGGGCGCCGACCAAGATGCTGATCCACAGCGCAGCGCTTTGGGGAATGGAGGCTGGCATCCAACAGTTTCATCTGGGCGGAGGATATAGCGGCAATGACAGCTTGTACTTGTTCAAAAAAGGGTTCGGTGTCCATAACGAGCTCAATTATTACTTAGGCAAACGGGTATTTGACACGGAATTATACGACCAAATCCGTTCCAGAAACGCGGATGCGCTGCAGGACAGCACTTATTTCCCGATCTATCGGGATCCGCGGTGTAACACAGGCACAACCCTTCACCTTGTTAAATAAATCGATAATTGGAAGGAATGGGAGCAGCGCATGAGTGAAATGAGCAAGCAACAGCGAATTTATTTGTCCCCTCCACATATGAGCGGTCGGGAAAAGGAATATATGAACGAAGCCTTCGATTCGAACTGGATTGCGCCTCTTGGTCCGCACGTAGATGCCTTCGAGCGCGAGATGGCGGCCTTCACCGGCGCCAAAGGCGCAGTTGCGCTATGCTCCGGAACTGCAGCCATTCATCTGGCGCTGCGTCTTGCCGGGGTAGGCCCTGGTGATCGGGTCATTTGTTCTACGTTGACATTCGCAGCAAGCGCCAATCCGATTCTGTATGCGGGAGCCGTTCCCGTATTTGTAGATTCCGAGCCAGAGACATGGAATATGTGTCCTCTTACATTCGAGCGGGCTTGCCGGGAGATGAGCGATCAGGGGTTTCCGGCGAAGGCGGCCATTGTCGTGAATTTATACGGACAGAGCGCTGATCTTCTACCGATTATTGAAGTTTGCGAGCGATACGGTATTGTGCTTATTGAGGATGCAGCCGAGTCATTGGGAGCTGTCTATAACGGTAAAGCCAGCGGAACCTGGGGACGTTATGGCATATATTCCTTCAATGGGAACAAGATTATTACAACTTCAGGCGGCGGGATGCTTGTCTCCGACGATCTGGAAGCGATTGAGCAGGCAAGGTTCTGGGCTTCCCAGGCAAGGGATCCGGCTATTCATTATCAGCACTCTCAGATGGGATTCAACTATCGGTTGAGCAACTTGCTGGCTGCAGTTGGCCGAGGACAATTGGAGCTGTTAGACAATCGTGTAGAAGCAAGACGCCGCATCTGCGATACATATTGGGACAGGCTTGGAGCCATACCCGGCATACATTTCATGCCGGAGGCCCCTATCGGCCGCAGTACGAGGTGGTTAACCGCGATTACCATAGATGCACAAGAGCTAGGGGTTTCGGCTGGGCAAATCATAGCCAGTCTGACCCATAACAATATAGAAGCTAGACCGGTTTGGAAGCCGCTTCATCTGCAACCGCTGTTCACAAGGTCGACTTACTTCCCGTACTTCGAGGGCTACAGCGTAAGTGATCAATTATTCGCAAATGGAATTTGCCTGCCCTCCGGAAGCTCCTTAACAGAGGGAGAGCAGGCGCGTGTCATCGAGACGATCGAGACTTGCATTCAGAACGGGAGAAGTGCGCTTCGCCATTGACGACGCTCCTTACTTCGCTTTCCATCCTGTGTTGCTTGTACCGCTCTCTTTTACATACATCGAGGATTGTGATCCTCCATCTGTGCGCATCGCGATACTACCCATTGGAGCTGTAACTATGCCTTCTGGAGAGCCTTCCACAATAAACACTGCGGGAAGTACGGTGCCCCCAACAAGTCGAAGAACGCGTTTGAAATTACCGTATGTCGAGAACCACTCCGGAATGGAGTAAGGATTATAAATCGTGCCGAGCGATGTGCCTAGCATAGCAGCCTGTGTCTCAAACTCGGTGATCCGCTTGACTTTGGCAGGGCGAGTGTCGAATACAGCGATATTCCCAAGGTGAACATAAGGCTTTGCCGCTCCATAGGAGGATACTAGTACAGCCTGGTTGACCCCGCTGTTGCGGACGATCATATTGTCCACATTCACACTCATATCGTTCTCGGTGGAGAAGACATGCAAGGTGCTGCCGTTCAAATCCTGTGCTTCGATGGAGCTTACATTCAGATCACCGCCGTCGATTCGAACGCCGCTTGATAGCTTGGAGCCTGCACCGAACAGTTCAAGCGATCCGATACTAAGCCTGGGTTTGCCGCCAGCGCTTGCAGCCGCATAAATAGCGGGTCCGCCAATATTGGTGAAGCGGGCTTTGGCGATGTTGATGAATTGGGCATACAAAGTCTGCAAGCCATAAGCCGCTTGACTGTCAGACGATTGAATAGACAATTGATCAATATTCAGAGTTAGTCCGTAGGAGAGCAGTGCAGGCGCGGTCGTACCGGCCACTCGCATGTCGAGGGTGCCGATATCTAGCGTCCATTGTCTGGCAATCGTCTCGGATAATCCAGCCGATAGATCATTGCCATAACCAGTCGTCGTTAAATAATCGAATCGCTGATAGAAGCTGCGAGTTCCCTTGAAATCATCCGGTTCCAGATCAAGCGAATTCTCACCTGCGAATCTTGGAGCGCCGCCGCGTGTGTTATCGAGCACTGCTGTACCCACATGAAGCTGGTCAACAAAGTGGACCACGAAGTTCTTGCGGCCTGCGGTCATACATCGAGCATACCCGATCTTGATATTAATGGATGGGACTTCCTCAGAGCCACCGACGAATATGTTATCGCTGTAGCAATCGTGGACGTAGGCAGATTCAATACTTACATTCTGAGCGCTGTAAATGAATAAGCCGTGAAGCTGATCATTCACATTCCCCCTCACTGTTGAGGCGCTTCCATCAATCTCTAGTTCACCGGTAATGGAAATGTTGGAGGCGCCTGACAGCACCAGGACGCGGGTGTCGGAGGGAGGATTCGGAGCAAGAACCAGCTTGGATCCAGGCTCGAACAAAAGATTAGCTCCAGATGGAACTCGTATACACCACCAATCGCTGCTTGAAGGGTTGCGCATTTTGGCTGAGGACACTTTGTAGGTGCCCGCTGGGAAAACTATTAATTTATTGCCTGCCGTACCAGCGACAATCGTCTTCTGAATCGCTACCGTGTCATCCGCAATGCCGTTACCTTTTGCACCAAATGATCGAACGTTCACAATGCCGGTTGTTTCCGGGTCGAGCTTCTCGGAGGTAACAGCGCTATTAGCAAGCATTGCCGTTGTGATGGATCCGTTAGGGATCGAAGGTGCCATAACCATTCACTCCTTTTCCTATGATTCTTGTATGTTATGAAACTAATAGAAGAGACGTGTAGGACGGACAACACGGTCTCAGACGAAGCGAGGGAAATCAGTATGAAAGTACTAATAACAGGGGGCGCTGGATTCATAGGGTCTCATGTAGTGGACCGGTTGATCTGGGAAAGAATAGAGACTATAGTCGTGGACCATTTGGCAGGACCTTCAGGCTCCTCTAACGTTAATGCCCATGCGGTCTTATACACGAACGATATTCGCAGTGAGGCGCTAGGTGAAGTGTTCGCTCGGGAGAAACCCGATGTGGTGATTCATATGGCCGCTCAGATTGATGTAAGACAATCGCAACGGAATCCAGTACTGGACGCTGATGTGAATATTATAGGAACATTGAATGTGCTTCGTCAGTGTGTGAACCATCAAGTGCGCAAGCTGGTGTATGCATCCTCGGCCGCCGTCTATGGCCAACCTCACTACTTAAGCATCGACGAGTATCATCCTCTTGGTCCGCTGTCGTGTTACGGGATATCCAAAAGTGTTCCGGAGGCGTACATCCGACTTTTCGGCGAAATGCACGGGCTTGCGTATACGATCTTACGGTTTGCCAATGTCTATGGTCCGCGCCAAATCGCAGAGGGTGAAGCCGGAGTAGTCTCGATATTCCTCGATCGACTGCTGCGGGGTGAACGTCCGGTTATATATGGCGACGGAGAGCAGACAAGGGACTTTGTGTACGTAGCCGATGTGGCCAGTGCTGTTGTCAAGGCCATGACAAGAGCAGATAACGAGACGCTTAATATAAGCTGCAATCAACCCACATCGGTGAATGAGCTGGCCGACGTAATGGCCAGACTATTACACCGAACGACGAACCCCTTGTACGACAAGCCTCGAACAGGCGATATCACGAATAGCTTTTTGAACAACAGGAGAGCAATAGAGCTGCTGCAATGGAATCCGCAATATACATTGGAGGATGGACTAGAAGAAACGATTGCTTACCGCATGAAGGAAGACGGAGCGGTTGTGTCATGACACGGCCCATCAACGCGGAGATGTTCGTTCTGCGAAGCATCGCATGTCTGAGCATTGCCCTTCTGCATGCCTTGTATAGAGTCTACGATGATGGAACCGAATGGGTGGAATGGGTTGGTTTGCTGCTAACGTTCGGAACGCCGGTGTTCGTGTTCATCTCCGAGTATGTGCTGTCGTTTGCTTATCCGCAAGGCAGTCCGAGGGGCTTCTGGGCGAAGAGAGTCAAATATATCCTGCTTCCTTATCTCTTCTTTGGAACCTTTTATGCCTTTTTGAAGGGGCTCGATATGTCCGTAAGTGAGAGTGTGCCGATTGTTGAGGCGATCTGGTACTACTTATGGCGCCATCTCCTGCTAGGGGACTTTCACGGGTACTTTATTCTGGTTATATTTCAATTCTATGTTCTACATTCCTTGTACCAGATTTATGCAAGCCGGTTCTCGCCGCGTTCCGTAATGTTAGGGTCGCTAATCATTAACATCGCTTATTTGGCCTTCTTCAACCTCACCAGTCCTGCAGATACGGCAGCTGCCCGATATGTATGGGATAAAATGTACTGGATCTTCTTCCCGGGTTGGCTTGTTTATTTCTCCGGCGCTTATTATTTGGGACGCAATGAAGGTTGGTTCCGCGAGCAATTGAGGAGATTCCGATGGTGGGTGTACACGTTGCCCGTAGTTACAGGGGCTCTTGTGCTGCTCGTGCATACATCAGGCTGGATTACAGCGCATTCTTCCAAAAGAGTGGATATGCTGCTGTTCACATGCAGTATGATCCTGTTGTTATTCGCTACTGCTTCTACAATGCGACGTGTGCCTTTTGTGTTGGAAACGGTCAGTCGTTATTCATTCGGCATTTATTTGGTGCATCCTCTGCTGCTCGTAATATTCGCGATGATGCCTGAATCGTTAGGATTGCAGAATCTAGGGTTACTCAGTGTAGGGTTGCAATTTGTTGGCTGTGTGGCTGGTTCTATGATTATCGCGAATATTGCCAATCGGATTCCAGGAGGGGTCTATGTGGTTGGGAGAATTGGAATTTCAATCAATCATAATAAGAAAATCACAAGGCTCCGTAGTTGAATATGGGCTCAAAGGGAGCTTGAAGGCCGGGATTGATCGGAGCAAGGCGACAGCGTTCGCTCAGGCATATGGAAGTTTGCAAGGTTAAGCATCAGCACAACAGGCTGCCGACATGGCAGCCTGTTGTGCTGTATAGATCCCAAGCATAATCCTAAAGCACTATTTTAGTGGGACTTATTGGATTTTAAAGAAGGATAATCCTACTTTCGACACGAATACTCTCCCTTACGATAATTACAAGGAGGATTGCTATGAAGTCGTATTGGAAAGGTTTTTTGTCTGGAGCGGCGGTGTTATCGGTGTTACTGGGCGGCACGTTCGTATATGCTGCAGGCGGGACGACGATCGAAGTGTTTTTCAACAATATCAAGATTATGGTGGATGGAACGGAAAAAAAGCCGGAGGAGGGGAAACCATTTATTTATGAGGGAAGCACCTATGTTCCGTTGCGTTTTGTCAGTGATGCACTTGGCAAGGAGGTAGGTTGGAACGAGCAGACCCAAACCGTCTGGATCGGCAAACAGGAGGAAAACATTCTCGCACAGTCTAAAGAGGCGCAGAACTGGTTGAAAAAAAGCATCGATCAAACGAGCAAGCTCCAAAGCCTCTCCCTGCAAATAAAAGCAAACACGCTTGGAGGCAAAGACGACGGTTTTCAAATAGGAGTCAGTTCATCCATCAAAGCCGATGTAATTCTGCAACCTTCGCTTACATTAAAGGGTGAAAATGAGCAAACCCTATTCGGTGTGCCATTTCCAGAGCAGTTCTATTATACGGATGGTATCATGTATTCTAAATTTAAAATATGGGAGGCGAGCAAGAAGAGTTTGACGGACTTGGTCCCAGAGCAGATATATGATCCGAGCAAACTACTTGAGCTTATGCTCGCCGCCTCGGCAGATGCCCGAATGAATACTTCTAACGAGGGAATTGAAGTGCAAATCGGCGGATCTGGCGAAAGGTGGGGTCCTATGGCTAGACTGTTCTTAACGGAGAAAGATTTGGCTGGCGAGGTTGTTTTCCATGAGCTCAAGATGAGTCTAGTACTAGACAAGGAAACGGCATTGCCGAAAACACTTAATGTTGCTTTGAAAATTACCACAACGGAAGTAGAGGATGATGAATCATGGGATGTGAATACTTCCATCAGCATCCAGTACGACCAATATAACGGGCATAAGGAACTTATGGCACCCGCCGATTTGAAGCTCCAACCTGAAATGAAATAAAAGACCAACCAATAAAAATGAATGGGTATAAAGGCTAATGAGTAGCGATCGATATGATTCTACTCTATTTTCCAATTTTGGTGGATAGGGCCAGAACATAATTGGATCAATGTTTACTGTGCTTTCGAGAATGGCAGGATGGAGGGGTCTATGTGGTTGGGAGAATTGGAATTCCGCTAAGGAGTAATAAGAATTAATTATAATAGGGTTGTCTTAATAATTAAGATAAATCGATAGTACTAAACATAAACTAAACTTATACCCATAAAATGTAAACCTTGTTTTTGCTCAATTTCAGTTAAATTAACCAAAAAAGTCATAAAACAGTGATGATAACAGTAGTTATCATCATTTTTTGTGTATTATTACAATTTTTCTTAATAAATCGTTAAAAAACTGATTTTTTAGAATATGGAAGGATCGGAGAGGAACTGGGAGCATTTAATTGGATATGTCTGCTAATTTTACGGGATCAATGGATAGGGGGGCTGAGAGGCTTTCAGGAGGGATTCTCAGGGGTGAGATACAATGCTGATCATGTTACCCTTATACGGGGCCCCAAAAAAATAAGACAAAAAGGGAGTTTTCAAATTGAAGAAGTTGTTTTCGTACGCGCTATGTTTCACGCTGGCGATGGTCTTGCTGGTGGGCTGTGCATCCGGAAGTGATAGCGGCCAAACAAATGCAAACGGTGAAAAGCCAACCAATCAGGAAAACCTACTTGAGAAAGCACGAAAGCAAGGCTTTGTTAACGTTGGATTCGCGAATGAGAATCCTTACGCCTATGCCACTCCTGACGGTAAACTGACAGGAGAAGCGGTAGAGGTGGCAAGAGTCATCTTGAAAAACCTGGGGATCAAAGAAATGAACGGCGTTCTGACGGAATTCGGCTCATTAATTCCAGGACTGAAAGCCAAACGGTTCGATATTATTACAGCAGGAATGTTTATTAATCCGACCCGAAGCAAGGAAGTAAGCTTCGCTAATCCCGAATACAGTATCGGGGAAGCGTTGGCTGTTGAGAAGGGAAATCCGAATAAATTAATGAGTTACGAGGATATTGCAGCTAATAAAGAGATCAAAGTTGCGGTTATGGTGGGAGCAATCGAAAAGGAATATTTGACCAAAGTAGGCGTGCCCGAGAACCAGATCGTAACCGTGCCCGATCAACCATCTGCGATCTCCGCCTTGCAAGCAGGGCGCGTGCAAGCTGTGACTATGACAGGGCCTGCGCTGCAGGCGATGTTGGATTCCGCTAAGGACAACAAACTGGAACGGGTCGCTGATTTCAAGCAACCGAAGATTGACGGGAAAAGCGTCAGAGGTTACGGAGCAGCAGCCTTTCGCAAAGAAGATACGGCTTTCAGAGAAGCCTTCAATAACGAGCTGGAAAAGCTGAAGAAATCTGGGGAGCTTCTGGAGATTCTGAAGCCCTTCGGGTTCACCGAACAAGAACTGCCTGGTGATATGACAGCAGAACAGCTCACAGCAGAGTGAGCGGTATGAGCTTCGGAGAATTGCTAGTTCAATTCGCCCCCTCTCTGCTGAGGGGAGCTCTTGTTACATTGCAGATTACACTTTTCGGGCTGGGGTTGGCGCTGATTATGGCTTTTCTAGCCGGTCTCGCCAGGCTCTCGAAGCATCGAGCTGTTCGCTTGGCAAGTGCAGTCTATGTGGAGGTATTTCGAGGCACCTCCTTGTTGGTTCAATTATTCTGGTTATATTTCGCTCTGCCTATGCTGTTGGATATCCGGATATCGGCGATGATGGCTGCGGTTTTGGCGCTTGGTCTCAACTATGGCGCTTACGGCTCGGAAGTGGTGCGCAGCTCGATACTAGCGGTACCGCGCGGCCAGTATGAAGCGGCTATCGCTTTGAATATGACACCTTGGTCCAGAATGCGCCGTGTGATCCTGCCTCAGGCAATCGTCCGAATGCTGCCTGCCTTTGGTAATTTACAAATTGAATTGCTTAAGGGAACATCGCTGGTCTATTTAATAACATTAATGGATTTAACGTATCAAGGTATGGTGTTGCGCACGTATGACAGCTCGAAGACACCTGAGATTTTTGCAATGCTGCTTGTGATCTATTTTGTGCTAGCCTACTCCTTAACACTGATCGTTCGTTTTGTAGAACGCAGATTAAGCAAGGGGAGGGTTTAGAAGATGTGGGATTGGAATTATGCATTAGAGATTCTTCCTCAGCTATTAGCCGTATTGCCGATCACGATTGCTGCAACCTTGGCAGGCTTTGCGGTAGCTGCTGCAGTTGGCTTGCCTCTTGCTTTAGCCAGAAGATCCAGATTTAAGCTGCTCTCCTACACCGCAATGGCTTGGATCGAGTTTATACGAAGCACTCCATTACTTATCCAACTATTGATATTGTTTTACGCGCTGCCGCTATATGGAGTAACGTTGTCCCCTTTTACAGCGGGTGTAATCGGATTAGGGCTTCATTACAGCACGTATATGTCGGAAGTATATCGCTCAGGCATCGAAGCCGTTCCGAAAGGACAATGGGAGGCTGCGACCGCGCTTAATTTCAACAAAAAGCAAACATGGATTCGGATCATTCTACCTCAAGCTTTACCCCCGATTATTCCCGTAATGGGCAACTATTTGATTACCATGTTCAAGGAAACCCCCATTTTATCGGCTATTACATTAGTAGAGCTGCTGACAACAGCCAAAGCGATCGGGTCGGGATCATTTAAGTATATTGAAGCTTTTACACTGCTCGGGGTGCTGTTCTTTCTGCTTAGTTATCCTTCATCCTTACTGGTCGGAAAGCTCGAGAAGCATTTCCAAACAAAATAGGAGGGAAGGAGCATTCATATGAATAAACCAGTCGTAAGCTATCGGAAAGTGAGTAAGTCGTTCGGATCGGTCCATGTTCTGAATGAAATTGATCTGGATCTGTATCCCGGTGAAAAGGTGGCTATTATTGGTCCGAGCGGCTCAGGCAAAACGACCCTTGCCAGGTTGTTAATGACCTTGGAAAGCCCGACATCCGGCACGATTGAAGTAGATGGGGAGCCATTGTGGCACCGGGAAGTGGGCGGGAAGCTCGTTCCGGCGAATGAGAAGCATTTGCATATGGTACGCAGCAAGATCGGAATGGTGTTTCAGCATTTCAATCTGTTCCCTCACATGAACATCCTGCGCAATGTAACAGAAGCCCCAAGGCAAGTATTAGGAATGAGCCGTAAGGAAGCAGAGAAAGAAGCGCTTGAGATGTTAGAGAAAGTAGGCTTGTCTGACAAAACGAAGGAGTACCCGTCTCGTCTATCGGGCGGTCAAAAGCAGCGGGTTGCGATTGCCAGAGCGGTTGTGATGCGTCCTAAGGTGATGCTGTTCGATGAGGCCACCTCTGCCTTGGATCCCGAGTTAGTCGGAGAGGTGCTCACGGTTATCAAGGATCTTGCCGCTGCAGGGGATATGGCGATGATGCTGATAACACATGAGATGGATTTCGCGAGAGAAATAGCGGATCGCATCATCTTCACAGATGGTGGGTCGCTTGTGGAGCAAGGAACACCAGAGCAAATATTCGAGAATCCGCTAAGCCCCAGATTACAAACTTTCCTAAGCCGTTTTAGACAGACTTGGTATATGGGCGGAGCTTCAGAGGCATCCATTGCGGTAGAAAAGGGGTGACACCATGCATCATGAGGATCAAACAGCAGACCCATGCCATTATCGCCAGCCGGGTATTCATGATGGCAAGGCAATCTGGCAATTGGCGGTGGATAGCGGCAAGCTCGATATCAATTCCGCGTACTGCTACATTTTGCTTTGCGAATATTTTGCAGATACATGCGTCGTTGCTGAAGTAGACGGGAAGATGGTCGGGTTCGTCACAGGGTACTATCCACCGGGCAAGCCGAAGACTCTTTTCGTATGGCAAATAGCGGTTGCTTCTGCACACAGAGGGGGAGGGATCGCCGATGGACTTCTTGAGCATCTGCTTTTCAGCCCGAGCGGCAGACGTGCCCAGTTCATCGAAACTACGATATCGCCGAGTAACAAAGCTTCATTACGCTTATTTGACAAGTTAGCGGTAAAGCTTGCCGCTCCTAGTATTACAACTCAAGGCTTCTCCGCCTCTCTATTCCCGAATGGAGTTCACGAAGATGAGAATCTGATTCGGATAGGACCATTAAAAGAACGGGGGACGTACAAATGAAAGTATTGGATCAGAACGCAACATCCTTGGAAGTATTCGAAACGTTGGAATCAGAGGTTAGAAGCTACTGCAGATCGTTTCCCACCGTATTCACCCGTGCTTCCGGATATAAGCTATGGGACGCCGCAGGACGGGAATACATTGATTTCTTCGCTGGAGCGGGCGCTCTGAACTATGGACATAACCACCCGGGAATGAAACAGAAGCTGATCCAGTATTTGCAGGACGACGGGATTACACACAGTCTGGATATGGCTACGGAAGCGAAGGGGAACTTTCTTCAGCGATTCCAGGAAGTTGTTCTTCAGCCCAGAGGGCTCTCATATAAGGTCATGTTTCCTGGGCCTACAGGAGCCAATTCAGTAGAGAGTGCGCTTAAGCTGGCTCGTAAGGTTACAGGCCGAACGACGGTTATGGCTTTCACCAATGCTTTTCACGGCATGACACTGGGTGCTCTATCTGTAACGGGCAACAAATTCAAGCGTAAAGGAGCGGGAATTCCGCTGCATCATACCGTATCGATGCCTTATGACGGATACCTGGGTACCGATATCGATACACTCAATTATATCGAGAGCAACATTCAGGATAGCGGGAGCGGGATGTCACTTCCAGCAGCTGTCATTGTGGAGACAATCCAAGGTGAAGGCGGGATTAATGAAGCAAGTGTCGCGTGGCTGCGCCGTCTGGAGGGCATATGCAAAGCGAACGAGATTCTGCTTATTGTGGATGATGTGCAGATGGGCTGCGGTCGAACGGGTACATTTTTCAGCTTCGAGGAAGCGGGCATAAAGCCGGATATCATCTGTTTGTCCAAGTCGATAGGCGGCTACGGTATGCCGATGGCTTTAACTTTAATGAAACCTGAGCTGGATATATGGGAGCCGGGTGAGCATAACGGAACATTCCGAGGGAATAACCTCGCCTTTATTACAGCGGCAGAAGCTCTGCGCTACTGGGAGTCTGATGAGTTTTCCATCGGCATTAAGAAAAAGGGCGAGCTGTTGAACCGCCGTTTGCATCAGCTAGTCGCTCAGTTTCCCAGCATGCAAGGCAAGGTGCGCGGCAGAGGGCTGATGCAGGGCATTGCCTTCAGTCGGGTCGGACTGGCCGAGCGTATATGCGCCTATGCTTTTGGCAGAGGGCTGATCATGGAAACATCAGGCACAGACAGCGAGGTTGCCAAGATTATGCCGCCTCTCATCATTGAGGAATCGGGCCTGCAGCATGGACTCGATATTCTACAAGCGAGCATGAGGGATGCGGCGGAAGAGCTGTAGGCGGTAATAAAAGTGTAAAAGGAGGATGCGTACATGATCGTCAAGCATTTATCGGATATTATTGGAACCGAACACGATGTAGATACACCAACTTGGAACAGCAGGCGTCTGCTGCTTAAGAAAGATGGGGTAGGCTTCTCCCTTCACAACACCATCATCAAAGCAGGGACCGAGACCGAAATCTGGTACAAGAACCATGTAGAAGCCGTCTATTGCATACAAGGGGAAGGCGAGATCGAGGTTCTGGCGGAAGGACGTATTTATCCGATTCAGCCGGGAACGATGTATGTGCTGAACGGTCATGAGAAGCATTTGTTGCGCGGGAAGACGGAGATGCATATGCTATGCGTCTTCAATCCGCCCTGTTCGGGACAAGAGGTTCATGATGCGGAAGGCACTTATCCACTAGATGCAGACTAAGGGAATGGCTGAATAAATGGATAGTATGAATAGTGATGAGAGAGAGGAGTAACAACTTATGAAGACGAAGGACCAAGATCTTTATCCATCCAGGGTTCATCCGGAGCCTCGGTTATTGGATCGTCAGGATCCAGTTGTGTATAACCCTGCTCTTAATCAATCCGAGATTAGCGCAGAGCAGCTTAACTTCTATGAAAAGAACGGCTATTTGTTTCTGGAGTCTTTTTTCAAGGAAGATCAAGTGGCGGCGTGGAAAAAGGAGCTGGCGGATCTATTCGAGGAAAGTAAGGGTCTCAGTAAGCCGGAGGTGATTCGAGAGCCAGGAAACAATGAGATCCGTTCCATCTTTGCTGTGCATCGGGACCATGCGGAATTTGAGCAAATGGCAAAGCATCCGCGTATTCTTGACGTCGTTAAGCAAATTCTCGGAAGCGATGTTTACATTCATCAGTCACGGATCAACTTCAAGCAAGGCTTCACGGGCAAAGAATTTTATTGGCATTCCGATTTCGAAACATGGCATGTGGAGGATGGGATGCCAGGTATGAGGGCGCTCAGCTGCTCCATCTCCTTGGAGGATAATTATGCGGACAATGGGCCTTTGATGGTGGTGCCAGGTTCACATCGCACATTCGTCTCTTGCGTGGGAGAGGCGCCTGAGGAGCACTACAAGTCTTCGCTGCGCCGTCAAGAATACGGCGTTCCGGATCAGGAAAGCCTTAAGCAGCTCGTTGCGGATGGAGGCATCGTGGCACCAATCGGGAAGGCGGGCTCGATCCTGCTGTTCGATTGCAACCTGATGCACGGCTCGAATAGCAACATCACGCCTTACCCGCGGAGCAACGTATTTATTGTATATAATAGCGTGCAGAACCAATTGATCGAGCCCTTCTCCGGGCAGAAGCCTAGACCTGATTATATTGCTGCACGTTGACAACAAAACGTTACTCACTGGAGCAAAATAGGACTTGATACGGGAAATGTTGACTATGGAAGGAAAAGGGTGCAGATACAGTTATCTAGCTAAACAACACGAGAAGGTAACTGCAAAACCTGCAGTTAATTTCACACAATTGCAGTGTATTTGAATTATAACTGTAGAACCTGCAGCTAATTTAGTAGACTTATATCGAGATGAGCCGGATACCATAAATTTAACTGTACGAAATGCAGATAAGTTGGTAAAAGGCCCGAATCCCTGAGGATTAACTGCAGCTTTTGCAGTTAATGGAGAGTCGCGAACACAAAATTTTTGAAGCAATGTGAGCACACGAGCTTTTATGGAGGAATACCTAACTCGTGCGCCGATCTTAACGAACTCAACCTCTGGAGATATTCTCCAGAGGTTGTTGGCGATCAGAAAGTTTGGTGGACCCGCAGGTTTCCCTTATACGTGTATAAATTCAGCAGTATAACCTAGTCAAAATCTTGAATGCTATTAGGCCATCCGCTCCAATTGTTCCTCCGCCGGAGACTCTTCCCCTTGCCACAACAGCTGCATCTCTGTACTAGTTGCCAGCAGCTCGGACAGAGTACCCTCTGCTTCAACCCGACCGTCCTTTATCACAATAATATGATCCGCTTGCGCCAGTGCCGCTCTGCGATGAGATACGGCGATACATGTGACGTCGCTTTCCTTGAACAGCCGCTCCCACAGCAACTTCTCCGTTTCTACGTCGAGCGCACTGGATAAATCATCAAAGATTAAGAGGTCCGAATGGGTCATGATCATTCGAGCGGTGGCTGCGCGTTGAATTTGACCGCCAGACAACATGACACCCCTCGGGCCAACAAAAGTATCTAACCCATGCTCGAGGTCTTGAATATCTTTTTCCATAACGGCTAATCGAACCGCGCGGTCGATCTTGGCCGGACTAGCTTGACTGCCTTGAATGATGTTCTCCCGGAGCGGATCGCTGAACAGACGCGGCACCTGTGGAGTATAGGCTGTTCTTGGGGGCACCAGGAATGCGGCTGGATCGTGGACCAGATTCCCGTTCCAATGGATGGTCCCGCTCCTTAGGGGTAAGAGTCCCAAGAGCGTTCGCACAAGGGTCGATTTACCCGAACCGATTCTCCCGGTGATGACCAGGAATTTCCCGCGTTCTAGACGGAAGCTGACATCCGTAACCCCGTTAACGGAATTGGGATACAAATAAGAGAGGCCTTTCACCTCAAGGGTTCGCAGTTGTTCGTCCACGTTCTTGTCAGAAGCTGCTACATCCGGCGGGTCGCTGAAAAGGTGGATCTCACTGTGTTCCACAATGCGATCTTTCTCGTTCGGGCGTAACAGAACCTGCATCCGGTCGAGTGATACTCGCAATCGCTTATGTTGGAATACCATATAACCGAACAGCGAGATACTGGAAGCAAAGGTAGCCAGATACGACGTAAAAAGCGCAAAGTTGCCAACGGTGAACTGTCCTGTCTGCATCTGAGAAGCGCTCATCAGTAGAATGACACCTGTACATATATTTAAGACATGCTGATTCAACGACCTCATTAATTGTTTGAACAGATTATCTTTGAGGGCTGCTTGCCTGCGAGCTTCATTCAGCTTTAAAAACCGGGATCGAACATTCTCCTCCGCTTGCCCTAGCTTAATAGCTTGGATCGCGCCAAAGGTTTCTGCAATAAATCCTGTAATCCTTCCAGTTGCTTCACGGTTTAACTGACTGTATCGCCTCGCCCGATTGCCCGACAGGTTGTTTAACAGGGTGATGATCAGAAGGGGGAGAATAGCGACAGCGGTTATTTGCCAATTAATTCGAGCCATAATGACGATGGAAATAACGGCAAACGCCAAACGCCCCCAGAAGTCTACCCATGATTCCACATATTCTACAACCTCATCCACGTCTTCCCGAAATCGGCTCATGGCTTCACCAGGAGATGCTGGAAGGTTACGGCCAGGCCAACGCATGATGCCTGCAAGCAGGTTGGTACGCAGGATGGCCTGGATGTGATAGAAATACGTGACCCATTTGTAAAATGCGATGAAAAACATCCCTACCCTAGTTATCCTGACAAGGGCAACAGCCAGAAGGGGGATCGCTAGCCAGAGGTAATTGTGGGATTGATTGGCAGCACGATCAAAGAACCACTGCATACCGAGTCCAATAAGTACCGGCATAGAATGGAAGACTCCCCATAATAGTCCGTTTATAAGAAAGAGAGACAGGCGAAATTGCATTAAACGCACAATAAAACGGCTTACGGTCATGCTAATTCCTCCTGTCTATCCGTTCTAAGAAGCTCCGCATAGCGAGATGACGGATCCTGTGACAAGCTCTCCCTTGAACCAAACTCCAGAATACGTCCATCACCGAGAACCATGATTTTGTCTACTTTTTCGAGGGTCGACAAGCGGTGTGCAATCACAACCCCGGTGCAGCGTTCCATCAGTTGGTCGACAGCTGCATGTAGGTTGGCTTCGGTGGCTGCATCAAGCCGCGAGGAAGGTTCATCTAATATGACGAGGCTAGGTCGTGTCAGGAAGACTCGCGTCAGAGCAAACAGCTGTGCCTCTCCGGCAGAAAGCGATGCTCCTCCCGATGACAAATGAGTATCTAATCCCTGCGGTTGACCGTCAATCCATGGTCGCATTCCTAGTCTCTCAGTGGTTGCTAGTATCTCCTTATCCGATATTCGGTTGTCGAACAGAGTGAGATTATCTCGGAGCGTTCCATCGAATAATTGCACATCCTGCGTGACCATCCCTACTCGACGATAAAGGGCTTCTAACCGGAATGTCCGAATATCCACGCCGCCGACCCGAATGGTGCCGCTGTCGATGTTATATAAACGGAGCAATAGTCGGCTGATGCTGGACTTGCCGCTGCCGGTACGCCCTACAATGCCCAGTCTTTCTCCAGGCTGCAGCGTGAAGTGGACGTCGTGAAGCACGAGCTTCCCTTTGTTATAACTGAAATTCACATGCTCGAATTCCACGCCGAGAGCTCCGTCGGGAAGCGCCTCTTCCTTCCCCTCAACAACCTCACTCCGCAGGGAGAGAATTTCATGGGCACGGCGCATGCCGGACTTTGCTCTTTGGAATTCTTGCATCTGATTGCCTAGCTGTTCTATGGGTTCGTTCAACATTTGGGTGTACTGGAACAGGAGATACAGGGTGCCAAGAGTTACCTGACCGATCAGGTACAAGTGAACGCCCATCAGTAAAACCACCGTTACAGCAATGGTGAATAAGATCACAGTTGTGTTCCATGGAACCACTCGAAGCATCCATGCTCTGAGACCTCTTTGGAATACGGTGCGCATGGCGCGATGGAATCGGTTCATGACATACGGGACACTTCCGTTCGTCTGCACATCTTCTATGCCTGCAATCCGTTCTTCAATAAGGCCGTATAAGGCAGCGCTCGCTCCGCGTTCTGCCTGTGAGGTAGCTACGCCCAGGTTGCGAATGATGATCATGACACCTATAGAAATCAAGGTAAACAGCGTCATGACAGTGGCAATGGGCCAGTTGGTAGCAAACATGAATCCGAGAATCCCTGCTAGAAGAATGAAGCTGCCTACAATCTGGACGATGAACATGGCAAAAAAATTCGACATGTTATTGACGTCCCCATCAATGCGCTCAATCATTTCACCAGGTGTTTTGAGATTATGAAAACGCATATCCAACCGAAGGCAGTGTTGGAGTAAATCTGCTCGAAGCTTATTGGTAGCCCGCCAAGCCACATCGTTCCCGATGTAACTGAGCGACACTGTGATGATTTGGTTGCAGACAGCAATGGCAAGGTACCAACCGGCAAGACCCAGCAGACTCGTGACGGCTCCTTTAGCAGAAGCTGTATCAATGAAGCGTTGGACGATCTGCGGATTGATGAGTTGGAATGCGGTTGTGGTTAACAGCAGCATCAATAGGATGAACATTCGCCCTTTGACGGGAATAAGGTAGCGAAGCAACCAGGACATCGATAATGGCTTGTGCGGCGACAACTATTAAACCTCCTGACGAAACCAACAAGTTCGTGGTTAATGAATGACATACATAGTGGGGTCTTGGGAAAAACAAAAAACTCCAGGCTTCACCGCCTAGAGGGACGTGTGCTCAAAAAAGATAATAATTAATTACTATCATACACTAAAGCTATGGCGGTAAAAGGGAGAGATTAAGTATACAGAACATTCTTACCAACGAATGGTTGATCCGTTCCGTAGTCGGACGTTAATGCTGTTGCAAATACTGCTGAAGATGCAATTCACGGTATTGTGTTGGCGTAATCCCTTGCAGTTCCTTGAACACTCTTGTAAATGTTCGTGCATGCTCAAAACCTACTTCGAACGTAATGTCAACGATACTCATTGTTGTAGTCGCCAGCAAACTGGTAGCCATACCTACCCTTAAAGAGTGGAGGTAATCTGTTAGTGTTTTTCCCACGTGCTGTTTGAATATGCGGCTGATGTAGGATGGGTTCAAATTGAACTCGTCGGCTAGTTGCTTAAGCGTAATTTCCTCTTGGAAATGAAGATGCAAAAATTGCAGCAGCTCTAATGCTTTATCCTTAGACCGTAGTGTGAGCGGAGTTTTGGGTGCGGCTGGACGGCTTGTTCGAACCAAATAAACGAACGCTTCGAGGAGTTTGGACCGCAAGACGGTATCCTGCCCGAATTGTTCGCTTTCATATTCCTGTTTCATAGAGATGAATGTTTGTTCCATAATGACGGTTTGTTCTTCATCCAAATCATAATGGGAAGGTATTTCTTTACCGGTTTGGAGTAAGGTATTCGCAAGCTCACGATCGGACGGGCTGGAAAACAGCAGTTGGACGTCGAACATACAGTTGTATTTATGGACATTAGGCTGGTCGAGTTGAATTTCATGAATGTGATGGGGCAGCAGGAAGGATACGGTTCCACGCTTGAACCGGTGAGGCTTGCCATTTAATATTTCCGTTCCGGTTCCAGCCAGAACCAGACTTAATTCTGCAAAATTATGGTGGTGAAGCGGGTAATTATACTGCATATACTTTTCCATGATGAAGATCGGAAGCCGGCTTTTTCCGTATTGATTATGAGTCAAAACATCTTGGTATACAGGAGAATAGGTCATATCGTCACCCGCCTGATCATTTGTCAACATTGTATCATAAAACGATTCCGTGCAGGTCGGCCGAAAGCCGCAAAAAAAACGGACCTCTCTCTTCAGAGAAGATCCGTTTTTCAATCTCATTAAAAGGAATAACGCCAGAGCTCGGTATCGTTATGTTTATAGTACAGATTGCCGTCTTCGTCTGCCGTCAGCATGTCAGCTCCGTTAGACTGTAGAATCGTGACCACCTTATCTGATTTATTGATCTTGAATAAATACTTGTTGCCGATCGTTCCATACAGGGAATTCGGGTCCTTCTGGACCGCGACGAGATCCGCATCTCGATATGTTCCGCCGGAGTAACTAACATCGGCAAATTTCTGTTCCACATATTCGAACGTGTTAGTCTCAGGATTGAATACGAACAAATAACCTTCGGCGAAGCCCCACAGTTTGCCGTCAACCAACTCCAGCTCCGTAATGGCAGTCAGCTTCTTGCCGCTAGCAGTAAGAGGCAAGCTGTACTCGTCTGTTTTGGTTCCGGATGCCGGATCGTACACGAACAGCTTCGCCTCTGTTTGCGACGGCGTACTCTCTAATCCGCCGCGAATGGTCGAACCGCCGTACAGCTTGCCATTATAATAGGCGAGCGCGACGATACTCTGGTCCGCGATAATGTTCTTGTGCACGGTTGTTGTACCAGTCACGTAATCGAAGACGGATAATGCTCCTTCTCTCGCTCCGGTTTTCCCGGTCGTTCCCATGAACACTTTATTGTCTCCATAGGCAATCGCTTTGGGGCGATCTTGATCATATCCCGTCGTGCTGATCCGCAGCTTCGGGTTGACGCCAGGTAGCCAAGGCTGATCAGGATCATATTCATGCAGATGTCCTCCGGGATAAACAGCCAAATACAACTTGCCGTTGAATGAGGCCATTTTGTCAATCTGCGTGATCGGGGCATATACGTACTCGGGCTGCTTATCGTTCGCGTCTCCGCGGAAAGGACGATATATGCCTAGATTGCCGGTCAAATAAGCGCTAGTATAGATGTTGCCGTCCGGGCCAGTTGCGATACTGTTAATCGCTCCAGGTATGCGCGGAGAGCCTTCCACATGCGCCATACGGAATGATGCATTATTAGGGTTATATTTCATCAAAAACGTTTCGTTGTTCGTGGAGCAAAGGGCGATAAGAGTCTCGCCAGGATAGTTCACCTGATCCTCAAGCGTGACCCAACCGAAACGCTGAACGCGTCCAGGTACCGTAAGTCCGAGTGGTACTACGGTTTTGGATGCAATGTCGTATCGGGCCAATTTGCCGCCTTGGATTAAGTAGACGCTGCCATCGCGTTCAGGCGATACCCTTGGAGTTGTACCGGTAATCGCGGCCTCTTCGGTCGTAACAACTGAACCATCCGGTTGTACCTCGACATGGAGGACGACCACGTAACCTCCGATCGAAACGAATACGCGATCCCCTTCATATTCAACCGCTCCGGCCAACGTAATTTTGGAATATGCCGCCGGCAATATATCCGTCTTGGTTCCGGTCGCATGGTCATATCGGACGATTGATGCGTTTACGCCAACAGCCAGATAGGATACATCGTGAACGGCGTCGTGAGCTAATGCTCTGACATAAGTGATGTTGCGCCCAGGCGGCTGATATATCGGTTTGCTGCCGATCTGGGAGAAGCCGCTGGCAGGATCGTATTGGAAAAAGCCTGCGTGGCCGTAGGTTCCGCCGTATACTTTACCATTCCTGCCCGTCGCGAGATCATAGACGTAAGATTCGTTCGCAATCGCTTGACCGAGATCTGTCATGTTCGTTTCTCCGGGTACATATTTGTACATTCTTCCGTTCGCGTAGGCACCCAGGTAGACGGTTCCGTCTGTTGCGGTTGCGGCAGCCCAGACACCAGTCGGTTTGGCGCTCGCCCCCGGAAGCGTTACGGCTGTTGTCACGCTGTCTGTGTCTGCGTCGATCACCTGCATAATCGGTAGATCATTGGCATTTCCTGTCACAACGGAGTAAATTTTATCTTGATTGCCTCCATTACCGAATGTGGAGCCAAGCGGGGCAGCGCCGCCTACTTGGACGCCGAGATTCGTATAATCTTTAGTGAAGCGTATATGGTCCCAATAGGCTGTGCCTTCGTTTTTCTTGCTTGAGTGGAGATGAACCGAAGCATGGGTTGTTCCGGTTGGTGCAGTCTTGCTCACCCGAATGGTTCCCCAGTTCCCGTTCGGCGTTGCGGTCGAATAAGCCTCATCCAGCAGCTCACCGCTGCCGTTGTAGAAGCGTAAATACAAATCAGCCTCTCCGCTTTCCACCCGAACGTCAGCGAATGTCACATAAGTTACGCC
The DNA here is from genome assembly GCF_059692235.1 of Paenibacillus sp. J2R1T-4. Taxonomy (NCBI): domain Bacteria; kingdom Bacillati; phylum Bacillota; class Bacilli; order Caryophanales; family Paenibacillaceae; genus Paenibacillus; species Paenibacillus sp. J2R1T-4. The sequence goes on along the minus strand of NZ_JCAUBA010000003.1, from coordinate 271,382 downwards.
TGCTTCCGCCGCCAATCTTTCGCTTTCCAGACCATAAGCACGGGATTTTTTGGCATCGTAAATTCGTACACTCTGTACCCCGTCACTGGCTTGATCACTTGTAACACTAATGCTGCTGTCCTTGTCGTCCTGGTCGTTGCCATTGTCTTTGTCGGTTGTTTTCGTCCAACCTAACAATTCCTGCTCGAAGCTGAAGTTCGCCACCTGGATATCAGCCGCTGCAGCAGAATATCCGAAGCAGGAGACAGCGATCAGGACCGCTATTATCGACGCTGGCAGTTGGCGGAGCAGAAGGAGCTTCTTCGTCTTTCGTGTGTTCATCATATATTCCTCCACTATCAGGATGAATGCTTGTTGTCCGATGACAACGACTCATTATCCCATGAAAGCGCTTATATCATGCTATAGATGTTGACTTTTACCCGTCAAATTTTTACTTCTTTATATAGAAATTCTGATTTTTTTTGCATTAAGAAGTATGATATAGAGATAGATTCTACAAAGGAGGACACAATGATGGGCATCCTGCTGGAAACCGATCTTTGTCGTTTGTTTCAAATTCGTTATCCAATCTTCCTGGCCGGGATGGCAGGCGGGCCGTCAACGGTCAATCTGGTTGCAGCAGTGTCTCGCGCAGGGGGACTCGGGACATTGGGAGCCGCCTATATGGAGCCGGCTTCGATCCGGGAAGCGATCCAGGGGATTCGTCAACTGACGAATGCACCGTTCGCGGTAAATCTTTTTATGCCCCAGGCTGCTGACCCTAATATCAGAAACGCGGAAGCAGCACGAGAGCTGAATCGGGTGCGGGACGTGCTTGGAATTCCCCAAGCGGCAGAAGGGCTCGTGACCACTCCGGATTATTTCCGGGAACAGTTTGCAGTATTAGTAGAAGAAAAGGTGTCCGTCATCAGTACTGCATTTGGCGTTCTTCCAGAACCGCTGATGCGACAAGCCAAATCGGCTGGTATTCGAATTGTAGCGATGGTGACTACTGTGCGTGAAGCTCTCTTGGCTGAGCAGGCCGGTTGTGATGCGATTGTTGCTCAAGGAAGTGAAGCAGGCGGCCATCGAGGGACGTTCGACATTTCCGGGCACCCCATGGGCGCAAACGTCGGCACACTTGCATTGGTGCCTCAAGTCGTTGACCAAGTGAAGATTCCGGTCGTTGCCGCTGGCGGCATTATGGATGGACGCGGGCTTGTCGCCGCCCTGGCCTTAGGAGCTCAAGGGGTGCAGATGGGGACACGTTTCCTGACAGCCATCCAATCTGGAGCACATGTCTCCTACAAGCAGGCTCTGTTGGAAAGTACGGAAGAAAGCACAGTCTTAACCAAAGCTTTCTCAGGTCGACCGGCAAGAGGAGTGCGTAATCGATTTATTAGGGAATGGGATGCAAGCGGCGCTCACCCTCTTCCTTTTCCGACGCAGAATACAATGACCCGTGATATCAGGAATGTCGCAGCAAGGCAGAATAACACGGACTATATGTCATTGTGGGCGGGACAAGGTACAAGACTGCTGACTTCCGGACAGGATGCGGAGGAGATTGTGGCCGAGACGATCCGACAAGCCCGCTCGATACTGTCATAAATTCAATAGCACACCGCTTACAGATAAGCCATGTTACTACTGTCTATTTGTGCCATTTCATCACTTACGCACGAAGTAGCCAATCCGACTATCCCTTATTTCCGCATCGTGAACGGATTATCCTCAAAACCTGGCTAATAACCAATAGTAGGACTTGCTATCTCAGAAAAAGTCGTCTTCCCCGCTCCAATAACCTATACAATCACTGGCTAACTGATCCCCATGGAGTATGCGGACATGCGGAAGGAAGGCTATGATGAGGAGGAGGCCTATGAGAAAACGATTGATTCCATTGGTGAAATCTCAGACCTTATCGAAGGTATGAACGCTAGCACCCGGAAATTACATCAAATCATCGGCATGGATTTCTCCAAAAGCAATTTACAGAATACAGACTTCACTTCCATTTCGGTGCATGACGGTAAATTTAACTATAGTAACTTGCAAGGCTCGAATTTCAGCTACTCTGATTTGACGAACAGCTCTTTTAAATGCAGTAATCTGGATAATGCGATCTTCCAAAACGTGAACCTGACAGGAGCACTGATGTCGAAGTCGAGTCTGAGGGGCGCCTCCTTCCAAAATTGTGTGTTCGACAACGTTCAATTCAAATGGTCCGATTTATCCGGGATCTGCTTCGACAACCAGACCTTTAACGGAGCGAACTTCGACTACAGCTCTCTCAAAAAAACTTCCTTCTGCAATGCCACATTCAAGCACTGCTCCTTCAAAAGTGAAGTGAAAAAAGCGATCTTCGACGGTGCGACTATGGATAAACTGACTTATTTGCTGCTGAAAGCGTATAACGCGGATCTCGGGCGTGTAACCGTAATTTAATGAACTTAATTAATTTTCACTGACTAATTCTGTCAGTCATCCTTGTGTATGATGAAGGCTGATGTTGGATGAAGCTTGTCATTTGCATGAAGGAGGAACAACAGAAGATGATCTACAAAATTCAAGATTTCGTTACCGAATGGACCAAGGAATCAGAGGCCACTCAGAAATTAATGGATCTGCTTACGGATACATCGCTAGAGCAAGCCATTACACCGAATCACCGGAAACTCGGGCAAATTGCTTGGCATTTGGTGTCGGTCATTAGCAGTATGTCAGGTGAGGAGCTTGTTTTTGACAAGATGAAAGGGGAGGAATTAGCGCCTGCTTCAGCAACAACGATAGCCCAAGAATACAATCGGTTGTCCCAAGCTGTACGGCATGCCGTGCAGAGCCAATGGACCGATGAGTACTTGCTGCAAGGCGTACCTGCATTTGGCGAAGGATGGACGAACGGGGCGTCACTCCGATTGTTAATCCAACACGAGATTCATCACCGTGGGCAAATGTCGGTCTTGATGCGTCAAGCTGGACTGAACATTGCAGGTGTATACGGGCCGACACGTGAAGAATGGATTGAACAAGGCGTTCAGCCCTATATTTAAAATTGAGATGAGGTTCGAAGGATGAGTCTATATGTAGCACTACTCAGAGGTATTAATGTAGGCGGACATAAGAAGATCAAGATGGCGGATTTGAAGCAGATGTTCGAGGAAATGGGATTCGAGCGCGTGCAGACGTTCATTCAGAGCGGCAATGTGCTATTCCTGTCCAAGGATAAAGCGAAGAAGCTGCGCCATCAGCTAGAGAAGCAGATCGAGGCGGTGTTCGGTTACGAGGTCACCGTTGTCCTGAGAACGATTGAGGAGATGGAGCGTATTGTCGCGGACTGTCCTTACGATGCGTCGGAGCTCAAGGAAGGGGAAAATATTTATTTCTCTCTACTGGCGGAAGAACCGACCCCAGACGCTAAGGAACGATTGCTTGCTTGCAAAAGTGACGTTGATGATTTCCACTGCACGGATACAGAGGTATATATTTATGCCCGTAAAAGTATCAGGGAATCGATATTCTCGAACAATTTTCTCGAGGCTAAGGTAGGCGTGCCGGCAACGACGCGTAATTGGAACACGATGAATAAGCTCCTTGATCTGGGGAGGGCGGCGCAGAAGGATACGAAATGAGTACTTAGAGTCAATTTGAAGTAAAACCACATGAATCATAAATAAGGGAGATCAGGTTATGGCAACAACAACGAAAAACAACCATATCGGTATCGTTATTGCAGGATTGCTGCTGAGCATTCTGATGGCATCTATGGATAATACGATCGTAGCGACGGCCATGGGCACGATTGTAGGGGAGCTGGGAGGCTTCGACAAGTTCGTCTGGGTTACTTCAGCCTATATGGTCGCCGAGATGGCAGGGATGCCGATCTTCGGTAAATTATCCGATATGTATGGGCGTAAACGGTTCTTCATATTCGGAATTCTGGTGTTTATGTTGGGCTCGATTCTGTGTGGAACTGCTAACACCATCATCGAGCTTAGTATATATCGAGCCATACAAGGGATTGGCGGCGGCGCATTGATCCCGATTGCATTCACAATCATGTTCGATTCGGTTCCCCTCGAGAAACGAGGCAAGTTAGGCGGGTTATTCGGAGCGGTATTCGGAATGTCCAGTATATTCGGGCCTTTGCTCGGTGCTTATATTACGGACTACATCGGTTGGGAGTGGGTATTCTATATCAATTTGCCTATTGGTATCGTTGCCTTTATTATGATAGCTTTCTACTACAAAGAAACACATGAGCATTCCAAGCAAAAGATCGATTGGATTGGTGCATTCACGCTAGTTGGCGCAGTAGTTTGCCTAATGTTCGCACTCGAGCTCGGGGGCAAGGAGTATGCCTGGGATTCTATTAACATCTTGGGATTGTTTGCTGGCTTTGTCGTGCTTACGATTATATTCCTCGTCACTGAGACGAAGGTGGCAGAGCCGATCATTTCCTATGCCATGTTCAGGAAAAAGATTTATTCGTCCAGTAACCTTATGGCCATGTTCAGCGGAGCGGCGTTCATTACAGCTTCTATCTATATTCCGATCTTCATTCAGGGGGTTCTCGGAGGCTCGGCTACGAATTCCGGCCTTGTGCTGCTGCCTATGATGCTGGCATCGGTAGTTACCGCAACATTGGGCGGATTCCTGATGACGAAGATCAAGTACCGATCGATAATGATTCCTACATTATTCTTACTCGTGATTGGAGTAGCGTTGCTAACCACTTTGTCTACAGATTCATCACGGTTGATCGTTACGATCTATATGGTACTAATCGGTCTTGGCATTGGGGCTTCCTTCTCGGTGTTAAGCAATGCAGCTATACATGCTTTCTCGGCAAGACAACGGGGGTCAGCGAGTTCCACGCTCAATTTCTTGCGCTCGCTGGGCATGACCATCGGAATTACCGTATTCGGTATTATTCAGAGCCATGTGTTCAGCAGAAAATTGGTAGACACCTTTGCGGGATCCGGCAATCAAGCGCCCTCAGGAGATTTACTCAGTGATCCGCACTTATTGCTTCAACCAGAGACCCGTGCAACGATATCGGCACCGGTGTTAGACAAGATTACCGAAGCGTTGTCCTCTTCCATTGTGCAGACCTTTGCTTGGGGCATCATTCCTGCTGTTCTTGCCTTGGCTGCTGCTTTCTTCATGGGGGGCGACAAGCTGGAAGTCACAGAGGGCGGGGATCACGAGGAGCACGCGGCATCGCATTAATTTGAAGAATTCGCAAACGAAATGCAAGTATTAAGTACTAGGAATTTATCTGGGCTTCCTGTATCATATAATCCATCTGAGGGATTCGGATGGATTATATTGATTTATAGGGGTGAAGGGAAATTGAAAAAGAAAGCGATATTCCTGGCTCAAGATAACAATACGATGATAAGCAAGGTTTTTGACGAACAATCGATTGCGAGGTTGAATGAATTAGTCGACCTGAATCCGTTACATATTAATGAGGGCAATGTGGAGCTTTATCAAGAATCACTCGGAGACGTAGAGATTGCTTTTTCCACATGGGGGATTCCGCAGCTCACAGAAGAACAGGTTAGACAGTACTTGCCTAATCTGAAGATTGTGTTCTACGGTGCTGGGTCGGTTCAATCCTTCGCCAGAACGTATTTGAGTCAAGATATTCAAGTCGTCAGCTCATGGGCAGCTAATGCCATTCCAGTAGCAGAGTATACGGTTGCTCAGATAATGCTAGCAAGCAAGGGATTCTTCCATGCCTCAAGGGTGTATAAAATCGATTATCCTCAGTCTAGAGCTTTGACCCAACACTACACCGGGAATTATAACAATGTGGTGGGCATTCTAGGCGCAGGCATGATAGGCAGGAAAGTAATCGAGCTTTTGCGTAACTTTAACATCAAAGTGAAAGTATTCGATCCGTACCTTCCAGATGAGAGGGCATTGGAGCTTGGTGTACAAAAGACGGATTTGATTGATATTTTCTCCACTTGTGAGACGATCTCCAATCACCTGGCGAATTTGCCAACAACGGTGGGCATTCTGAACAAAGAGCATTTCAACTGTATGCTTCCGCATGCTACGTTTATCAACACAGGCCGTGGTGCCCAAGTAGTAGAAGCTGATCTGATCCAAGCGATGCGTGATCAGCCTATGCGAACCGCTTTGCTTGATGTGACATTCCCGGAGCCTGTCCAGGCGGACAGCGAGTTTCTGAAGCTGGACAATGTGATTCTAACCCCGCATATTGCGGGAAGTATGAATAATGAAGTAGCTCGCATGGGTGTCTATGCGGTGGACGAGTGCGAGAGATACTTGCAAGGCGAGACTCTCTTGTATAGGGTGACGGAGCAAATGTTGGCCAGCATGGCTTGATTGTTAGATCAGATAGCAAGTGCTCTTATAGGTTATTAGGGCGGAAAAGACGGCTTTTTCTGGGATAGCAAGTTTTACTATTGATTATTGGCCTGTTTTTGAAGTTAATCGGTTCACAATGCGGAAATAGAGGATAGTCAGGTTGGCTAATTCGTGCATACGTGATGAAATGTCCCAAATAGACAGTAGTAACATGGCTTATATGTAAGCGGCGAACCACGAGTATAGAATTGAGGATGTGCGTCCAGCAAAACTGGAGGCGGAGCATATAGAGACGTAACTCTTTAATCCAAAGTCGAATAGAAGGGCAGGGAGGTGGAGCGGAGAAACGAAGTGGTTGCCTTTGTGGTGGGGTTCCTACCTCTAAATATCATAATCAAGGGAACCCTAGCACAACAGCAATCGTAGCCCACCTTCCTGCCCTCCCGCGCGCACAACTAAACTCGGGTCGCAAGGACCGCTAGAGTGATCCTCTCTAGCGGTTTTTCTTATTCAGTACCCACAGAATTCGTCTAGGGCCTTCGATTGAGCCGCTGCAGAAGAAGAGCTGCATCAGAACGAAGTCTGGAAGGATCCGTTCCAGGGGCGTATTCCAGAATCATCTGGCAATCGCGCATCGAACTCAGAACTTCATAAATCGGTCCCCATTCTATAGAGCCGTTACCGATGGGCAGATGCTCGTCGGAGCTTCCGAAATTATCATGCAGGTGTACGGATCCTAGTCTGGGGGCTGCTTTCTGGAGCAGAGCTGGAATATTCCAACCATTAAGGTGAGCATGACCCGTGTCTACCAAATAGACAGCCGCATCGTCCAACTGCTGGACGAACCTCACATATTCATCCTCCGTAAAAAGCGAACTGCCGTGATAACCTACATTCTCCACAGCCAATTGAATCCCAAGCGGAGAAGCGATCCGGCATAACCTGTTTACGGCATCTTCGGCACGAGCGATCGCTGTTTGTTTACTAAAAGCCGGCGAAAAGCAAAAGCCGGGATGAATCACGACATGCTTGGCACCGATGCGGTGGGCAAACAGAATCGATTTGCGGTATTCATCGAATGAAGCATCGCGTATGGCTTGATTTTCACTTGACAGATTCGTATCCCATGCCGGTGGATGCACGGAATAAGAGACGCCGGCATTCAGGAGGTAGGGGATTACTCTGTCCATAGTGCCTTGCGAATCGTCCCATGCCTCCCCGTCCAGCAGAAGCTCGATATGCTTCGCTCCTTCACTAATCAGGGTTTCCACATTTTCTTCCACTGGCTTGCCCAATAACAGCAAATCTGAGTAACTGATCGTCCACTCCATTGAAACGTCCCCCATTCTTGGCATGCGATATACGAGATTGTATAAAACATGATTATCCTACTTCTGAACAAGGCGTCTGGCAATAGACACTTTTTAATGTTGTTTACAAACGTTTTGTTTTCCGATATTCACCTGGCGGGACGCCGGTTATTTTCTTGAACATTCGTATAAAAGAAGTCACGTTCTGGTAACCGATCTGAAGACTGATTTCTTGCACATTGAGATTATCGTCCGCAAGCAGCTCCTTCGCTTTGCGAATTCGGATGGCATTCAAGTGCTCGCTGAAGTTGGTGCCGGTTTTCTCTTTAATGTAAACAGACAAGTAGGCAACGGATAAATTCAGCTTATTGGCAAGCAGGTCAAGAGACAGATCGTCCGCATAACGGTTTTCTAAATAGTGCAAGATGAACGAAATCGTAGGATCTTGTTCTTCTTTGATCGTTATGATGATTGTAGCGGCTGTGGAGAACAGATGATCATAGAACTGTTTGAACTGGTCCAACATATAGCATTCTTCCATGAGCTCCATATAGCGCTGCTGCATCGTTGATTCCGCGTCGACTCCGTATGGAACCAATATTTTTACTACCCTTGCGATGATTCCAATGGCCAACTGCCGCAGCTGTTGGATGCTTGCTTCCTTTTTGTCGAACTGATCAAGCATCCGATTCAAGAATAAAGTGCAGAAAGCATGGTTTCCCGCTTGTAAATTCGCATATAGCTCCTGCTCCTGCAACACGGTGAACACCAGCTGAGGGGGAATATTGCGGCGTTCCCGAATTACTTGTATTTCATTTATAGGCCTTGCTCGCTGCGCCATCTCCAGAACTTCACGATAGGTATCGTTAAATTCAGAAGAATGCTCATGATCAGGGCTGATGGCGATCGTCACCAGGAAATAAGCATTATCGCGGTCTAACACCTTTTTTAGCATCTCGAGCGCCTGTTCCAGGTCTAAGCCGATTTTTCTACCGCGGATAAGAGACAAAATTTGGTTATTTTCGATTTGAAACGTATGGGTGTTAGGAATATACTCGTTCATGACGGTATTGATATACTCCAGAATATAATAAGCCATTCGGTCGGTGTTCATCTGATTGTTCTCAATCGATAGAGTCTTGAAATGCAGCTGATACAGCACGATGAAGAACGGTTCGTCCATTTCATCGATATCTTTCCAGTCGTTAATGTTGGACATAATAGCTTTCAATTTATTGATATAACCAAAGTTGGTCAGAAGGGATCGTTTGTCGATCAGATCCTTGTGGATGGCCTCCTTCTCCAGCATCAAATCCCGAATGTTCTGATGGATCACGTCGAACTCGTGAATGGTGCTTTTCAGCTTGCCCGAATCTCTGCGTAAAAGCAAAGATACCATATCTTTGACAGGCCGATTGATGTGGCGGCTGAAGAATAAAGAAGCAATGATGCCAATGATAATCGATAAAGCAGAGATCAGAAGCAGTGTAAGTGTAGTGTTCCTGACCCTCGATTCGATGTCGGAATAAGGGACGGCTGTTATGTATGTAAGACTTGTATCGGAAGCCGTTTCCTTGAAAAAGTAATAATCACCGGACAAGATATGGTTGGTTCCTTCATTAAATATAGGAATATCTGCTGCTGACATCAGGTTGGACGAACGATACAACAGCGAGCCATCTTCTTTCAGAATCATGAACTGACGGTCGTCCTCCTTGCCATAATAAGCTTCCCGAAGCCGATCAGCATCTAGCAAAGCAATCACCTGATAATTGGAAGCAGGCATCCGGAACGAGAAGGGGATGAGCTGGACATCCAATGAAGAATTCAGAGTGGACACTTTAAATGTATGTTCAGGGTGCAGCTTGTAATTGCTAGGTTGACGAAGGTTGTCCTTCCAGAATGAGAGAGGGTAGTCCTCGCTTACATAGAATCGGGAGAACATCATGTCCGCATCGACGCTTCCTTCTTTTTCAAATACGATGGAAGGCGAGTCGAAATAAATCAACACATTATGGAGGTAAAACATCGGATTGTACGCTTCGGAACGGAGATTTTTCATCAGATCCGCCGCGGTCGAGTACGCTATATCTGCTTGGTTCTTTCTGAGAATTTGGCTGTTGAACGCTACGACGTACTCATCCGAATAAAGATCAAACAGCAAGGTCTTCATCCGTTCGAAGTGGGTTTGATAACGTTCCGCTGTATTGGTCAGCATCAGACGGTTATACTGAATGATTTCTTTTTGTATACCCTTGCCGAATAAATGGATGGATAGCAAATTAAAAGTGGATAACAGCAAAATGATAATTAGAAAGCTGATGAATATTTTGAAAAATAACATTTGCCGGTTTAAGGTAGGCCATTTCAATGAAGGATGCCCCTCTTTCTGGTGACGTAGTGCCTTATACTGATTTCACTTATTCTACATTAACATGACCCTATTAACAAAGTTGCTTTTTTTTATGTAGTTATCATTATTTTGGGTAGGGCAATGATTAGCGAATGAACACAAGAACTGTAAATATCCATTTCTACACCGCCATGCTACGATCTGAAAAGAAAACGAAAGCGGGTGAGAAATGTCGAACTTATCTTCTATGTCCACAGCAGAACCGAATATCAGCCCCAGAACAAAACGTTCGGCAACCGTGAGGCGAATTAAAAAGAACTGGGATTTGTACTTGCTAATCTTACCGGTCATTGCCTTCTTTGTTATATTCGAGTATTTCCCCATGTACGGTGTGCAGATCGCCTTCAAAGACTTTATCGCAACGAAGGGGATTTCGGGAAGCCCATGGGTCGGCTTCAAACACTTTGAGCGCTTTTTTGAAAGCTACTATTTCTGGAGATTGATCAAAAATACGCTCGGCATTGGAGTATACCAATTGTTGGTTGGCTTCCCGGTGCCGATTGCTCTTGCCCTCCTAATCAACGAGGTGCGTTCAAAGAGGTTTAGCCGTTTCGTACAAACCGTTACTTATGCGCCGCACTTTTTGTCCACAGTAGTTATGGTAGGGATGATCTTCATTTTCCTCTCGCCTCAAACCGGAATATTGAATGGACTGATCACCTGGTTGTGGGGAGCTCCAATCAATTTCCTTACGGAGCCGGCTTGGTTCAAAAGTATATATGTGGGGTCAGGTGTATGGCAGCAAATGGGATGGAGCTCCATCATCTATCTGGCCGCATTAACTGGAATCGATCAGCAGCTTCATGAAGCGGCCAGGGTCGACGGAGCGAGTCGCTGGCAACGCATTTGGCATATCAATTTGCCGGGCATTATGCCTACGATAACGATCTTGCTCATCTTGAATATGGGTTCCTTGCTCAGTGTTGGCTTCGAGAAGGTGTTCTTGATGCAGAATTCGCTTAATATGTCTGCATCTGATATTATATCGACTCATGTATACCGCAAAGGGATCATCGATGGCCAATACAGTTACTCCGCAGCCGTAGGGTTGTTCAATTCCGTCATCAATTTCACTTTACTTGTAATCGTCAATCGAATTGCCCGTAAAGTAAATGATACAAGTTTATGGTAGGAGGTCAGGGGCAGCATGAAGCATCATAGCAACAGCGAAAAAGTATTTGACTGGATGGTCCATGCGATATTAGCGGTTATTTGCATCATTGTATTATATCCGTTAGTGTTCGTACTGGCGGCATCCATTAGCAGTCCCGAAAAGGTCATGCTTGGCGAGGTTTGGCTTTGGCCCAAACAACTTACGTTAGTCGGATACTATAAAGTTTTTCAAAATAGCGAAATCTTAACCGGGTATATGAACACGATTGTTTATACCATAGTCGGGACCACCATTAATCTGGCTATGTCGATCGCAGCTGCGTATCCTCTTTCTCGAAGAGATTTTTATGGCCGCAATCTTATTGCCGCTTTTATGGTATTTACGATGTTTTTCAGCGGAGGCATGGTTCCGACCTACCTATTGGTCAAAGATTTAGGGATGCTTAACTCGATGTGGGCGCTTATTATTCCGGGAGCTGTTTCCGTATTTAATATATTAATTATGCGAACTTTTTTTCAAACCGGCATTCCGCACGAGATGCAAGAAGCCGCTTCGATCGATGGTTGTTCGAATTTGGGTACGCTTGTGAGAATTGTGCTGCCGCTATCGATGCCCATTATAGCGGTCATGATCCTGTTCTACAGTGTTGGGCATTGGAACGCCTATTTCAGCGCTCTCATTTATTTGACGGATCGCGAACTATACCCGTTGCAGCTGTTCTTGCGTGAAATCCTGATTCAGGGACAAATGCAGGAGATGCTGGGTGTTGGTGACGACACGAATGCCAGGGTCATGATGGAAGGCGAAGCCATCAAGTACGCAGTCGTAATCGTAGCTAATTTACCGGTATTCCTGCTCTATCCGTTCCTTCAGAAGTATTTTGTCAAGGGTGTTATGATCGGTGCGGTCAAAGGGTGAAGAGCTGTCGTGAACAAGAGACAGGAATCCTGTAATTTATGAGCTAAGCTATGAAGGTACGCCTTTTAGCCAATAGATACAAAGGGAAATAAGGGAGGAAGAAAAAGTCTATGAAAAGAAAAAGCTGGGTGTCTCTGACAGTGGTGGCTGCCATGGCAGGAAGTCTATTGTCGGCTTGTAGTGGAGGATCGGGAGGTGCATCGGAGAATCCAACCAAGCCAGCCGATGCCAAGGAAGTTGCTAACTTAAACAAAACGGGCATGCCGATCGTGAAAGAGCCCATTTCGCTCACCTTTTTCACGGGTAAAGCTGCGACCAATGGCAACAACTTCGAAGAAACGCTAGTCTGGAAAGAATACGCGAAAATGACGAATGTTAACGTCAAATTCCAGCTCGTCCCTTTTGAGAATTTAACCGAGAAACGCAATCTGGCACTCGCAGGCGGGGATTATCCGGACGCTTTTTACTCCTCTAGAGTATCTTCCGCGGATTTAGCGAAATACGGCGCTCAGGGAACCTTCGTCAAGCTGAACAACCTGATCGACAATTATGCGCCCAATTTCAAGAAGCTGATGGAGAAATACCCAGACTTGAAAAAAGGGCTGACCATGCCTGACGGCGGCATCTATTCATTCCCGTCCTTTTACAGTCCGGACTTCCTTCCTATGCTCATCGGAACTCCGCTATGGGTTAAGCAGGAATGGCTGGAGAAGCTCAAAATGAAGGAACCAACGACAACCGAGGAATTGTATCAATATTTGAAGGCCGTCAAAAATACCGATTTGAATGGGAATGGTCAGGCGGACGAAATCCCTTACGCTGGAGAGGGCATTAATCCATTTATTGAACAAATAAGAGGGGCATGGGGCTTCGGGAACCGCGGGTTGGGCCACAAATTCGTCGATGTCGATCCCAAAACGAATGAGCTGCGCTTCTTCCGGACGGATCCGAAATACAAAGAGGTCATCGAGTACGTGCGTAAGCTATACACAGAAGGCTTAATCGATAAGGAAATTTTCACGGTTAAGACAGCTGCCCTGTACGCAAAAGGTCAGAAGGGAGTCTTTGGCTCGACGATCAATCCGAATCCGATGACCCAGATGGCCCAGCCGGGGTATTTTGGACTCGGAGCCTTAAAGGGGCCGTACGGCGATCAGCTATATACTCATATTAAGGTGCCAGTCGTATGGCCTGGATCATTCGTAATCACAGACAAAAACAAGAACCCTGAAGCGACGATTCGCTGGATCGACCACTTATATGGCGACGAAGGAGCAACGTTCTATTTCATGGGTGTTGAAGGACAAACCTATAGAAAAGCGGCAGACGGCAAGCTGGAATTTGTGGAAGAAATCACGAAGAATCCGAACGGACTGACCATGGACCAGGCGTTGGCGAAGTATATCACTTGGCTCGGCGGAAGTTATCCGGGCTATGTGCAGGAAAAGTATTTCAAAGGCTCCGAGACATTGCCGGAATCGATTGCTGTAGGGAAAAAAGCGGAACAGCATAAAGTCAAAGAGCTGTGGAATGCATTCAACTTTACAGAGCAAGAAACAGAGTTCAGATCGACAGTTGGAAACGATATCCAGAGTTATATCGGTGAGATGGAAGCGAAGTTTATTTCCGGCTCTGCACCGATGTCGGATTGGGATAAATATGTCGCAACGGTTGATAAAATGGGTGTGGATGAATATATAAAAGGCTACAAGCAAGCTTACGATCGCTACAAGAGCAAATAAGGCGAAGCTTGCCGATTCCAGGAGGGCGGCATAGTCGCCCTCCTGCTTATCTTCGGCATAGAAAGGGGGATCCATCATGTTCTTCAATCGCTGGATAGCCATTGCGAAGCTAATGTGCATCGCGGTCGCTCTGTCCTTGCTGCTTATGGCGTGCACGGATAACCAGCCACAGGCTACGCCGGTCGCATTGTCTGATCCGAGTCCGAAGATCGTGCCATCCGTACGTACGGAGCAAATATTCGACAAGGAAGCTGGTAAAGGACAACTGACCATCCGTTATTTTTATTTGGATGGGGATAATTTGATGGGGGACAGCTTCCTGATTGTTTCTCCCGATGGCAAAACGATGCTAGTAGACGCTGGACTGCCGCAAGTCGGACCGCAAGTGGTGGAGTACTTAAATAAGCTTGGGATCGATTCTCTGGACATTGCTCTGAATACGCACCCTCATATTGATCATATCGGGGGATTCGCCACCGTGGCGAAGGAAAAGCTGATCAAGTCATTTTATATGGTGAATTTGCCGTATACGCAATCGTCCGCATACAACAATGCGATTGCTCCTATGGAAGCGAAGAAAGTCCCTATAAAAACGCTTGAGGAGGGAGATGTGTTCCAACTGGGCGAGCATGTGCGATTCGAGGTGCTCAATCCGCCAAAGGCATCTTTGCCCGAAGCGGTGAAGACGTTTTCAGCCCAGGAAATTAACGATTATTCGATGGTGCTCAGGATGACTTATGGCGAACGCTCGTACCTGTTTACCGCTGACATCTACAAACACCGGGAGATTGAGCTTGCCTCTTCTCCTTGGAAAGAGAAGCTGAAGTCAGACATGATGGATATTCCTCATCATGGCAGCGAATCGACCTCCTCATCGGAACAGTTCTTGCAGGCCGTTTCCCCGCAGATCGTCATCATGAGCCAGAACCTGTTTCAAAGCCCGAACCTGCTGGAGCGTCTGGAGAAAAAAGGCGCGAAGGTTTACTCCACAGGCATGCATGGCAATATTATGCTTCGCTCCGACGGTAAGACCATGAACGTAACTACGGAAAAAGATTGGTTAGGGAGGAAACAATAATGTCGAAACATGAACATGAACTGGAACAGGAACATGAGGCACAAGCAACACGTCCTATTAGCAGAAGAAAACTGCTCGCCTCACTGGGTATGACCAGTGTGGCCCTGGCGGCCGGCACCAGCTTATTTCAATCACCTTTCGGTGTTTTTGCCAAATCGGTAACGGAAGATGTATACGGTCCGAAAGACCATCCTGTCTTTTCGACGGAAACATCCTCAGTGAACAACGTTCGTGACTACGGCGCCGTCGGAGATGGCTCAACCGATGATACGGCAGCCATTCAGAACGCATTGAATCAAGCGCTCCAGGCGTCGGGTTCGCATGTACATATCCCTCAAGGCACCTATAAAGTCACCGATACGCTGCGGATTTACCGCCATACACGTCTGACCTTAGATGCAGATGCCAAAATTCTGCGCTGCCATGACCATTCGTTTCTAGTAAATGGGGATAACGGCCCTGGCTTCCCAGGCTACGAAGGGCATGGAGATTTATGGATTGAAGGAGGTGTTTGGGAAGGGAACATCCTCCAATATCCTGATATGTATAATGGATTCGGCTTGGCTAGAGGCAGGAATATCACGATCCGCAACATCGAAATGCGAGACGTCGTTTCCGCTCACGGTGTCGATATGAACGCCTGTGAGAACGTCGTAATCGAAAATTGTCGTTTCCTTGGATATCGGGATAGTACGCCGGATCAATCCAGAGATTATGCGGAAGCGATTCAATTAGCCAATCATACGGCGGAAGGTTTCAGCCAAATGGGAGCGTTCGATGGGACGCCATGCCGCAACATTACGGTCCGTAACTGCTACTTCGGGGCCAGTGGAACACCGGGCACCCAAGCATGGCCTTCAGGTGTCGGCAATCATTACGCTGTGTATGACCTTTACAACTCGAATATCAAAGTCGTTGACAATACTTTTGAAGGGATGACGTTTGCCGGGGTGCGAAGCTTCAAGTTCGCAGAGCTGTTCATCTCGAACAACTTGTTCCTGAACTGCAACAGAGGCGTTATGCTGTCTAATCCGGCAGGGAATACCAATTCATCCAAGGACGCAGCGGGTAACCAGACGGGTCTGCCGCAGTCCAGTAAAAATATTGTAATTTCCGGCAATATATTTAAGGGGACGTTGTCCGACACGATTTATTGCGTAGGATGGCCCAAAACGGCTCTAGTGTATGCCAAAGTGGAGTCGGTTATCATCGCCAACAATGTATTTGATCAGGGATCGTCGAGCAAAAATTGCATCAACCTGCGATGGGTGCATCATGTGAGCATTACCGGCAACTTGTTCCGCAACCAGTATCGGGGAATCTGGATCTCTTACGTAACCAAAGCAACCATCAGTCATAACGTTTTTCAGGATATAACGGTGGAGGCTATGTTCTCTGAAGAACCGGACGCCGATTACAAAAACCGTGGACTCACGGGTGACATTCAGGTGCTCCATAATCAGATCGATCGCTGCGGCAGAACCGGCATCTATATCCAGAGTATGGAGAAGTTTCAGGTCATAGGAAATATCATTCATTCCCCGGCAACCGAAACCCACAATACGCGAAGCGGGATCCTTGTAGCGAATTCGGCTAAAAAAGGGAAGGTGGCAAGTAATCGGATTACAAAAGCTTTGACTGGCAATCAAAACCAATATGGCATTAGCGTTACAAGCACATGCAGCGATGTGCAGGTTGCGGACAACATAGCTGAAGGCATGACGGCCGCCGTGTTAGTTCAAGGTTCAACGAACTTTGACGGAATTTACTTACACAGTCCGAATGGAATGCGGTATAAGATGACCATTGGAAACGACGGCGTTGCCATGTATAGTCCCGCTTAAGCGTTTGAAGCAAGTAAAAAAGGGTCTCCTTTGAATTGAAGGGACCTTTTTTTGTTCGATCAGGCGTCTGGTCGGTTTTTGAATCATAAAATGGCAGGCTAGGTAGAGTGGTAATAAGGGGGAACAGTTAACCACCCTTTTCTAATCATCATATCCTTGAACGTTACGCCGAATGTTACTTTCATTGCCTGGTATTTGACGAACATCATAGATACATCAGGGCGTACTGATTCGGTAATCCCTCTGCAAGCGGCCATAATGCCCACTACGAGGTTATATGAAATAAGATTAGCGATCTCTTCGTCAGTAAGCTTAGCACCTTCGGGAATATCGCGATAATCTCCGACCGATTTCTGAGGTGTCGTTTTCGGCAACGGGATCCCTTCGTTTTGACAAAATTCTGTTAATTGTTGGATCATGGGTTTATGCACATTGTCTATAATATCTTCAATCTTCTCTTTGAGCTCCTCGTCCTGAACAATATTGAAAGAGATCTGGTCGGCTCGAAGCGTCTGCTCCACACCAGTTAAATAAAACCATAGATTCATGACTTCGCCGACATGGAGCGGCGGTTTCTCTCCATCAGCAAAAGGTTTTATCGTATCTAGTACCACTTCAAATATGTTCATAGATCATACCCCCAAATTCAATTTGGAATTATTGTATCCTACATGTAGAATTTATATGTACGATAGAAAGGAGGGGAGGACAGAGAATGGCCTATACATTTCAAGAGCAGATGACTTCAATCGAACAATTCAAGGAACTACGGGAGGAGCTTGGCTATCCGAGTAAGCTGGCGGCCAGTAAGGTGAGAACCGAGTTGGATGCCCACAGCAAAGAATTTATTAACAAGTCCCCCTTTGTAATGATAGCTACTGCAGACTCAGAAGGTCATTGTGATGTGTCGCCTCGCGGAGACGCCGCTGGTTTCGTTCATATTATTGATGACAAGCATTTATTCCTGCCAGAAAGACCGGGCAACAAAAGGATGGATTCTATACAGAACATCTTACAGAATGGCAGAATTGGTCTCCTGTTTGTTATCCCGGGTCTGGAAGAAACCTTTCGAGTAAACGGTAACGCATGCATTACACGAGACCCCGAGCTGCTGCAATTGACAGCTGTGAATGGCAAGCAGCCTATGATGGGCATTGGCGTTGAGATCCAGGAATGTTATGTGCACTGCGCCAAAGCATTCAAACGCTCAGGCTTATGGCAGGCTGAAAGCTGGCTCCCAAGGGAAACGCGCCCTTCTGTTGCTAAGATGCTGGTAGCGCATGTGAGCGATAATATGACTGTGACCGTGGATGAAGTAGCTGCGATGCTGCAGGAAAGTTATACGAAACGACTGTACTGAGTAAAACTTAAAAATCGAAATGATCTGGATCTGGACCAACCCGACGATGCTGATCAAGTGCAGAAATAGTTGCCATTTCTGCATCGCTTAGCGAAAAGTCAAAAATATTCGCATTGGACTGAATGCGGGTTGGTTGAATCGATTTTGGAATCGTTGCCCAGCCGCTCTGAAGCTGCCAACGCAGCACGATTTGGGCAACCGATTTTCCTTTGCGATCTGCGATGGCTTGGATTACCGGTTCTTGCAAAATCTCGCCCTGCATCAATGGTGCCCAGGCGACAGCTTGGATACTGTGTTGATCCAAAAATAATTTAAGTTCATTCTGAACGAGTCGTGGATGACGTTCCACTTGATTAATTGCCGGTTTCACAGCAGCTTGTTTAAGCAGATTTTCTAAGTGATGGATCTGGAAGTTACTAACTCCAATAGCCCCAACGCGTCCTTCCTGATATAAAAACTCCAGCGCCTTCCAGCTTTCTAGAAATTTATGTTCAACAGGCCAGTGTATAAGATATAAATCAAGATAGTCTAAACCAAGACTATTGAGGCCTTTCTCGTAAGCAGCTATTGTGCTCTCATAGCCTTGATCCGCGTTCCATAGTTTCGAGGTGATATACAAATCTTCGCGTTTAAGTCCGGAGCGTTTCAATCCACGCCGAATGCCTTCTCCAACGCCTTCTTCGTTCTGATAAATAGCAGCAGTATCAATATGACGGTAGCCAATGGCGATGGCTTCTTCAACGGCTTGAATAACGGTATCTCCGTCCTCGACCTGGAAGACTCCTAGACCTAGCCAAGGAAAAGGTTTACCGTGATTTAATTGAATTGTATCTTGCAAGTTTTTCATTTTTTATCCACTCCTATTACTTATATGATGAATGAGAAGCTGATTTTGTAATAGCTTGACTCAGTAGTGCTATTATATAACCATATAAACTGGATTGATAAGTACGTACTTTTAAGTGATATAAGCACTGAAAAGTACCCTTATCAGAATAATAAACAAAACGAGGTCAAGAGTAAGTTCGCACTGCGTGCGGAATCCGCTCGCATTACGAATATCAAACCCTTGACCTCGTTAAGTCATACTACTCTATTGTTCAGCAAGCTGCTTACTTCTTCACCTTGGAGAACCATTCATTGGCTTCCTTCTCCATTTGATCGCCGCCGCTGCTGCGCCATTTCTTCACGAACTCGTCGAACTCGGAAAGCGGTTTATCACCGGTGATGATGGACAAGTATGTCTGCTCCTGGAGCTTCGTTAATTCAGCTTGGTACTTGCCTTGTGCGGGAACGGCTGTGAGAAGCTGATTGCGAATTCCGCCCTTCTCGAAGCCTTGATCGGACGCCCATTTGACATTAACTTGGTTACGGATTGCTGAGAATTCTGGCAGCTCCAACGATTCGATTACGTTGTTAGCGCCCATCGCCTCCAGATCCTGAGTCGTTATTCCAGTCTTTAATAGAGGTACTTTCTTGTCTGTAAATGTCCACTCTTGGCCTTCGACCCCCAGCATAGCAGTAACGTAGTTTTCATAGGTGGAGGCGCTGATCTGATCAATCATTTGCAATATTTTGGCTAGCTTATCCGGTTGCTTCTCCAGCTGCTTGCCGAATGCAACAAAGTTGCCGTTGATCATACTGCCTTGAGGAGCTCCCATCTTGCCATTCGGCCCTTTTGGAGGCAAGCCATATACAAGTGCATCTGCTGCTGCGGCATTCACTTTCTTCAGCTCCACGTAGTCGTGCGAAGCGCTGTCCCCCTCGAATAAGAGCGGCTTCCAGTGGTAATACAACCCGAGGCTGCTTGTGCCAATCCGGCCGTTGATGAAGGCATGGGAGAGCGCCCAATATCCTCCGTTGTTCTCCCCAGTAATAAACTCAGGATCTATAACTCCGTCCTTATACCATTTGTTAAGCAGCTTCAAGGCATCCTTCATCTCCGGCTGAATGGCGCCGAATACGAGCTTGCCGTCTCGCGCGTTCCATCGGTCCGGCAAATATCCGAAAGCGCCATAGACGTTCGTTACGCCTGATTTCGAGATGCCGTACGTATCTTTTTTACCATTCTTGTCAGGATCTTCATTCGTCAGCTTGTAGAGAGCCGCTTCGAATTCTTCTAATGTCTCCGGCGATTTAGTGATGCCTACATTTTTCAGCCAATCCCCTCTCCAGACAACAGGGGCTCGATAGCGGTCGTACATGTTAAGCTGAGGAATTCCATAGATTTTGCCGTTAATCTTCGCATATTCGAAAGCATTCGGAAACTCTTTCTCCGTCTTGCTATACACGTTCGGTGCGTATTTCTTAAGCATATCTAGCGGGATCTCCGCCAGCAGGTCTTGATCGACGTATTTTTGCAGGACAGTGAAGCCTTTAGCCAGCATGCGGTCAGGAATCTCACCGGATGCGAATTTGAGGTTCATCATTTCGGCGTAATTGTTGGATTCAATGTTCCAGATGTCCAGCTCTGCGTTCAATTTCTCATTCCAGTATTTAACCATCTTGGCATCTTTCACGACAGGGGTGGATTGTCCCGAAACCCAAGAAATTTTGTATTTTTTATCCGCTTGAGGTGCATGGTCCGTTGTTTTAGTTCCAGTAGTTCCGCTACTACCGCTAGTCCCAGCCGCTTCTTTGCCATCCCCTGAGCTGCAGGCAGCCGTAAAAGCAGCTAAAAGGAGAGATGCCGCGGAAAGCACGGCCAGACGTTTGAATTTGGTTGTTTTCATTTTATAAGACCTCCCATGGTTTTAGTGCCTATCTATATGGTATCAACTAGCACCGACCCGGAATCGGGGCTTCGCTCAACCCTGAGGAATAATCAGCCCTTTAGGGAGCCGACTAGAACACCTTTGACAAAATACTTTTGCAAAAAAGGATAGAACATAATGATGGGCATGACCGTAACCATTATCGTAGCGGCCTTAATCATTTCCGGATTGGCAACGAGCGAACGATCATCGAAGTTGTTGACATCCATCATATCCTTCGTGCCCTGAAGTACTATTCGCCGCATGACGACCTGCAGCACCTGCTTGTGTGAGTCCGTCATATAGATTAAGCTGTCGAACCAGGCATTCCAATGCTGGACAGCCATCCATAACGTTAGGGTAGCAATGATGGGCATGGAGATCGGAACGATGATCGAGAACAGGATGCGAATATCGTTCGCCCCGTCGATTCGGGCTGACTCCTCCAAGCTCTCGGGGAGCGCCATGAAGAAGTTGCGGGCAATGATGAGCGAGAATGCGCTGATCAGTCCAGGCAGGACGAGAGCCCACATGCTGTTGATCAGTCCTAAGCTTTTGACCAGCAAGTAGCTCGGAATAAGACCTCCGCTGAAGAACATCGTGAACACGATAAAAGCAGTCCAGAACGTACGGTGCGGGAAATACCTTTTGGATAAAGCATAAGCGGCAAAGATCGTAAAGGTCAGCGACAAGGCTGTGCCGAGTACGGTTCGGATAACCGTGTTCATGAATCCGCTTAGTATGAATTCATTCGTTAATACTTTGTCGTAGTTCGCCCATGTGAACTTGGGTGGAATCAGATGAATTTGGGTTAATGGAACGTCTCCCGTGCTGAGCGATAAGGATAGTAAATAGATGAACGGGTAGATGGTAGTCAGACATAGCGTAATCATGAACAAAGCGTTGAAAATATCAAAGGCGTTAATCCGGTTCTCTCGCAATGCTATTCGTCCCCTTTCCTAACAGCCGCTATCCGTCATGAACAGCCATCAACTTTATAGGTTTACCATAAGCCGTATTCACTGAACTTCTTGGCTGTTGCGTTAGCGATTATGATTAATGTGAAGGCAATGATGTTCTTGAACAGGCCAATCGCAGTAGCGATGCTGTACTCCATATTGACGAGTCCCATTCGGTACGTGTAAGTGCTCATCACATCGCCGACCTCCATAACCGCCGTGTTGTATAAGTTAAATACCTGATCGAAATCATCGTTGATGAGCCGGCCGATCATGAAAATCATCATAATGGTAATGACCGGCGCCATGGCTGGCAAGGTTACATAACGAATCCGATGGAATCGATTCGCGCCGTCCACTGTTGCGGCCTCATGCAGCTCTGGATTGACTCCGGATATCGCCGCCAAATACACAATCGTTCCCCAACCGAGTTCCTTCCATATATCCGTCGCTACGAGAACGGAGCGGAACCAACCGGGATCCCCCAGGAAGTAGATAGGCTTAAGTCCGATCGTCTGCAGTACGATATTAATCGGCCCGATCGAAGGGGAAAGGAATTGCATCGCAAGCCCCCCTAGAACGACCCAGGACAGAAAATGGGGGAAATAGCTGATAGTCTGAACCGTCTTTTTGAATATTGTCACTCGAATTTCATTAAGCATAAGGGCGAATATTATCGGTGCAGGGAACCCGAATACCAGCTTATAGAAGCTGATGGTCACTGTGTTGCGAAACACTTGCCAGAAGCTGTCTAAGGCGAATATTTCGCGAAAATGGGCAAGACCGACCCAAGGGCTCCCTAGTATGCCCAAGCTGAATTTGTAATTCTTAAAGGCAATCAGTACGCCGTAGATCGGGACGTAGTGAAAGATGAAATAATAAAAGACAGCCGGGAGGAACAACAGGGTTAAATATTTGTACTTCCAATATCCATAGAACGAGCTGCGCGGTTTGCGAATGCCTGGATCAATTCCAGCTATTACTCTTTTATTTGTAAGCGCATTCGATTGTGAGGAACGATTCATGAGTATGGCTCTCCTTTCAAGTTTTGACCGCTCCATTAGATTTACTTGCTGACAGGTTGTCTCGTATGACTGCCCTGCAACGTCAACATAACGGATTAACTGGGAGGAGCTCAATAAGAAATAACGCAGATTATAGAACAGGTTCAAGATTTCACAGTTATTGGAGCAGAACAATGATCAGATTATAGAACTCCCTGTTGGATTGAGTTAAAAAGACGTGTGCAGGCTTCTGATCGGATCTGATCATACATGCCTGCACACGTCATGTGTGCTTATACGGAAGTATCTTTATTGCGCAAAGTGTAATTGAATTTATAAGTCTTAGGAGTGACCCCGTACATTTCTTTGAATTTCTTGATGAAATAGGCGGGGGTGTTAAAGCCGACCTTGTAGGCAATTTTCTCGACATTCAGATCCGTTGATTGGATAAGATTAGCCGCTGTCTCAATACGCCGCTTATTGACGTAGTCGACAAAGTTGATGCCGGTCTCCTCTTTGAACAATTGGCTTAGATAACGCGGATGCAAGTTCACGCTTTCTGCAACGACCTGCAGACTGAGATCGTTACCCAGATTGCCTTCCACGTACAGCTTGACCTTCTCGATCGTTTCACCGGATTTGTTATGGGTGCGCTCCTCGACAAAACGGAAGGTCTGGTCAGCAGCGAGAAGGAGCCACTCCTGAAATTCATGAATATTCGTAATACGTTGGAAATAATCCAATACTTCACCAGTCATCACTTCACTGGATTTGAGATGCATTTCTTTGATGTATTGATGATAGAGCCGGATCCATTGCCGCCATTTCTCATGTCCATCCTCTGTTGAGAATCGGCCTGTCTCCAACATGTGCACGAACTCGGACAAGACAGCCTTTAACATAGAGCGATCTCTTGATTTGAGGGCATCGGTGAACCTTTCAGCGAGCAGCTCCGGAATGTCAATTCGGCTGCGTCCTCGATCGCGGTATTCCGAATCCATATACATTCTGATGCTGGGCGTGAAGAAGCGGTAATTCAAGTAATCCTGTGCCTCCCGATAAGCCTGATGAAGCTGAAGCGGATCGTCTACCCATCCGCCAGAGGCGGCGATAGGATGCAGCAGGAATTGTTCCTCCGCATAATGGAACAGAAGCGTCATCATCCGATGAATGAGGTGTTCATCCTGCACCGGAGAGTGGACGATAGCCGCAATATCGGAGGCGGAGATCGAGATAGCCGTACACGATGCGCCCTCGATATCCAATTGCTCCAGCTCTCGAATAAGCGTATAGACGACTATTTGCCGATTAATCTCCTGCAATTCATTCATCTCCCGCTCATCAAGCCGTATGATCAGCACATTGTAATGAGGGAGGCTCCAGTCAAGCTGCAGGAACTTTAATCGCTCTGAGAGCTCGGACGCGTGCACGACTGTGCGATTCAGCAGGCCGAATACCAGATTATGCCGAATGACAGGCATATTCTCCGATACTGCGGCTTCAAGCCCGCTCATCTTAATCGATAAATTAGCCACAAAGCCGTCAATTTGCTTATATTCATTCTCGTGTTTGGCAGCGGTGGGAAAGGATGAGCCGAACAAATTGCCTACGGTCTGGAGCAGTGTTTTTAATGGGCTGTACATATTCGAGGTGAGGACATTGGATACGATGAGACCGACCACAATGGAAGCCAGACAAATAATGATCAACGTTCGCTGGATGGCTGCCGCCTTCTGATTGTACTCATCGATTGGTGTGGATTGAACAACCTTCCAACCCGATGAAGGAATCGTAGTATAAGAGACCAGCGAAGCAACACCGCCTACCGATTCGGAGAAGCTTCCCTT
Organism: Paenibacillus sp. J2R1T-4; assembly: GCF_059692235.1. Lineage (NCBI taxonomy): Bacteria > Bacillati > Bacillota > Bacilli > Caryophanales > Paenibacillaceae > Paenibacillus > Paenibacillus sp. J2R1T-4. Next base: position 246,713 of record NZ_JCAUBA010000003.1, on the reverse strand, counting down.
ATCCGTGCCCACAGTTTGGATCTGTGTTAATAGTCGTCTGTTCTCCTCAGCGCCAATGGGACTCTCGAGCTTCTCGGAGGCGATGACATGTCCGGCATTGTCCGTAATCCACAGTTGACTCTGGTCGGATTGATCGGTTGAACGGATCATCTGATGGATCGCTTCCGCTTTCAGGTTGATTGCGATGAAGCCCTGCGCCTTCATCCCGGTGGAGTGATAAGGGTAGACCCCCACAAGGGAAGTAATGTCCTCCGCAAAGGCATTGGAATTGAGGCTGATGGGGACTTTGCGCGTTTCTAGCCACTGCATTCTCGCATCCGACTGATTCATACGTCCGATCCAGTCTGTGCTGACCGTAACTTTATCAGGCAGACTGTCCAACAGTGAGATGCCTTGCTTGGAGGAGAGAATCGCATTGCTGTTGCGGTAATAGACGGAGATGGAGTCTACCAGGTTCTGATGCAGGGAGTTGGTTATTCTCAAAGATTGCAAAATATCGTTCACTCTGGCATAGTTCCCCTGTAAGGGATTATCGAAAAAGTAAAGCACATCTGTATTAGTGGCCAAGTCGGCATAAATACGTTCGGTTTTCTCAAGGAGATTGCCCTGCAGCTGTTCACTGGTATGAACAAGCATACGCGCGTGGACCTTCTCTACTTCCTCATTCAAGCTTGAGGTGAAGAATAGATAGGAGGTAGTCCCGACCGCTACGGTAGTAACAATAAGCAGAGTGGCATAGGAGAGCAATAATTTGTAGTACACGCTTTTGAATTTTTTTAACAGCTTCACAACCGGGCCCCCTCCTAATTCCTTCTCTTCGTATATCCGTTATGTCTTAGCCGCTGTTCGGCCTCTAGTTTGTTTCTGGTTTGTTTTTTATTATAGAAGTGTTTTGGAAGCGTTGTCAATTGAGGATTTCTCGATACCGTTCAAAGTATGACTTTAACAGAAGGCAGGTCATGGTACAATAGAACAAGGCTGCAATAAGATGAATGTATGCTTGTGAAAGGTAGTTCATCGCCATAAATAAGAGGAGAGTAGAGACGTTGAAGAGAGTTTTAGTTACAGGCTATAGGGCAACGGAGCTAGGCATCTTTTCTCTGAAGCACGCCGGTATACCGATTATTAAAAAAGCTATTACCAAACGACTCACTGCCATGATTGACGAAGGGCTGGAATGGGTCGTAGTCAGCGGGCAATGGGGTGTGGAGATCTGGGCGGCCGAAGCGCTGCTCGAGCTCAAACATTCGTACCCTCACTTACAACTTGCCGTTATTACGCCTTTTTTGGAGCAGGAGGAGAAGTGGAGTGAGGACAAACGCGGCATCTACAACCATGTCATTCAACAGGCGGATTTCGTTAGCAGTGTGACAAAGCTCAAATATGATGGACCTTGGCAGTTCGTAGAGAAGGACAAATTCCTGATTCGAAACTCAGATGGGCTGTTGCTTGTGTATGACGAAGAGAATGAAGGTTCACCCAGATATATTAAGAAGCAAGCGCTGCAATGGGCGGAGAAGCAGCCCTACTCCATTATTACGATTAACGCTTATGATCTGCAGAGTATAGCGGACGACGAGCAGCAAATTTATTAGCAGTTACCTATATCCGGAGGAGAGGAATCGTTATGAAAATTTATGTCAGTGTCGATATGGAAGGAATTGGGGGGATCGCTCTTGCGGAGCACTTGAAGAGGGGGGATTTCTTTTACCAGGAAGGCCGCCATCTGCTGACTCAAGAAACGAATGCTGTTGTTGAAGCTTGTATCGAGGCAGGCGCAACGGAGATTATTGTCAAAGACGCACACGGAAGCGGATATAATTTCCTGCCCGAACTGCTGCACCCTGGTGCTGAGTATTGCATGGGAGGTTCACCAATTTCGGAACGTTTCCCCGGGCTCGATGCTTCATTCGATGGAGCATTTCTAATCGGGTATCACGGTATGGCCGGAACGATTCGCTCGATCAGAGATCATACCTTCTCTTCCGCAACCTATCAGCATGTAGAGTTGAATGGTGTCCCTGTCGGGGAAATCGCGTTAGACGGACATCTCATAGGCGAAAAGGGAGTGCCAATCCTGCTCGTCACAGGAGATGATTCTACTTGTCGAGAAGCTGCCGCTACTCTTGAAGGTGTGGTCGTCTATGAGACGAAGCGGGCTGTGGCGCGGCATGCTGCATTAATGAAAGCGCCTCAACGGGTTCGGAGCGAGATGAAGGAAGCTGTGAAGAAGGCAATCCAGGGGCTTGAGACGAATAAGCCTAAGCCCTATGTGATTCCAGGTCCTTATGAGCTTCTGGTTCGGTACATGTCGACAGATATTGCAGATTTCAAATTTTGTGACGGTGACAAGGCGGTTCGCGTGGACGGCTTGACAGTGGCGTATAGAGAAGATCAATTGACTAGAGTGCTTGCGAGGGGGCTTTAACTTTTAACGACTAAAAAGAGGAGCATTCCCATACCTGGATCTCGTTTATGTTCTATATCCAATGGAAATAATTAAGATTAAGATGTAGACGAGAAAGGATCTAACATAAATGTCCTTGGATTGGATCGTTCTAATAGCAGTTTGGGTTGTTAGCATACTCCTCCTAATTCTTTTTACTCCACGAGAGAAAATACGGGAAGCACAAGTAGTGTTCTTGTTTCAACAAGTGTTGACATGGTTATTAGGGTTGTTAATCGTTGAATATTCACTAATAGAATATCCGATTCGTTTATTCCCAATAGCCACCAAGAGCAGCTTCTCCTTTGAATATTTTATTTTCCCTGCCATTTCTGTACTATTTGTTTTAAGATTTCCCGAACATAAAGCCGTCTTACATAGAATCGGTTGGTATATCTTTTTTCCGACTTGGATGACGATATTGGAAGTAATCATTGAGCGATACACAAGTCTGATCGACTATATCAACTGGTCCTGGTATTGGACGTGGATTACCTTATTAATAACTTTTCATTTATCTCGTACATACTACCTGTGGTTTACTAAAAAAGGCTTACCTATAGTAAGAAAATGATGAGAATTCCATGCATTGGAGGTAGTTAAACAATGGGTGATCGAATAGAGCGAGATACAATGGGAGAGATCCGCGTCGAAGCGGACAAACAATGGGGAGCGCAGACGGAGCGCAGCCGCAATAACTTTCGTATTGGCACGGAACGTATGCCAATCGAGGTCATTCATGCGCTAGCGCTGCTGAAGAAGGCAGCAGCGGCTGCCAATCTCCAGCTGGGCAAGCTGGAGCGGGAGAAGGCGGAAGCGATCGCAGCCGCAGCCGATGAGGTTGTCGCCGGCAAGTGGGATGATCATTTCCCGCTTGTGGTGTGGCAGACCGGCAGCGGGACGCAGACGAATATGAACGTCAATGAGGTGATCGCGCGTCTGGCGAGTGCGAAGCTCGATGAGCAAGGCAGCGAAATTCGCATTCATCCGAATGATGATGTCAATCGTTCGCAGAGCTCGAACGATACTTTCCCGACGGCTATGCACGTAGCGGGTGTCATGGCCATCGAGAATCGGCTGATGCCGGCTCTGGCCGAGCTTCAGGAGACACTGAAGCAGAAGATGGAAGCATTCGCTGATATTGTGAAGATCGGGCGCACGCATCTGCAAGATGCCACTCCGCTCACGCTCGGCCAGGAAGTGAGCGGTTGGCATGCGATGCTGCTGAAGACCAGCGCGATGGTGAGGCATAGCGCCAGCTGCATGCTGGAGCTGGCCATTGGCGGTACTGCCGTGGGCACGGGCTTGAACGCCCATCCCCGCTTCGGGGAGCTGGCGGCGCAAGAGCTTGCCCGCGAGACAGGGCGGCCGTTCGTTGCGGCCGCGAACAAGTTCCACGCGCTGACGAGCCACGATGAAATCGTGTACACGCATGGCGCGTTGAAGGCACTGGCCGCCGATCTGATGAAGATAGCCAACGACGTGCGTTGGCTAGCGAGTGGGCCGCGATGCGGGATCGGCGAACTGGTTATCCCGGCGAATGAGCCGGGAAGCTCGATTATGCCGGGCAAGGTGAACCCGACACAGAGCGAGGCGATGACGATGGTCGTCTGCCAGGTGATGGGCAACGATGCGACCATTGGCTTCGCCGCCAGCCAGGGCAACTTCCAGTTGAACGTGTTTAAGCCGGTCATCATCAATGGGTTCCTGCAGTCGGTCAGACTACTTGCCGATGCGATGGAATCCTTCAACCGTCATTGTCTGGTCGGTCTGGAACCGAACCATGACGTCATTCGCCGGTATGTCGAAGAGTCGCTCATGCTGGTGACGGCACTCAACCCTCACATCGGCTATGAGAATGCAGCCTCCATTGCCAAGGCAGCGCATAACGAGAAGACTACCCTGCGGGAGGCAGCTATTAAGAGCGGGCTGCTCACGGCAGAGCAGTTCGATCAAATTGTACGGCCTGAAAATATGATTCATCCGCATGAGTAAGGGAACATATACGTACGGCCGAATGCCTGCTGCTATCCGAAGGCAGATACATTTCGGAGGAAGCATTGACACGTGATAGCTTCGATGATATGGTGGAGGGGCATAGGGCATTCTGCGAACAATCGCAGGATGTCTTCCTGTATTTAGGTGGTTTTTTTTACATTTAATGTTACTTGGAAGGAGGAGGAGGATGTCAATGATTCAAGTCAAGGAGTTTGTGGACACCGATACTTCTTTTGCAGAGAAGAATGCCAATGTTTTTCTTGCCAGCTTACAAGAGGAGCAGGTAATCAACATCTGTTATGGTTCCATTCGTAAATCAACCCCATCAGGGACAGACACACAACGAAGTGCGATACTGATTACGTATCGAACATCAATTAGTAAAGAAGGGTAGTATCTATGATTACTTACGAAAATTTCTTCAAGCTCATCTCCATTGCTTCTGTTGCTGTTATCGTGATTTTAGCGATCTGGTATACGGTGATGCAGTTTATTCCTTATTAACCGGAGGTTATATATGAAAGCACTAGGGCTCACTCAACGATTAATCGTAATAAATGGTAAATACAACGAACCTTAGCGATCAGGTCCACAATAAACAAGCTGCTTACATATTTACTTGTAGGCAGCTTGTTTGTTGATATATTGCAGAACTTTTTCCTAACCATTAATTGAATGCATGCAAATCTCCGTAAGCTTTATATGCAATATCCTCAATTCGAACGGTAACTTCTCCAGACGGAACCTTAAGCGGATACGTTTCATTCTTTCTTGCCATCAATAACTGATGACCAATTGGTGACAGGAAAGATATTTTGTTAAGGTTTGGGTCAACCTGGTGGGGGAATACTACCGCGAAGGAATCCGTATACCCATCATCCAGATAACATATTCGCATCTCACTGCCGATCAAGACAGCAGAGTTCAAGCTATCTTGGTTGAAATCAGCAAGTATTTTTTCTATCATTTTGGAGTAGCCTGCTATCATTTTATCGATTTTGCTGCGTTCCCGCGGGGAGACCGGATAATATTGATCCAGGAAATCTACTTTTTGTTCGTCGAAATATACAAGCTGCGCAAGAAGCTGCAAGCGCGATTCCTGCAACTGGGGACTATGGCTCATAGTAGATTTCACCTCCCTTACGAAGCCTTCCCACTGCGGCGTTCCACACAACGTTCCTCATATATAATTCCCTCCATAAAAAGAATAGCCCGCCAGGTTATGGGGGCCTTAGAGATAATACTATCAGACATTTCCTTTAATTCCAATGGGCTGCTAGTTAGTCGTCTCCAATCGTTTCATGAACTCATCTACCGCGCTGTAACCTTGCGTCTTCAAGTACCAGTTATTGGCTGCAGCCTCGACAAGACCGGCGACATCACGTCCGGGTTGAAGCTGGATCTCGATATGCGGAATGCGCACATCCATATACTCCGTGAACTTGGGTTCCAGCTCCAGGTCATTGTTCAGGGCATGCTCCTGCCATTTGGTTAGTTCAATGTCCAGGACGATGCGGGTTTCATCTTGAAAGGCGCGTCGGCCGTATAATCGGGACACATTGACTAAACCAATACTGCGGAGGGCAAGGAACTCCTTGTTCATTCCGTTATGGGTTCCTAATATCGTTTCCGGGCTTATTTTCTTCAAGACCACCATATCATCGGCCACTAACCGATGTCCCCGTCGAATGAGCGTATGCGCCGTTTCGCTTTTGCCTACTCCCGATTTGCCTCGCAATAGCACTCCGATTCCCGACACGTTCACACACACTCCATGTATGGCAATTTCCGGAGCCAACGCTTTAGCCAGAAAAGTATCAACCGAATCCATGAACTTGAAAGTAGGCTGTGATGTGCGGAGCAGTGGTATACCTTCCTCTTCGCAATGCTTGGTCAAATATTTCAAACCTTCAAGGTCACGAGTCACCACGAAGCAAGGCGGGTGATATTTCACGACATTACCAATCCGATCATTGCGTTCCTCATCAGTCAACTTATGCAAGTATGTGATTTCTTTGCGCCCTAACACTTGAACATGCGCATGCGAGAAAAAGTCGAAGTAACCAGCGAATTCGAGTCCAGGTCGGTGAGCTTTCGGTTTCTCAATGGTTCTATGCAATTGGTCGCTTCCTACAAGCACTTCAAGGGAGAAACGTTCCACTAAGTCATTAACCGTTGTTTTTTTGATCATTATGTTCCTCCTTCAACATTTCCAATCATTCTTTATATACGGTATATACGTTGGAAACCCTTTAATGATTTCAAATTTCGTCCAGGAAATAGTGACAAATTTGTTTACTTGTGTGATTGCATGCGAACTATCCCCGCATCGATAAGGAGCGGGGATAAGATTGGCAGCGGAAACTATAGTTACCCTAACTCATTATTCTCCAGCATGGCTGCCTCTGAATAGAGGATCGCTTTGCGCAGATGATTGGCCGTCTCACGGCCAATAGTGCCTTTCTCGAATTGAGCTTGGACTTCGTTTCTTTCGATCTGGATCGCTTTCAGCTGAATTTCTTTCTTATGTTGAGCAAATTGTTTATCTTTAGTTACTTGATTGGACTTGCCCAAGCTGATCTTGTCGATGATCTCGGCATAGGAGGAGATGACAGCCTGGCAAACAATCTCGTTCTCCTCCTGTATCTGATTGCGGACAACTTCTATGGCTGCCTGTGAGGTCTTGAGCTTCGTTTCTTTGAGAACAGCGAGCTCCTGTGCCAGGGAGGATGGGCTTGAAGAACGGTTAGTCCTGGCAATGAATAAGTTAAATATTAGCCGCCGTATGCGGAATATCAAATGCTGCAGCCGTAACTGGAAGGACCCGGATAAGGCTGTTTCCATGTGATCCAATTTGCGGTGCAGGGAGGCCGAGGTTCGGCGAGTAATCAGCCCCTTCTCGAATAGACGTTTCACCTCTTTGCGTTCGGCAGCAAGAGCTTTAAGTCGGATCTCAATCTCAGTTTGATCCGGCAAGGGGCTGGTATTAGGTTCAGTTCCTTCTTTGTGAATCAGTTGAATTTGTTTGTTGTAATCGGCTAAGACCGCGTAGGATGCTTCCTTATTCTCCTCACTAATCTCTTCTTTTACAGCCTCCATAGCTACATGCATGATAGCCACTCGAGCCGCTTGCCTCATTTTTCTCCTATCCTCCACCCCTTCTTCCTTCTCACGTTTGGATAGAAGCGGGAGCACGAAGCTTGCCGTAATGAGCGTAACCAGAATGACGCCTGACGCGAGAAAAATAATCAGATCGCGCTGAGGAAACGGACTGCCATCCTGCAGCATATAGGGAATGGAGAACGCCGCTGCCAATGTGACCGCTCCGCGAACACCGGACAGAGAGGTAAGCACGGAATCCTTGAAACTCGGATTGGTCTGCATATTACTGCGGGACCACGCGTAGGCACTTCTCCAATAGAAATAGATCCATAGGAACCGCAGAAAAATTAACGTGAAGGATATCAAGAGTATATAACCGATAACCAGATAGTTGCTAAAAGCAACATCGTAGAAAATTACACCGGTTACAGCTGGAATCTGCAGCCCCAGAATAACAAATACAAGCCCATTGAGAATGAATACGATAACAGACCACGTGCTGTTCGATACAAGCTGCAGCTTTACCATAGAAGATTCGGAACGATCCCTGGCAATGGCATGGACTATTCCTCCGGCTACAACAGCGAGAATCCCCGACATGTGGAAATGTTCTGCAGCCAGATAAATAATAAATGGCGTTAAGATTTGAATCAGCATATGAATCGTAATATCTTCCATTCCGAAGCGGCGTATGTATACTCGGAACCCGATGAGCAGGAAAGCTGCAACGATGCCGATCGCCAGACCGCCAAGCGCGATTATCAAGAAATCGACAGTAGCGTCAGCGAAGGAGAATGCACCTGTAACCGTTGCTGCAACCGCGAATTTGAATGCTACCAAGCCGGAGGCGTCATTCAATAATGCTTCTCCCTCAAGCAGGCGGACAATTTTTTTGGGCAGTCGAATTCGGCTGGACAATGCTCCGACGGCTACCGCATCAGTAGGAGACAGAATGGCAGCAAGCGCGAAGGAAGCTGGGAGCGGTATAGTTGGAATTAATCCGTGAATGACGTATCCTCCGACAATGACGGTAGCGAATACTAGGCCTAATGCAAGGAATAGAATGGGCGAACGCAAATTCCATAACTCTTCGCGCGGTATTCTTTTGCCATCATTAAACAGCAACGGGGCTACGAATAAAACAAGGAATAGCTCCGGATTCAACGGAATATGCAAACGTAATGGAAATACATCAATAGCTGCTCCGAGTGCAATCTGGAAAAGCGGAACCGAAATAAAAGGGATGAACCGATTCAGGATGTTAGATAGAAGAATCAGGGTAAGCAGCACCAATACGACCAGAAATATGTCCATCTGCGAAAAATCACCTCACTTAGTAATATACCCTATTGGACCTTGAAATCTAACACATGCTTCAAATTTGAAAACCTGATTTCCTTCTGTTATTCTTATTAAATATAAGTAACTTTTATTTGATGTGTATAAGAAAAGGAATTAGGAGGAGTAGATGATGAGTAAATTGATAAATCCCGAGGTGAGCCTGACCAGGAAGGCGGAGCATGACATGGATCCATCGTTCCTTAATCGATGGTCGCCAAGATCTTTTCAGAATAAAGAAGTGCCGGATGCTGTGTTAGCAAGCATTTTTGAAGCGGCCCGGTGGGCACCTTCAGCAAGTAACAATCAACCTTGGCGTTACATCGTAGCGAAAACTCCGGAGGATCGGGAACGGTTCTTATCCTTCATCAGCCCATTTAATGTGGAGTGGTGCAAGCGTGCCCCTGTAATTGCTGTTGCTTTTGCCCATCAACTTAACCCTAATGGTAGCGCTAATCGTTGGGGCGGCTTTGATACAGGGACCTCCTGGGGTTACTTGGCGCTTGAAGCGATTCGTCATGGAGTTTATTCACATGCAATGGGTGGATTCGACAAAGACAAGGCCAAAGAAACGCTAGGCGTTCCGGATGATTACGAAGCGATGGCTGTAATAGCTCTAGGTTATCGCGGGGAGAAGGAGCAGCTTTCCGAGAAACACCAAGAGCGGGAGCAGCCTTCAAGTCGCCGACCGTTTGCTGAATCGTTCTTTGAAGGGAAGTACGGCGATAGCCTGAAATTATAATAAAAACTCAAAGAACTCAGCCGTCGGTTGGGTTCTTTTTTACGTTGGAACATCGATTCCTTTGTTTCTCGCTCATGAATGAGACCCTGATATGCCCTGCTGATGATCCTTATTATATGTGTTATACTTTTCCGTATCAGCCTTTATAAGGGGGATGCTTATCATCGCGACTGGAGGATCTTTATGAAGCACAAATCACAAGTCGATCACCATGCTTTATTCGAACATGTATATACACATGCTCCAATTGGTATTGCTTTGGTATCTATTGACGGAATGTGGCTGAAGGCGAATCCAGCATTATGTTCGGTCCTTGGCTATTCCGATGAGGAGCTTGTGAGATTATCTTTCGGTGACATTACCCATCCGGATGATCTGGAAGTTAATAAGGAGTTTATCCGTAGTTTACTAGATGGGACTACCCTTGTATATGAAACCGAGAAACGCTATATCCACAAAAATGGAAGCGATATATGGGCCTCCCTGCACGTATCATTAGTACGAGATGAGCAGGAAGGGACGCCTTTATACTTCATTGCCCATGTGATCGATATTACAGAGAAAAAAGCGGTTGAGAACAAGCTTATTGAGGTTGAACAATTGTTTAATCTTATTTCCGAGCATGCATTGGACATCATTTCTTATATGACGCCTGACGGCATTACCCGATATTGTTCACCCTCGGTGCGTGATCTGTTGGGATATGAACCCGAGGAAGTCATAGGGAAGAACAACTTGCAGTTTTATCATCCAGAAGATATGGCGCTGCTGATGTCCAAGCCGATCCTTGATCATAATGTGTTCACCTATCGCGTTCTTCACAAGAACGGTTACTATGTGTGGTTTGAATCCACGACGAAGATTGTACGAGATGCAAAAGGTGAAATCCAGATTATTATTGGGATAGGCCGGGACGTAACCGAACGCAAAAAATATGAAGACAGTCTCGCAGAAGCCCAACGAATTGCCCTCCTGGGCAGCTGGGAATGGGATATTCACAGTGAGGCGATGTTCTTATCGGACCAAGTGTATGAAATTCTCCAGTTAGACAAGAATCGCCAGCTATCGCAGCCCGGCGAACTGTTAGGATTTGTTCATCCCCATGATCAGCGGCATGTGCTTGTAAACGTTAGACAAGCGTATAAGAGGGGCGAATTAAATTTTGAGTTCCGTAATATCCTTGCGGATAAGTCGGTCAAATATTTGCACATAAGAGGTACTGTGAATTTTGCGGAAAATGGCAGTCCTATTAGTATGAACGGTACGATTCAGGATATCTCGGAGCGTAAGAGAGTGGAATTGAAACTCCAGGAAAGCATTGAGCGTTATACATCTCTCAAGAAATATAACCATGATGCTATTATTTCGCTGGATATGGAAGGTGTTATAATGAACACCAATGCTATGGCGGAGCAACTTACCGGATATAGTGTTAGTGAGATGATTGGAATGAATCTCTCCCGATTTATTGGGGAAACGAATCTCAGAAGATTGCTTTCTGGCTCCGAGGACAGCACCCTTGTTGAGAAAGATATAGATCGAATTGAATGTAAAGACGGCCGATACGCAGAAGTGCTTGCGACAATAGCCCCGATTATCATTAACAAGGAAATGACAGGCTACTATATCATAGTCAAAGACATTACTGCCCAAAAGAAGCTTCTCATTGAAAAGGAAGCAGCTGAGAATACGAATAAAGCGAAGAGTGAATTCCTCGCGATGATGAGTCACGAGATCCGTACTCCAATGAATGGTGTGATCGGCATGACGGATCTTTTGTTAGATACCCCAGACCTGACAGATGAGCAGAAAGAGTATGTACAGATTATTAGCAAAAGCGGAAATACTTTACTGAACCTGATTAACGACATTCTCGATTTCTCCAAAATTGAGTCTGGGAAAACAGAGTTTCTGGAAGAACCCTTAAACGTGAGCGAGACTATTGAAGAGGCGCTCGATGTGTTAGTGTCCAAAGCTCGAGAGAAAGACTTGAAAATGACTGTATCGGTTAGCCCGGATGTGCCTCGCCGAGTAATCGGGGATTCCAAACGGTTGCGGCAAGTGCTGCTCAATATTATCGGGAATGCGATCAAGTTTACCTATATCGGTGGAGTTACCATATTCGTCGAGAAGATAGGGAACCATGATCATAAAGTAAAGCTTCAATTCACGATTAAAGATACAGGTATTGGGATTCCAGAAGAGAAGCTTGGCCACTTGTTCGAACCTTTCTATCAGCTGGATCATTTCATGACTCGCAAATCGGAAGGAACCGGATTAGGCTTAGCGATCAGCAGGAAACTCGTGGAATTGATGGGCGGGGAAATATGGATAGAGCGTCATGCTGATTCGGACGAGCAAGGAGCGACCTTCATGTTCACGGTTTCCTTCTCGGAAGAGGAAGAGCCAGTACCCCTGAAGGAGCAGTCAGAGGCACAGGGTGATCAGCATAATATTCAACCGCTCAAGATTCTTATAGCCGAAGACCATAAAGTGAATCAGATCGTAATGCAAAAGATGTTGAACAAGATGGGGCATTCGACTAGTTTATCGGAGAATGGCAGCGAAGTCGTTCGTGCAGTTGCTTATGAGACCTACGACATCATCTTCATGGATGTTCAGATGCCGATTATGGATGGTGTAGAAGCGACTAAGGTGATCAAAGAAACGCTTCCCCCCGAGAGACGTCCTTATATCGTGGCTGTGACGGCTAACGCACTGAATGGGGATCGGGAGAAATATATGGCAGCTGGAATGGACGAGTATATCAGTAAACCCATTAAGAGCATCGATGTTGCAGGGATGATAGAGAAGTATCGAGAGCTGATGAAGCTGAAGGCGTGACAGTTAGCAATAACAAATACCCTCTGGATAATGGTTCCAGAGGGTATTTGTGAAGTTCTCTAACCTATCACACCATAAATGTCTACACCGTCCAGGTTGATGGATACTCTAGCTCTCGTCGATGACAATGTCTCGACATTCACTTCACGGGCTTCCGCGCCAAGCTCCGGACTTTTCAATACAACTGTAGTCCATGATTCAGCAGTTCCTTGACCAGCGAAGTCTATCTCATAGATTAACTGGTTATTTGTGCTGAGTGAACGGATATCCTGTAATACCACTGCATGGTTATGAGCATCCTTGAGTTGAGGGTGCGGAATCGCTTCAAGAGAGCGGTTCATCAGATGCAGGACAATGCCTTCTTCATGCACGCGCAGCCTTGCTGCCCACCCTGTGTCGCCCGAGAGTTGACGGATGCGCGGGGAGAATGCGCCGTCAGCAGCTAACCGCTGCAGGGAAACTAAGCTCGAGCTAGTAAGTGTTGGTTCTCCTTCGGACATCGAACTCGCGCTGCTCTCTAGCAGTTGAAGCCCCGTATAAACCTGAGTGGCAGCCAGTTCCAACAGCTCGTCCGATAATGCGTGATCACGCTTGAAGCCGCGCTCATCGTGGGTACCGAATGGGAGACCCAGCCATACGGTCCCATCTGCCTGGAGGAAGCTCTTGATGGCTTGGAACTGCGCATCCGACACGCAGGCTACACCGTCCAGCAGAAGAGGTGTACTTTCTAGTTTCAGCCGAGCTGCATCTGCAAGCTCTTCTGTTCGTACGATCCGATACCCGATGTTGGATTCTACGAATGCACCTGACCAACCTAATACGCGATCCCAATGCTCCTGACCCTGCTCGTCTCTCCAACCGTTGTTACGGCAAAATTTGCTGCTGACGAGACGCACTTCCGCGAAATCATGACCCGCTTGACCGTCTAGATCGCTATTGGCCTTTTCCCAGTTGTTGTACGGACCGATAATATCGTGGGTTTCCAGCATATCGACAGGATCATCCGCCAATCGCCCGTTCAACGTGCTGCTCCAGTTCACCACACCCCAGAAACGTCCTAGAGCCCATCCCATGTATCCGCCTTTCTCATAGATCATGTAGCTAAGCGCAATGGCAGGGGCACCACCCATATTAGCGGCGATATCTTTTTGCTGCATGGCTTCAGCATCCATCTTGCACCAATTGACGCTGCCGGTGCCAATGCCGCAGTTCTCGAGCATCACGAGATCCAGATGGTCTGTCAGCTTCTCCAAGTCAAGCGATACAGCGTTAAGAATAATCGGACCTGTGCTGGAGCAGCAAGTAGTAAGCGGTTTATCCGGAAAATAGCTCTTGATCATCTTTACGTGGTCGGCAATGACGTCTGTCTTCAAGCTTAACCAATCGCGGAACACAGGGTTCTCATAGTTCCCCCATGAAATTGCGGATCCAGACGTATCCCCCCAGAAGGATTTCTCTCCAAAAGCAGGCAGCTCGTGTCCGTAATCACGTTTGAAGCGAGCTAAACAATGCTCGCAGGCGCATGTGGACATCCAGGCATAATGAGCCATATCGTCGATTTGGGCGCCATCCAGATCCACCTCATTCAGCAGCCGCTCCAGATATTTGCCATGCATTTCCAGGAATGACGGGTTGTTGTGACAAAATAATTCTAATTGATAAGAAGGGCTGTAGCCTCTGCTTCCGTCTCGCACATCGACCTCACAAAGGTCATTAAAGCGGTACCCCGCGTACCCCGCATATTCAGCCGCAATAGGATCATGATGAAGCAGAATGTGATGCCGTTGAGCGGTGTTCATTTTAATTAATTCGGCTTTACTCCGAGGTCGTTCAATCGTGTTGCAGGAATAATGATCAAGGAAACGAATGTCATATTTATGAAGCTCCTCACACACGTTGTTCAAATAACCGTGCAATTGGCCGAAGTAATTGGCGAAGTCGAAGCGGATATGGAATCCGAAGTTGATCGCGGTGTCGATGCCTGCTTCTGCAAAGGCTTCAGCCCTGCGTTTGATGCGATCGGTAACTCCCTTTTGCGGCCATAGAATATCATCCAGGGTACACCACCAGCTTGCAACTCTTTTCGGTCGAAAATGGCTATAAGGCTCTCTAGTTTTCATAGACGCTCCTTTAGTTACAGGTATGATATAGGTTACTTCTGCTTTATTCTATCATACCTGCGGAAGCGTTAGTATAGTAAAAAAGAGAGCAAGCGGGTATCATTAGTAGATACTCACTTGCTCTTATTGTAATTCCATTACTTTACGCGCTGCCGTACAATTTTCTCGATGATTAATTTGTGTCCGACCCTTGTTCCTAGACGAATGAGTCCTGTAGTTCTACCGGTAATAATGTGGCGATGGCCATCTGCAATATTCGTCTGAATTCGAAAACGGTGAAAATGGTTCGGACCGATGCCGATATTGAGACCTGTTTGACCGGAGTAAGAATGTCGATGTCCCTCTGCGGTAGTTGTTATGCCTCGGAAGGTATGACGGTGTCTTCCGTCCTCAGGAATGAATAAATCGGTCAGATTGCCAAAAGAATGTCTGTGACCATCAACAAATGAGGTCAACCCTTCCATACGATGTCTGAATTGTACGGGGCCTTCTTGTCCCTGCTTTGTTCTCGCCATTAAGATCAACATTCCTTTCAATTAACGGGATGCTAATAGAGTATGAGGATGAGTTCTTATTCGTATGGACATATGATGGATTAAAAGAAATATTTGCACTAAAGATAGGTGGTATGAAAATAAAGGCAATATGAAATCTTTTCTTCGCTGATCCGTATATAAAGTATTCCTTCAGGAAGGGGGTGAACCGATGGAGCTGACTTTTGATATTTCCACTTGGTTGTTCATGGCGAGCTTGGTAGGTCTGATAGGTGGAGTTGGAATATTGCTAGGGCAGCGGGAGGAGAGTCTTTCATCGGGACAACCTTCTCGAAGCGTTATGCTTGTTCCTGCTCCTTCGACACCGCCAAGGTGTTCGCGGATGAAGGTGTTTCGACGCAAGCAGCCTTCTGCTAAGGGTTCCTCCTGTGATGATGAAGCGGCTTTGTTCATGGTGTGTTAATGTCCATGAATGGAGCATTTCATTAAACAAAGCTTCTTGAGAAGCTTGAAGGAGAATCTGGCATGTATACTTGGTTTCACTCGATTACTTCATTGCTCGTCCCGCTGTTGGACGGACTCCATATGCTTACCCGAGATTGGGGACTGGCGGTTATTGGCTTGACGTTATGTGTCAAAGCTGGATTGTTCTACTTCAACTTGTTGGCCGCACGGCAGCAGGTTCGAAGCAGCTCTATGCAGCCGGAGCTGAAGGAGCTGCGTGAGCGGCTCGCAGCCGTTCCGGAGCAGCTGCCGACGGAGATGTTCAAGCTCTATCGCGTTTATCGCATCAAGCCTTTCCAATCGATGGCTGGTTTACTGCTGCAGCTTCCCGTTCTGATGGGCATGTACGGGCTGTTCCTGACACACGGCAGCGCGATGACCTCGCTTCTGATTCCTTGGGCCGCTAATCTGGCCATGGCCGATCCTTACCATCTCATACCGCTGGCCACGGCTACACTAAGCTTCATTCTGGGGCTTATACCCTTGACAGAATCCTCGATTCAGCCTAGTCTCGGCGGGATGAACCGTTGGACGCTTGCATCTATTGTTGCATTGCTGCCGCTTGTCTTCATGTGGCGTTCACCAGTGGCGCTAGGCTTGTACTGGATGACCAGTACCGGATTTGGCCTGTTGGAACGCGGCTTCTATCGAACGGGTTGGGGGAAACGTATGTTATCTAAGTAGACTTATTATTAAATCGAAGGACAGTCCATTTTGCCGGTGCCGGGAATGGACTGTCTTTTTGCCGATTTGTAAGAGTTTGAGATGGGCTGAGTGAATTTAGTTGCGATAAAAGCAATTAAATCGATTGAGCGGGGAGTTATAGGCCAAATTAGTTGCAGGAAAGCAATTAAAAGATGAATTTGAAGGGCTCGGTGGTCTTGTTGAGGGGATTAGTTGCTTTTATGCAATTAAAGGAAGCTGTCTGGAGTAAGAATTGAAATTAGTTGCTTTTTTGCAATTAATTCGTAGAATCTCAATGGAACTGAAGGGGTAGGAGGGAGTGAAATAGCGATAGCGTCTTCTAGGAGATTTTCTCTTGTCGGTCCGCTGGAAAAGGAGTACTCTGATAAAGTCCAACCAGAATAGTAAAACGGATTAACCTTCGAGCTATTCAAATGTCCGAGTGTCCGATTAAGCAAAGCTGCAGCGAGGGAGACCCTATGTTAACAACCTTAAACAAACAACTGGAGAAATGGATGCCGCTTATCACTCCGACGAGCGTATTCATAGGCTTGACTACTGCAGGAGCTTTGTCTCCTTTTACAGCTTGGGTTCCATGGATCTTCGCCTTTATGACGTTTTCCGGAAGCTTGAGTATGAATATAAGAGATTTGCAAAGGGTGGTTCTTCATCCGCTGCCCATATTCGTCTTCATGTTCATTCTACATATCGTGATGCCTCTAATCGCTTGGGGTGCTGGTCACGCTGCCTTCAGCGATAGTCCACTAACCATAACGGGACTTCTGTTAGTCCTGACTATTCCTACAGGGATCGTCAGTTTCATGTGGGTTACAATTTATCGCGGGCATACGGCGCTTACGTTGTCGATGATTCTGATCGATACGATGCTGTCCCCTTTTATCGTGCCATTCACCTTATCGCTGTTGGTCGGGGCTAAGGTTCAGATGGATACGCTAGGCATGTTGACTCAGTTGATGTGGATGGTTGTTGTGCCTTCTATTGCCGGAATGTTAATGAACCAAGCAACTGCGGGTAAAGTCAAAGCTTCATGGAGTCCGATACTATCACCCGTTTCCAAGATTGGGCTAGTCGCGGTGATTGTGATCAACAGCTCGGTCATTGCGCCTTTCTTCACAGAGTGGAATTGGAACGTGGTGTATATTGCGGCAGTCTGTATTGTAATTGTGTCGATCGGCTATGGACTAGGCTGGATCGCCTCCAGGATGCTTAAGCTTGACCGAGAAATGGCTGTGAGTATGGTATTCAACTGCGGGATGCGCAACATAAGCGCGGGAGCCGTACTCGCAATCTCATTTTTTCCTCCCCAAGTGGCGTTGCCGACCATTATAGGGATGCTGACCCAGCAGTTAATGGCTTCCTTCTTCGGCTATTTATTCTTCCGGCAGAAAGAGACGAAAGCTAACCGTATTCCACTGGAAGGTGCAGTAGGCATTGGACATAAATAACAAAGGCCAGAGCACATAGCTTCGGCCTCTTTTTAGTCGTGCGTTTATCTCAAGTCTCGTTACAACGTTTCCCATGTCCGTTGGAAGTAATCGAGCGACGGAATGATCATGTCGCCTGTTACACCTGCCAGCACGATATCGGCGAACGGCTTCCTCTTCTTGGCCAAGGAAAGGAACAAAGGTACATTGAAATGGCCATCGCCCAGAGCGGCTGGAATTCTGATGGATTCATCAGTCGGAATACCCGAATCCTTGACGTGAAAAGCCACTACCCGATTGGCAAGCAGCTCAAAAGCTTCTTCGATAACCTCATCCTGCTTGTCTGCGTTATTCGCATGAATCAGATTGCAAGGGTCGAGTATAACTCCCAAAGTTGAAGAAGGCACCTCTTCGAGCATTCGATGCATCCCTTCCGAGTTGTGGATGACGAGCGAAGCAGCAGGCTCAACGCCCACAATAACGCCCCATTTCTCGGCCTCCTCAGCAAGCTCGTAGAGCGAATGGCGCAATATTCCCCACGCCTTCTTCTCATAATCATCCGGAAAGTTATCCCGGTATGTGCATAATTTACCTGTATTCGTTGCTACTATGCTGCACCCAAAATCACGGCAATACTTCAAGTGTTCTTTAAACTTCCGAATGTTCTGCCGACGTTCATTGGAATCGAGATGAATGGGATCTATATTACAACCTAGTAGAGCAATCCGAACTCCATTGCGATCGAAGGCTTCTCCTATATGATTGGCAAGTCCTGGACTTAAATTGCCGGTACTGCAGTCAATATCAGACAACGCTTTGCCAAGTGCTAATTGAACGCTGTGAAAGCCAGCATTTCCAATCTCTCGAGCTAATTGATCCAAAGGCTTGCTTCCAAAAGCATGGGCCATAATGCCAAGCGAACGAATCAAAAGTACGGCCTCCTTTATTTCTTGTGATTAGGGGGCACCCGCCGCATAACGGGTCATGACCTACTTATTCTACTATATCAGTTTTAGGGGACGCTGGGAAAGTGAAAGTGAAACTATTGGAAATATCTGTTTGATAGAAACAAGAAACATCTGGTTTTTTTCTCGGCCAAACTTTTTCCGCACTCATCCGTCCTATCTAGAGAATCCTGTAAACAACAAAGGAAGTGATGATGTGAATCTAACGATAACCCAGCTTACAAAAACCTACAAAGGCAAAACTCTAGCATTAGATCAATTGAACTTACATATGACAAACGGAATGTTCGGATTACTTGGACCGAATGGAGCGGGTAAAAGCACATTAATGCAAATACTGGCAACCTTACTCCCGCCATCTGAAGGGGAAGTTAAGTTTGGCGACTATCAGCTAGGCAAGGATGATCACGAGATTAGACGTCTGCTCGGCTATCTTCCGCAATCATTCGGGTTGTATAACAAATTGACCGGTGAAGAGTTTCTTCTGTATATCGCTATGCTAAAAGGAATCCCGGCTTCTTCCCGCCGTAATCTTGTTGCTGAGATATTAGACAAAGTTAACCTGAGCAGCAAAGCCAACCATAAAATGAAAACCTACTCCGGCGGTATGAAGCAGCGAATTGGAATCGCTCAAGCCATTATTGGCGATCCGAAGGTCATTATCGTCGATGAGCCAACCGCAGGACTTGATCCAGAGGAACGCATCCGCTTCAGGAATCTGCTGGAGGAGTTAAGCTTGGACAAGATTGTGCTTCTGTCTACACATATCGTTGCAGATATTGAGAGCAGTTGCAGAGAACTAGCCATATTGGACAAAGGAAAGCTCCTATTCAATGGCACTCCTGATCAATTGGTTCAACAAGTTGAGGGGCGAGTATGGAAAGGGGAAGTGAAGGAAGAGGAGTGGTTGGCAGGTGAGGTACAAGGGAGATGCGTTAGCCGCCGCAAATCCAGGAACGGATATGAATTACGTGTAATTGCGGATCAACTCCCTTTTCATAGTGCGGTTCTGGCAGAGCCTGATATGGAAGATGGTTATATGGCTTACGTGGGAGGCGACACGCATGAATGATTGGGTTGTGCATATCAAGACGGAATGGAAGCTTCTTTATCGGGGGCCCTTTTTATGGATATTAATAGTGGCATCTGCCCTGCTATGGACGTTAATCTATACGATCAATAAGGATGCTGTTAATACCTACGTCTTAGTCCAACAGTTAGGGTTCCTGTATTCCGGCCCGCTTTCAATCGGAGCAATGCTCGCTGGTGTTTACGGGGCACATCGGGACCAAGGGTTGAAGGTTGATCGTCTGCTGGGGAGTTTACCTTACCGGTCTGGAAGAATGCTTGGTACTAGACTTGTTATCCTTTCACTTCCGTTTGTAGTCGCCAATCTGGCATCAGTAGCAACTTTGCTGTATCAGTGGTTCTTCCTCCTGCATCGCGAACCAGATATAGCCTATCCGTTAATGGTGCTGACAGTACTAGCCCTGGGAATTATGTATGCAGTTGTTTTAGGATGGGCGATAGGTGTATTCATTCGCGGCCGTGTTAGCTATTTCATCGGATTCCTATTGTGGTTTGTCCATGTATATGGCGGTTTCTTGATATTGAACTCGATTTTGCCGCAGTCTTTCTTCGCTTTGCCTAATTTTTTGTTAATGGACTACAAATCAATGGGTTTTATGGACGAGGTATGGGGTTTTCTGAGGGATAGCAGTCTGTGGCTGCATAGAGCCTTTTATTTGGCGCTCACGGGATTATTTCTAGGTTGTATCCTGGGGGTTGTAAAAAGCCGCCGTAAGGAAAGGGTTGGCACAGTATGGGTGAATGGGTTAATCGTTATATGTCTACTAGCAACTCTTAGCACGGCCACTTTCTACGGGATCGTACGAGGGGCACATATCGAAGCTTATCAGGACTGGGAGGATGAAGTGGAGTCACAATTGGCAAAAACAACTTCTGACCCAGCCGCCTTTACAATCACGGATTATGATTTATCTGTTCGTTACAAGGAGCAGGATGCGTCCCTCGAGGTGATCGCGTTGGTAGACATCCAATCGGAGCAGAGCAGTAAGGCTGTTGATCGTCTGGAGATGACGTTGAATCCTGCCTTTGAAGTCGACAAGGTATTGGTGAATGGGACTCAGGGGCAACTGAAGCGAGAAGGATATGGGTTGACTATTCATCTTGCTGAGCCCTTAGGCCAGAATGATAGAGTCAAAGTGCAACTTGCCTACACAGGAAAAATGAATGATTGGCGACTGATCCGCCCTTTTGGACAATCTGCTCCTAAACTAGTTTCAGCCTACGCTGCCTCTTCTTCTCAAGTGTATTTGCCAGGCAGTGCAGGCTGGTATCCAATTCCGGGAAAGCACAATCTGGTTGTGGAAAATAAGGATAAGGTATATCTCAATAAGAACAGTAAATGGCAAGATACCTATCCCGCAGTTAAGGCATCAAACTATACAATATCAACGGATTTTCCAGACTCACTCGACCTATTCAGTAACCTGAACAGAACATCAATTACGCAAGCGAGGGAAGGCAGGCAGCAAGTGAAATTCGAAGGGAAAGGCATGGATGGACTCGCGTTATTAGCAGGACCTCTTAAGGAAATCCGTCCTAACGATTCATCCAAGGTGAAGGGACTAATCAGTCAATGGATGAATGACAGCCATGCGGCGGCTTTCGTAACTATGGCCGACACTAACTTTAGACACATCCTTGAGCTTTTGGGAATAGACACATCCCCGATAACTTTGCTGCCTTATGAACCTTCTAATGACCATGGAGGCCGGAATTTAGGGGGAGTCATCATTGTGGACGCTAATACGCTGAATACAACTGAAATCGATACGGTAGCTTCTGAACGGATCAACCAACTATTTGTGGAGTATTTGACCAAGTCCGGATATCAGGAGAGTAACTGGTTAGCAGCAGCCCTATCCGCGTACATCGCGAGTGATAGAAAAGGGAAGCCAGTCCACATATCTGCAAATGGCGGACCGATGGGGAAGACGCTTGAGAATTATATGAATGAACATACGAAGGAAGAAGTTGAGCGAATGCTGCGCATGATGTACAAGATGCTGGTGGATAACCCGGACCAACCCCTTCAACTCAATATTATTCTTCGATAATGGAGGAACTCTTGTTGCTAAGATTTTGGTTGCATTTTAAACTGGTCTGGTCGGGTATGATTGGGGCTGCACTAGCGTTTGCTGCGGTACTGGTCCTGATCTCTATAAATCTTGTACCCTTGGGATTCGTGGAGGATGTAGAACAGATTCATTTGACTGGGATATATGAGATAGGGTTCTCCCTGATCGCCATCTTCATCTTCTCCCAATTGTTCGCCGAAGAACTGGAAGAGGGGACTTTCAAGTGGCTGTTCTCACTTCCTGTCCATAGATTGCGATTATGGTTCGAGAGATGGTTGGTCGGGATCATTTTATTGCTCGGATCCTTTTACGGCTCACTCTTGGTCATTCATTTTACGGTTTTTGCAATCCCATGGGACGTTTTTACAACAGCGGTGCTTATACCGTCTTTATGGCTTGGTCATTTAGCGTTACTATCGACGTTGCTTTTCAGAAATGATAAGGCGGGCCTGGCGGTTCCTCTTGTTCATTGGTCGATCGAGAGTATATCGCGGGGGTCCATAACGAAACAGTGGAATTTATTTATGACGACGATCCCTATGGGAGAACATTTAGATGCTAATCGGATGTTGTACTTTAGCCTGACCATTGGAATAGTAGTATTTAGTTTGATCTTGTTCAACCGCGGATTGAAGGAGGGTTCATGACAGACGAACAATTGCTTATAGAATTACGGTCGAAAAGCGAGTCGGCAGTGGAAAGTCTAATTGTCCGTTATCATGCTCCTATATTTGCTTATTTGTATCGGATGTTAAACTCCAGGGTGCTCGCGGAAGACTTGACTCAGGAATGTTTTGTGCGCGTCATAGAGTCGATCCGCAAGCGTCGTTTGCCTGATCAGCTCAAGCCATGGATATACCGAATTGCTGCTAATTTATGTAAGGATTTGTGGCGCAAATCATCCTATAAGAACGAACAGCTGCAAGAACAAAACGAGCATCTCCAAGAACAGCTCGGCCACGATTTCAAGTCTGGTGATACGGTGACCTCTATTTTTGAGCGGCAAGCAGATCGAGAGAGAGTGATAGGGGCTCTGCTCCAGTTACATCCAGAGAAGCGTAATCTTGTTGTTCTGAGGTTTTACCAGGAATTGAAGCTGGATGAGATCGCTCGTACGCTGGATATTCCACTTAGTACAGTGAAATCCAGGCTGTACCAAAGTCTCGCCGAGCTTCACAGATTGCTTAATGAAGAAGAACAATCCCAAATGGAACCCTCCAGGAAGGGAGGCAGCGTACGCTCATGACTAGCAAAGGCAAAGGAAATTACCATAACAAAACAATAGAGGTCTGGAAGGAACTCGGTGTCCAAACGGGGTCTGAGGAGAGTTTGTCTCAGGACCAGCTTGATGAAGTGACTTATGCTCTGGAGCGGTACACGATTGAAACTCCAACGCTGGAGGACTCCCGAAGGCTCATGAATGCTTTATCGGTAGCTCGTAGTCATACCATCGAACACAGTACTAGAGTAAGGGAATTAAGCACTTGGAATCGATTACTCCGAATTATGAGAGTCGTGCGGTCCCAGACCCGATTATTGTCTTTACCTTTCTGGCTAATATCTGCTTTTATTTTGCTGCTGGGCGGATGGTCGGGTATTTTCGTGAAAGCGGATATGGTGCAGCCCTTAATATTTATTGTGCCGGCCGTGGCGGCTATAGGGGTATGTGCTGCATTTCGTTCCTATGGAACTCCTATGTTTCGTTTGGAACTAAGCTTGCCGATTTCGCCTGCACAGTTGATCTATGGAAGGTTGCTCTTAATCGTCGGTTATAATGTACTTCTGGCGCTTGCAGCATCGTTGCTTGTCGATTCTTCCATAAGGGAGATCGGAATTCTGATCGTGAACTGGCTGATCCCATTAGGCGTATCCAGCCTGGTCGCTTTGACGGCCATGTTGTATATGAAGCTATCTTCCGCCGTCATAACCTCCTTGTTAGTGTGGTCTGTGCAACTTTTATTAAACGACAAGCTTGGGGTGTTCTATTTATTCAGTAGCCGTTATGAGGACGGGTGGGCAATGAGTAAGATAGTCGGCGGCTCGTTGATCGTGGCGCTTGCCATGCTCGTGCAATGGAAAATTGCTAGTATTCAAAAGGCAGGAGGAGTCTAGAGGATGAGAATTACCCTGGATGGGGCAGTCCTCCGAGCGGGGAGAAGCAAACAGATAATCGGGCCTCTGAATGCTGTGTTAACACGTGGCATGAATGCGGTTATTGGTCCTAATGGTTCTGGCAAAAGTACGCTGCTGCACGCATTGAGCAGCGCATACAAGCTTTCACGGGGCCATATAGACTATGAAAAGGAAAGCGAGTTGCTATCTCCTTTTGAGGTCAAGCTCACTATGGGATATGTCCCCCAAGAGATTTCCCTCTATGAGGATATGACCTTGGAATTATATCTGAGATACATTGCAGAGCTCAAATGTATACACTTCGCTGCGATAGTGGACGAAATTGTACGAGTGACTGTATTATTGGGATTGGAACATGCAGGGAAGCGTCCGCTAAGAGAACTATCCGAAGGTCAGCAGCGCAGAGCGATGATTGCTCAAGCCATGTTAGGCCGCCCTAGCTTCCTGATCATGGACGAGCCTTATGTGGGACTGGATCTGGAACAGAGACGATCGATTCACTGTTTTCTTCAGGAATATGCTGAGCATGCGGTCGTTGTAGTCGCCACCCACTTTATCGAAGAGTTTCGAGATGGAGACTATGATCAGATCTTGGTGCTGCCCAACATTTCCTAATATTTCTTGCATCATCGAATCATATGAAGTATCCTAGTACAAATAACTAATGAGGTGTTCCCATGTATATCAACGGATTCCTTCAACTTCATCATCATCATACGTAAGCGTTTGAACTCGTTCGGTCTTTCCGCGGGTGCAAACGCTTCGGCTGTTTGTACCTGCGAGCTCATATAGGAGCCCAGCAGGTATTTATTATCTGCTGGGCTTTTTGTTGTTCTTAATAAAAGGGAGAGTGGATGGTTATGGACTTGGAAGTGAATCGCAAGGGAGACCGGTTTGTTGCATTTGAAGCAATCCGGGAAGCAGAGATGGAAGAATACGCAGGTGACATCCCGCTTACACATGCGTTATTGGTTATTACGAGTGGACCTGATGTGTTGCTTGTATTCGACAGATGGAGGGGGCAGTGGGAGCTGCCCGGCGGCAAGCGTGAAGTCGGTGAAACCCTCCGGGAATGTGCGGCAAGAGAGCTGGAGGAGGAGTCAGGACAGTCGATTCACGAGCTGAAATTCGTTGGTATGATGAAATTTTGCTTGATGCCCGACTCTCGTTGGGAGTGTGGCGCGCTATTCACCGGAGAGGTAACCGCTCGAAGCCGGTTCGAGCCCAATGAGGAAATCGCTGATATTATGTACTGGAACGGAGAGGATGAACTGGAGACGTTGGATGAAATTGATCTGGCTCTAATCCGGTTGGTGCAAGAAAAGACCGGAAAGGAGTAGCCGTATAAGCTTAAAACGTCGTCTAATGCTCTAGCTTGGCTAGGCGGAGCTGCTTGTGATCGAGTGAAGCATGGAGCATAATATAGAGGATGGAGAAATGGAGGATGAGTGAGATGAGAGCTGCAACCGCTACAGTATATTCCACCCAAGGCTGCGCAGACTGCGAGAAAGTAAAGCAGTTCTTAGCGTCAGAAGGTGTTGAATTTGAAGTGAAAGATGTAATGACCGATATGGAGGCACGCGAAGCTGTAGAGAAACTGGGCTTCCTGGGTATACCGGTGACTGTGATCGGCGATCAGGCCATAAAAGGGTTCCAGTTGGAGGAGCTCAAGCGGATGATTGGCGAATAGGCTGCCGACGTCAACCAACAAGACCCGTCCGGATGATTCACCGGACGGGTCTCCTTTTCAAAGCTTCGGTAATACGGTTGGCATTCTCAACAAAGCTGGAGTTATCCTGATACCAATCAACAAGAACACCACACCCAGACCGGTTCCCACAAAAGATTGCTGATAAGGGGTAATGTCAGGGAATAAAAAAATGAGTACAGAATCATCGTACATCGGGATCCCGAAGCTTTCCAATACTAGATACACAACAGGCGTGAAGAGCAAGGCGAAGCCGCAAATGTTGAAGGTAATAACCGATGCGAATTGCAGGATACTGATTGGAAGCTTGAAGAGATGGTACACTACGGGCTCGTAGTAAGCTTTTTCCTTGAAAACACGACGCCATTCAATTGGGGGATACTCAGGTGCTTCAATTGTGGTCTGGTCATGGTTGCGAATGATTCGGGATAACATAGCCGTATCGAGCTGATACAAATACTTGGCCGCCCCAAGCGCGAACACATAAATGAAGAAACCAACGCCGAGCGGCATTAAGCCGATCCCAAGCAGAAGCAGCACAACTGTAACCGTAAAGCTGAATATTCCAAGAGGCATGGCCAACAGCAGATAGGCCATCCTTGAGAAGAATAAACTAATGAAACCGGGCTGCATTTCGTTTTCTCTAGCATTTGTTCTTGTAGCAATCATTATTCCTTACTCCTCCTTGTGCCAATGGATCCCATGTCCATAGGCTTGCTTTTCAATCTTATAAAAGAATCATAGCTCAAATATTCCAATATGCATACCGTCCTTGGAACGTCATCCATGCTGGACTTAAGTCGAGGTAGAAAAGACATAATATACAAGTTAAACCCCATACAATATTAACAAAACGGCGGTTACAGTTGAAATTTGCTCTGAATCGCTCCAAACCGGTTATAGGAAGCATTTATAAGCATTCATTATGGAACAGAGAGCGGTTTACTAGCTGCTGCCGTATTATGCGCCGAGTTTCACGGTTTGACTGGCATTTTTGATAGAAGGTATAATGGTTGTCAAAGACATCATTCTGTCTTGTTTCACAATTCCCTGAAGGAGGTGTACCTATCTGCCTTAATGAGGCAATAGGGTGTATTTGGATCCTGACCCCGGATTATTTTTAAATTTAATTTTTATTTTTGTGCTTGTGTTGTTGAACGGTTATTTTGTTGCAGTGGAATTCGCTGTAATTAAAGTACGTGGCAGTAGAATTGAAGCGCTTGCATCAGAAGGTGATATAAGAGCGAAGGTCGCTCAGAAGATCATTGGCAATCTTAACGCTTATTTATCAGCTTGTCAGCTCGGTATTACATTGGCATCACTCGGACTTGGTTGGATTGGGGAACCGCTTGTGGCTGATTTGATCGGCCCTGCACTGACTAGCTTTGGTTTACATCCAACAGTGATTCATACGATTTCCTTTATTATCGCTTTTACCATTATCACTTCTTTGCACATCACGATTGGGGAGCAATACCCCAAAACTTATGCCATTCGCAAGTCGGAGCAAGTAACACTGTGGGGAGCCATTCCGTTAATGGTATTCTACAAGATGATGTACCCGCTTATTTGGTCCTTGAACGGAACCTCTAACTGGATGCTGCGCAAGTCTGGAATCGAGCCGGATGCCGGTCACGAATCCGCGCACAATGAGGAAGAGATCCGGATTCTTATGAAGGAAAGCAACAAAAGTGGTTACATTGACAACACAGAGCTTGCGTTAGTCGACAATATCTTCGAATTTTCCGAAACCAGTGCACGAGAAATCATGATTCCGCGGACCGAAATGGTTTGTTTGTATGGGAATTTTCCTTTTGAAGCGAACAAGGAAATCGCTATAACTGAAATGCATACACGCTATCCAGTATGTGACCCGGACAAAGATAATATCATTGGTTTTATTCATATAAAAGATTTACTCAAAGCTAACGGTCAGCTTGATGATATCAAGGAAATTATGCGGCCGTTGCTAAACGTACCGGAGTCTATGTCCATCAGTGTTTTGCTCAAGAAAATGCAGAAGAAACGCACAGCAATGGCACTGCTGATTGATGAATACGGCGGTACTTCCGGACTTGTCACACTTGAGGATATCCTTGAGGAAATTGTAGGGGAGATTCATGACGAGTTTGACGATGAACGACCTAAGGTTGAGAAAAAGGATGAGCATACGTATTCCATCGATGGAATGCTGCTAATCGAAGAATTCAACGATATGTTCGGCACAGAGATAGAAACGGAAGATTACGATACGATTGGCGGCTGGGTATACTCGCAGATCGAGATGCCTCCCACGAAGAATCAGAAGGTGCCTTTCGGGGATTACATGCTGACTGTGGATGAAGTTGATCATATGCGGATTTCCAGATTGATCGTACGCAAAGTTCCCGGGAAAACGGTAATTGAACAGCAAGTGTCATGAACATCATAGTTAGTACAACATCCCAATTCACTATACAAGTGGTTGGGATTTTTTTTGATATATCAGAAAGTATTTAATTCGAGGGGGTTGCCCTTTTTTTTATAGTGATAGGGCAAATAAATAATAGAATTTCTTTAGCGGACTAAAGTAGAGCTCCTCATCCAAAGTCGAATAAAAAAGGGTAGGAAGGTGGAGCGGAGAAACGAAGTGGTTGCCTTTGTGGTGGGGTTCCTACCTCTAAACATCATAATCAAGGGAACCCTGGCACAACAGCAATCGTAGCCCACCTTCCTGCCCCCCACACGCCTAACTGAACTCAACCACCAAAGACCGCTGGAGTGATCTTCTCCAACGGTTATTCTTAGAATGCAAACATACTCCGGTTTGTGGCGTTGATATTAGATCATAAGAATCTCCCTAAGATCGGCTTCTGACATGGAGGACAAAGCCTCCTCGCCTGGTTGGATTACTTGGTCGATTAAGTCCTTCTTTTTTTGCTGCAGCTCGTACATTTTCTCTTCCACTGTGCCTTGAGCGAGAAGTCGGATGACCTGCACGACATTCGTTTGTCCAATTCGGTGGGCGCGGTCTGTCGCTTGCTGCTCAACCGCAGGATTCCACCACAGATCGTACAGGATGACGGTGTCTGCTCCGGTCAGGTTCAGTCCCGTACCTCCGGCCTTGAGCGAGATGAGGAATAGATCCTGCTCCCCGTCATTAAACCGCTGGCACAGCTCCACGCGTTCGGCAGCTGGAGTCTGACCGTCCAAGTAGAAGCACGTCTCCCCGCGCTGTTCCAGCTCCTTGCGAATAATACTGAGCATGCCGGTGAACTGCGAGAATAGAAGAATGCGTTTCCCGCTGCTCAGCGCTTCCTCCACGATTTCCATCAGCTGCTCCAGCTTACCTGAATCGCCTTCGTAATCATCGACGAACAATGCTGGGTGGCAGCATAATTGACGCAGTCTGGTAAGGCCGGCAAGAATCTTGATCCGATTTCTCTGGAAGCCCGCTTCGTTTAAGTGTTCAACGGTTTCTTCCCGCAGCTTGGCCAGATAAGCCATATACAGCTTCTTCTGCTCAGCGGTCAGCTCAGAGGTCTGGAGCGTCTCAATCTTGTCTGGAAGCTCCTTCAATACATCGCGCTTCATCCGGCGCAAGATGAAGGGTCGCACACGTCTTGCGACGGTCTCCCGAGTAAGATCTTGGAAGGCTCGACGGCCAATGAACAACTCAGGGAAAATGGCGTCGAAGATTGACCATAGCTCTTCGAGTGAATTCTCTACAGGTGTACCGGTTAGAGCGAATCGTTGGGACGCCCGGATTTCCTTCACCGTCTGTGCAGTAAGCGTTGTGTGATTCTTAATGGCCTGTGCTTCATCCAGAATCAAGGTGTGGAACAGAATGGGCTCGTACAAGTCCATATCCCTTCGAAGCAAAGGATAAGAAGTGATGATCACGTCTTGCTCGCTCAATGACTGGATGAGCTCCGAGCGTTCTTGTCTGGCTCCTGCTACAACTTCTGCCCGGAGCGATGGGGCGAACTTGGCGATTTCATTGCGCCAGTTGTAGGTTAGCGATGCAGGGCAGACGATGAGGACAGGAGAGCCGCCAGAACGGATCTGCTCCTTTTCAGACAAGATAAAGGCGATCGCTTGCAGCGTTTTACCGAGTCCCATATCATCAGCCAGAATGCCTCCGAACCTATAGTGGGATAATGTCTTTAGCCACTGGAAGCCATACTTCTGATAATCCCGCAACGTGCCGTCCAACTCGGAAGGAATAGGGAATTCCAGACTGTCCGGATTGTTAAGATTGTCGAGCAGCCGACGGAACGATCTCCCCAGCTTCAGGCTGCGCGAGACATCTATGCCGGAGGACAGCAGCTGGAAGCCGCGGGCTACGGACAGTGTCATCCGGTCTCCTTTGAGGTCGGACTTGCGAATATCCATATCCTGTATGACCTGGGCCAACTCCTGAAATCCTTCATGCTCCAAAGAGAGGAAAGACCCGTCTGGAAGCCTTACATATTTTTTCTTTTCCACCATAGAGCGCAGTACTTGCTTGATATCCTTCTCGTCAATTCCGTTTAGATCAAACTTCACTTCTAACCATCTTGTCTTCTCGTCCCAATCAATGGACACTTTTGGAACAGAAGCGGATGCAGGCATAATAGGTCTGAATGTTGACGTAGCATAGACATCCATGATTTTCTCGAGTACAGGCAGCGTGTGGTAGAGGAATTCATAGACAGCGTCTTCTTCTTCCAGCCAGAGCCGTATTCCCTCCTTGCGAAATCCAGCATGCTCCAGATAACCAAGGAGCTGCTTCTCTTGAACGGCATCTCTCATTAGAATTCGATTCGTCGTTATGGTCGAATCCTTCTCAGGCTCCAAGGGATTAATCGTAACCTCGTCATACGCATACTCAAGCTTCGCGTACAAAGTATCTTCTTCCCGATCCAGATAAAGCTTGCCGCGCAAAGGAACGTCTACGATGCGTTCTGCAATTTGCTTCGAAATATTAACGCTGCTAACTGTCCGTAAGCCTCGAATCAGGGTATTAATGGTCGTTTCCATCTGCTCGGTTTCAAAACGGATTTGCTTCGAGGGAGCGTAGTGGAGACTGTTCTTAAGCTCTGAGACACGCCTGAGCTGGTCTTCCTTCATCGGATAAAGCTTGCCCTCTGCGAGCACATACCCATACTTCTCCATCACTTCGATCCGATCCAGATTGTCAAAATCCAACTGGTAATAAGAGCTCGCGGGCTTGCTGAGTTCTACACGAAGCGGAAGCTCGCTATTCACAATTTCTACTTTGGAGCTGGAAGCCAGCCCGTGCTCGAAGGATACATGGACTTTGTCATTTGTGAGCAGGGGCACAAGCTTGTCCCACATATGCGGCGGCAAATACAACAAACGATCATTGCGCAGGGAGTAGCTTTGCCCGAATTGGTTGCCGAATGCGGTTCGATAAGCGTCTTCATTGCGAACAGTCTCTCGCAATACGTCCAAGATCGCCATGTCCGTTATTTTGAAAGTGTGCTGGGAGGGATCATAAGTGAAGTTTTTGGCGAAATAGAATGGTTTCCTCTTATCGTAGGCGTCGAGAAAATCTTTTATTTTCTGCAACACATACATACGTTTGGGACCAAGCTTCATTTCCATCGTCATTAAACCGGCTTGCGTGGAAAAAGTAGTTGCTTTGCAAATAAACTCAACCTCGAGCTGCTGCTTCTCTGCACTTGGAGCAGAAGGCTTGCCGAAAAACTTGGAATCAGCAGGTCCAGCGGCGGTTCTCCCGAATAGCGACAGAACACTATTGGCAAATTGTTTATCTTTGACGGAGACGCCGGAAGTCATTTCATCCGTCAGAGCAGAGAGATTCGTATTCATGAGTTTGAAGAGGGTAGCAGCAATATGCTTGCAATAGTCCTGACCGGGATCGTAAGCTGAACAAGTGCAGGTGCCATATATATAACTCTCGCTGTGTAAGTCTACAAAGACGAGGTACTCTTTGCTTCCTTGCACGATGGCTTTAAACATTTTATCTTCCGCAGAGTAAGTAATAGGGCTTACTTTGCGCGAGTTGTAATATTCCATTCCGCGATTCAGGGAAGTTTTCCCGCAGGACTGTTCAATGTCATGGATCGTTATTGGGAAAATGGAGCTCATACCTTACACCTTCTTCGCTAATTATGTCCTACATTATAACACTTTTCCCATGCTATAATGAATGGCAGTTAGCAGTGCAGGAATGATGAAGAGAGGCGGATCAGGAATGAGTGAGGGGAAGGGCAATAAGGCTGCGATTATGAAATGGGATGGTCATACGCACACGAAGTTTTGCAAGCATGGCAACCCGGATGAACTGCATCAATATTTGGATCGAGCTATAGAGCAAGGATTTACCCGATACAGTGTAACCGAACACCCTCCATTACCGGATCGATACATCGATGACCCGGTGCTGATGCGAGAGCTGGCCATGGATAGCAGTGAGCTTCCAGCGTACATCCAATATGTGAGGGAGTATAAACAGCGCTATGCTGGACGTCTTGACGTGAGAGTGGGACTGGAGCTGGATTATCTGGATGGAGCGACTTCATTTACGAATAGCTTCTTAGAGCCTGTGCTCCCGCAGATTGAAGATTTGATCGTTTCGGTTCATTACTTGCCCGGAAAAGGCGGAATGCGCTGCATCGACTACAAGCCTTCTGATTTTGAAGAGAATATTCTGAGCTATTACGGCACGATGGAGCGGGTAGTGGAACAATACTTCGATCATGTGGAACGAGCAATTGCCTTTGCGGCAACCCTTCCAGGTGACCGTAGAATCGGACATATTAATCTGATTAAGAAATTTCAGCATGCTCTTCCTGCAATAGATGATGCCCAGATCCGCTCCAGGCTGGGAAAAATTCTGCCCATGCTGGTGAGCACAGGAGTCGGACTTGATGTCAATACAGCTGGATTGCGTGTGGCCACATGTGGGGAAGCTTATGTACCAGCGTGGTACATCAATCAGGCTCTCGGGATGGGTGTGACTTGCGTGTACGGGTCGGATTCTCACAAATCGGAACACGTCGGCTTCGGATGGGACTGGCTGGAGGAATGCCAGTGAGAGGCTGCATATAAAAGATGGAAGAAGCCGCTTTTCATAAGGAGGCGGCTTCTTCTATGCACCTAACGGAACATAACCAGTCATGACAAGTGCTTACTGCATAGGAGACCCTAACAGTGTCTCCATCTTAAGCAGCAATCGATTCAGATCAACCGGTTTCGTGTCGTAGTCGTTACAACCGGCTTCCAACGCTTTCTCCCGATCGTTACTCATAGCATGGGCGGTTAGCGCAATTACAGGAATATTAAGTGTTACCGGGTTGGACTTGATAAGCTTGGTTGCCGCCCAACCATCCATAACAGGTAAGCTCATATCCATCAAGATCAAGTCTGGCAGCTGTTCAGAGGCTTTTCGGACACCCTCTTCGCCATCCATCGCAATCTCAATCTCATATCCTTTGCGTTGTAAACGTCTGGATAACATATCGCGATTCATCTCGTTATCTTCCACGATAAGCACTTTAGTCATGGGTAGACTCTCCTTCACTGCTGCCTGATCGGTCGGATTGCACGATTAGGCTGTGTACCTCTCGAAGCAGATCATTGGTGGAAGACTGTCCTTTCTCGAGGATATTAGAGACTCGGCCATTCAGCCTGTCCCGATCTTCACGGGTAATAGTCTTGGCCGTAATCACAACGATCGGCACGGACTGCCACTCTGGATGTTTCTTGAGCTCGGAGACAAATTGGAATCCGTCCATTTCTGGCATCATCAAATCCAGTAAAATCAGCTGCGGTACAGCCGTAGCCAGCTGCTCCAGTGCGATTCGGCCATTACCGGCACGACTTACTTCATAACCTTCACGCTGCAGCATTTTCGTCATCATTTCCGAAGTAGGAAGGTCATCTTCTATGACTAGAACGGAGCCGGCCTCGCGATGGGTTACGTATTGATGGATCACAGATAACAGACGGTCTCGTTGAATCGGCTTTACCAAATATTCAGCTGCGCCAAGCGCATATCCAAGCTTGCGATCGTCTGTGATCGATAGCAGGATGACGGGAATGGCAGCGATCTCTGGATCCGTCTCTTTCTTAAGCGAACCGAGCACACTCCATCCATCCAACCCGGGCATCATCACATCAAGCAGAATAGCATCGGGTTTGTGTTCTCTGGCCAGCTGCAAGCCATCCTTCCCGTTCAAAGCCAACAGGACCGAGTAGCGCTCCCTCTGCAGGTGACGCTGCAGCAGCTTGAGCATATCGATATCATCATCGATAATAAGCACGGTGCGTCTAGCGACCCCTTCGTTCATAGGATCATTGGAGACTTCCAATAAATTATCGTTAGGATCGGTCTCTTCTTCCAAATAAGGGAGCCAGACAGTGAAGGTGCTCCCTTTATCCAGTTCACTCTCGACCTGAATGTATCCGCCTAACATGACGGCGAACCGTTGACTAATGGCAAGTCCTAGTCCGGTACCGCCATATTTGCGTGTAGTAGAGAGATCTGCTTGCGTAAACGCTACGAACAGCTTGTCCATTTGCTCTGGACTCATACCAATTCCGCTATCCGTTACTTGGAATCTCAGGCCAGATTTGTCCGATTCGGCGGCAGGCCCAATATCCAATTGAATTCGACCATTCGTAGTGAATTTGGATGCATTGCTTAACAGGTTCAGAATGATTTGACGAAGCTTGGTGACATCCGTCCGGAAGAATCCGGGTATTCCATTGATAACGAACTGATTCCCGTTCTTGTTCATAAGCGGATCCACAGTTGCAGCGACGTCACGTACGAAGCCCTCCAACTCGCACACTTCCAGATAAATATCCATCTTGCCTGCTTCAATTTTCGATAAGTCGAGAATGTCGTTAATGAGCGAAAGCAGGTGTTTACCAGAGGAATGAATTTTTCTCAGGTCCTCGGCAAAAGCAGTCTCGCCAATCTCCGTTGCCTCTTCCTCCAGCATTTCACTATAGCCGATGATCGCATTAAGAGGAGTCCTGAGCTCATGGCTCATATTGGCTAAAAATTGACTTTTTATCTTGCTTGCTTCGATCGCTTCATCCCTGGCCTTGATCAGGTCAGCTGTCCGTTCTTTGACCAATTCCTCCAGATTATTGTTAATGTCCTTAAGTTCATTGTTGGTGTAATAAAGCTCTCTCGTTTTTTGCTCCGCGATATCTTCGGCTGCTTTGCGCGCCCGTTTCTCACGCTCCAGCTGCCTGCGCAATAGGCCCAGCTCATCCATAGCCATAGCTTATGCAATCTCCTGTTTCGTCAAGGTGAATTGCGAAGACGTTCCGTCCTGATTGTCCAGATCGGTTCTTTCAACCGTGATGTTCTCGTCAAAATATTTGATAGAGCCGATAATTAATCCTTCAGCGAGATCAGCAAACGGTCTGGAGGAACGATAAGTCATAACCAACACATTGGGGGCGGGGGACTCGTAGGAGAAAGCGGGCAGCTCTGCATCTGGATACAGCTTGCGAACTTCGACATGAATGTACTTGTCGACATTGTTGAGGAAATCTAAGGCACCCTTATTCCGGTCGATAAATTGAGGGTGGCTGGCTGCCAGCTGTCCGAACATATATTCACCGAAAGTGCGGACAAGATCGGGGACAGGTATACCGGTTTGTTGGGCGAGTTGAATGACAAGACTAATGATCTCCTCATGGGAGTAAGTGCCTAAGGAGGTGTATGCTCCGCCGGAAGGAACTTTAGATGCTTCAATGATAGAATCTGCTATCTGTAATGAAAATTTCTCCTCAACCATTTCCAAAAAAGCCGTAAAAACCATGCCTTTCATACGATTCCTCCTCAAGGATATGTATAGATGAGTGTAACCATTATTTAGAGTGAATAATAGATAAAAAAGCGTCCGTTACCAACGGGTCGAAGTGGATCCCCCTTTGAGCGCGGATCTCATTAAGAACATCTTCGATACTCCAAGCGGATTTGTAAGGCCTCTCATGAGAGAGAGCGTCAAAAAAATCGGTGATTGCCACTATCCGAGCAAACAAAGGGATTTGTTCCCCCTTAAGCCCTCTCGGGTAGCCGGTGCCATCCCATTTCTCATGATGACACATAGCAATCTCAGCAGCCGCTCGAAGGATGGGGAAAGAGGCATCACCTATAATGCTTGCTCCAATTGACGTGTGGGCTTTCATCCGATCGAACTCATCCGGGCTGAATTTTCCGGGCTTCAGCAGAATCGTATCAGGGATACCGATTTTGCCAATATCGTGAAGCGTTGCAGCAGATTCGATCTGTTGGACTTGTTCTTCTGACAGACCAAGCGCTCTTGCTGTCAAACCTGATAATTTACCGACACGATGCGTATGCTCACCCGTCACATCATCACGGTACTCCGCTGATCGCGCCAGAATACGCAAAATTTCGAACTGCGCTTTCTCAAGCTCTGATGTACGTTCCATCACTTTTTGCTCCAACAATTGATTATGCTGCTGCAGCTGCAGGTGGAGGAAGCGATTTTTCAACAAATTCGTTATACGCAGTACAACTTCACTTCGATCGAAGGGCTTGGTCAAGAAATCGTTAGCGCCTTCGCGCAAGGCGCGTTTCTTGGCTTCTGGAGTTACATCCGCTGTTAAGACTAATACAGGTAAGTAATCATCCTCGGGCACCTTTTGTATGATTTGAGCCAGGGCGGCAAATCCATCGATTACGGGCATATGAAGATCTAGCAGTACTATATCGGGCTTCGTCTGATCAAACATCGTTTCGAATAAAGTCGGGTCCGTAGTACTCGTGAGGTTGACAAATCCGGCTCGTTTCAAAATCCGCTCCAACAGCTCGACATTGTACAATTGATCGTCCATGATGAAGATCGAAGCGGACTTAAGCCAATGTTGTTCCATCCTGTGACACCTCGTTTTGCACCGTGTTCTTAAGAGAATAGGTCTTAAGTAATAATTCAACGAATAATGGGATAAATCCTTCCTTAAAATGAGAAGTTTTACCAAGCGAAAAAGGGAAAAAGGCGCTTTTTACCCCATTTGTATTTACCTGGCGTGTCATTTCGTATAAGCTTAGAAGCGACGAGGCCGATAGCGGCGGTACAGATACCGGTGAAATTTATAGGATAAAGAGAGTGGTGTAGATGCTTAGCGGAGGATTGGTGGCATTAAGAGCCATATTGGATCAATTAAAGCCATCTGAACGAAAAGTCGCTGAATACATTCTGGAGAATCCGAAGGAGATCGTAAAGTACTCGGTGCAAAAGCTGGCTGAGCTGAGCGGTGTCTCTGAAGCGACTATTATCAGGCTGTCGAAGACGCTGAATATGACAGGTTATCAAGACCTGAAGCTGCGGGTAGCGGGCGATCTGACTTCGAATGTACCGACTGGCACATATGAAGAGATTAAGATGGGCGGCTCTGTAGATTCGATCATGCAGGCAGTCAGCAACAATAACAAACAATCCATTCAAGATACTTTAACGGTTTTGTCGTCGGATGAGGTGGAAAAGGCAGCGATCGCTCTGTCCGGCGCACGCAAAATTGACATCTACGGTGTTGGGGCATCTGCTGTTATTGCCGAGGATATTTATCAGAAATTCAGTCGGATCAATTGGTGGTGCCGGGCGTATTCGGATTACCACAGTCAGCTTACTTCTGCAGGGAGCTTGACGGATAAAGATGTAGCGATTGGAATCTCTTATTCAGGTCAAACCGAGGACATCATTCAATCTTTATCGGAAGCCAAAAAGCAGGGTGCGACTATTATTACACTGACCAAGTTCGGGTCTTCTCCCGTAGCGGAGCTCGGGGATATTCGGTTATTCACAAGCTCGGTGGAACAAAGCATTCGAAGCGGGGCGATGGCCTCACGAATAGCCCAGTTGAATGTGGTCGACATTCTGTTCATCACCATTGCCAGCCGTCAGCATGAAAAGGTAATCCCGTTACTTGAGAAGACGAGACTTGCGGTTAGTCGGACTAAGCGAAACTAGGGGAGACTCTGTCAGTCGCCGGTAAGGGGAGAAAGATCAGCATAACTGAAGATCGTAATGAGGGAGGTGCTGTCCTCTATTATTCTTTTTGTATCTGAAAAGGGTACAAAATCGAGAATAGGGGAAAGCAGTTCCCTTATTTGTGTCTATGACATCTCAAACAAAATCGATGCGTCAAGAGTGGGATTTTTGTGGGAATCAAGTGGGTATGGTATAGTTTGTAAGATAAAGTGTGAGATAAACGGAGGTGGCCGAATGGCTGCAGATTTTGTAAGATTAGGTGTTCGCAAGGAGTTACAGCTCAAATTAAAGGAATTCGGGGTGTCGGAGCCGACGCCAATTCAAGAACAAGCTATTCCGCTATTACTGGCAGGTAAAGATATGATCGCGCAAGCACAGACAGGTACGGGGAAAACACTTGCCTTCCTGCTTCCGATCCTTGAACGGATAGAGCCGAACAGGCCGTTTCTGCAGGCGCTTATAATAACGCCTACTCGTGAATTGGCTCTGCAAATTACGAAGGAGTTAGAGCGGCTGTCCAGTGTAGTGGGAGCGAGGGTATTATCCGCTTATGGCGGTCAAGATCTGGACAGGCAGATCAAGAAGCTCGAAGGGGTTACGCATATTATCGTCGGGACTCCAGGAAGATTGCTGGATCATGTGAATAGAGGGTCGATCGAGCTGTCTGGAGTGAAGTACCTCGTATTGGACGAGGCGGATGAAATTATGCGGATGGGTTTTCTCGATGATACCGATACCCTTATGTCGCAAACGTATGAGAAGCGCCAGACGATGTTATTCTCAGCTACGATGCCATCACAGGTTAGAGCATTGGCAACCCGATACATGGTTGCGCCGGAAGAAGTCAAGATCAAGAGCAAGCATGTGACGCTCGATGAGATTAGACAATCCATTATTGAAACGAACGAGGCGGACAAGCCGGAAACGTTGATTCGTTTGTTGGAGCTTCATAAACCCTTTCTGGCTATCGTGTTCTGCAGAACGAAGAAAGGCGCAGCGAGCTTGAATCGCAAGCTGCAGGAGCAAAATATTAATGCAGATGAGCTGCACGGAGATTTGTCCCAGGCTAAGAGGGAGTTTATTCTCAAGCGGTTCCGTGAAGCGAAGCTTCAAGTGCTAGTGGCTACAGATGTAGCTGCCAGAGGTCTCGATATTGAGGGTGTTACCCATATATATAATTATGACCTCCCGAATGATACGGAGAGCTATATCCACCGAATCGGCCGAACAGGCCGTGCAGGGGAGACAGGGGTGGCCATATTGTTCGCGACCCCGCGAGATCGGATCAGGGTGCTGCAGCTCGAGAAAGGCATAGGGAAGACTCTCGAGCGACGCAACGTCGAGGGAGGCTTGATGCAGAGCGGCACGAAGAAGCCTGCTGGCGTCAAGGCTGCAGCAGGCCGGGGCGGCCGCACGAGCGGCGAGCGCACAGCCCGGCGCGGAGCGGGCAGAGGCGAGGCGAGCCGCGTAAGCGGTCGCGGCGGCGCTGGGCGCGGTAACGCGGGCGCAGGCACCAGGCGCGCGAGCGCGGCGGAGCGCGATGCTGGTGCGAGCGGCGCAAGCGAGGAGCGCGCAGCGCCTGCGCGCGAGGGCGCCGGCCGGCGCAGCGATGCAGCAGGCGAGCGCCGCGGAGGCGGACGCAGCGGCGGGCGCAGCAGCGCGGGAGCGAGCAGCGGCGGAGGCGGACGCAGCGGCGGGCGCAGCAGCGCGGGAGCGAGCAGCGGCGGCGGTGGACGCAGCAGCGGGCGCAGCAGTGCGGGAGCGAGCAGTGCGGGAGCGAGCAGTGCGGGAGCGAGAAGCGCCAGAGGCGGACGCAGCGGTGGGCGCAGCAGTGCGGGAGCAAGCAGCGCAGGCGGTGGACGCAGCGGTGACCGCGGCAAAGGCCGCGCATCCGCCCGGCAAGGGCGTTAACACAGTAAAAAGCAGCCGATTTTGCGGCTGCTTTTTTTTCGATAGTTTAGAATCTATAAGTTTATAAGGTCGAACCGAAGGAAAGCGTTCGAATATCTGTATAAAAGGATTGGGATACCGGAACAATTATGGGGTATTTTAAACACTGTTGGCCTATGGCCTGACTAAGTAAACCGAAAATGAAGAGCCTCAGTATAAAGGAGTCAATAATGGAAAAAAGCAGACGTGAAACGGTTATCCATTCTGAGGTTCAAAACGTAATGAATGATAATGAAGCTGCGACAAGTGTGCCACCGGAAGGACAGGAGAAGACACAAAATGAAAGTGATCCAGGTCCGATGGAACGAACAAAAGAGGTTATGGAAGACATAGGATTCATGATAAACAGTATTTAAGGCAACAAGTTCAAATGTTCATGAGGCAAATAGGCTACTGACCAAAGTGACAGTCGGTAGCCTATTTGTATTTAATTGAATTAAGGGGACGACAACTAACTAAACTCAGCCCGCTGCAAAGCTTCCAACATTCAATTAGCTCCAGACGGCTCGTCATTACGACGAGTCATTTGCTGCCAGACGGAGCCCTCGGCTGCGGAGCCGCCCTCGATGCGAGCTAGCGCCAGCTTTGCCTGCAGCCGTACCTCGAACTCAGAATCATTCAATGCTTCTTGCAGCGCTGCTACGGCGGATTCGTCTCCGGCCTCATACAGGAAGCGAGCAGCCCTCCAACGCACAAGTTTATTCGGATCGCTCAAGGCTTCAATCATCGGTTCTATCGCAGCCGGATCACCTAGATCGGACAACGTGTCGCCAGCTGTCCGCCGTACGGACACAGAGCTGTCCTTCAGCGCTTGGAACAAGTACTGCATAATTTGCGGTTCTCGAATATCGCCAAGATACACCGTGGTCAATCTGCGAATGGATGATTGCGGATCCTGCAAAGCCTTTATCAGCAAAGGCAGCGTCTCCAGAGACGGCTTGATCCGCTGAAGCGCAGCATAACGCACCTTCCAGTTCTCATCCTGCAGGCGTTCAGACAGCTCCTGAAAGCTCAACTCTCTGCGCTCCTCCGGCATGATCGTACCTTCGGTCCCAGTTTCGAGCGATTTGTGCACTAGCTGCTTCAACCGCTCATCATCGTATGAGGCATCAAGCTCGGCTGCAATCTGCTCTCCAATCTCAGCAAGCTCTCCATACCGTATGCCTCCATCCTGAAGTGTACGCTCCCTGATCAAGTTAGGCGATGCTGTCCCCGCTTGCATTGCAGCATCAGTGAAACGAGAGGGCAGTGCTGCCCGAAACTCATCCATGCCGCTGCGAACCCTGATTTGCATGGGGATACCGCGGAATGTTTGAATCCATACTTGCGCTTCGCCAAAGGCTGCTTGATCCTCAGCGGTATCGCCAGTATCGCTGCCTGCACCAGATGCGCCTTCCAGAATGCCTTGAACGCGTGTGAGTATGGACTGCCAATCTGCCTTCGGGTTACGGTCAATGGCAACAAAATCAGCCGCTCGAAACACGGAGGTGACTCCTGGGATATCCAAAAGCTGCTGCATGTTAGACGGAGCGGATACTCGATTCTGCTTATCGTATGTCCGCTTCTCACCTTTAACTAATGCTTCATCCACATTAATCTTCATTGTATTCGGACTAGGTGTAGGTTCGATGGAAACTATTTTCATGTTCGGGATCCTCCTGAATGGGTACTCCTACTATTGTGTCACAATCCGAGCAAAGAAAAAACCCCGCGTCTATTCACGCGAGGCTCGTTCAACAAGGTCAGTCCAAATCAAGTAACTTCCGGTCCAGATACGGCTCTAATAAATTCGTAATAGCAAACACGGTGTGGGCCAAGTCCTGATTGTCAAACACAAACTCACACTCAGGCAAGTATGCCATAGCCTCGTCATAATGAGACATGTGACGTTCGATGACATCTTCCTCGTCACCACGTTCTCTTTGACGGTTCGCCACTGAAGAACGATCCGCGTAGATGAACAGCTCCACCACTTTGTCGAGATAAACGGTCTTCAAGATATTTGCGCCCTTAGGGTTTAGGATCAAATAAACAAAATCGCTGGCCTCTAACAATTGATCAATATCTGCATGACGGATCCCGTAGAAATTCCCGTCAATCTCAATGCTTTCAATAAAAGCTCCAGCTTGATCGGCTTCTTGAAACTCTTCGCGGCTAATGTAGTGATAATCCTGCCCTTCAAGTTCTCCGGCGCGTCGCGCCCTAGTTGTACATGAGAGTACTTTTCTCAGCTCGAGAGTAGAACCGACCATATCTGCGACTGTCTTGCGTCCAGAGCCGTCAGGCCCAGTAAACACAAAGATACAAGCATTCGTTTTATTTTCGCTCATAAGCAGCACACCTTTCCCATGTATGTATGTGGTCAAACCTTGCCTTGCATTCCATTCATGTCGCGGAATCTGTCTTATTGCTAATAATATGCGAATCACAGTATAGAAAAGAAGACGATTAATGATATTTAACATATTGCGTCTTCTAAGCTGCCGTTAAGCAAGGATTGTTGGGAATTATGGATTGGACGCCGGGATTGTTGAGCCTGATTTCAAGTTACGCAAAATCGATACTTCTACCCTACGGTTCTTAGCGCGGCCATCCGCAGTTTGGTTCGTGTCAATCGGATGATTTTCACCCTTGGCGATTGCACTGAAGCGGGCGGCTCCAGCACTATCCGCTGGCAGCAAGATTTTCATGAAATTAAGCGCACGCTTGGAGCTCAGGTCCCAGTTCGTCTCGAACTCTCTCGTGTTGATCGGAATATTGTCCGTATGACCAGCCACTTCAACCTGATAGCCAGGATATTGAGTAAGCATGCTGGCAATATTCTGAGCAAGCTTCCTCGCTTCAGGCTTAACCTCTGCACTCCCTGAGGCATACAAGGCGTTATCTCGAATGGTGATCATCAATAGATCATTGGTTAATCGGGTTTCAAGCTGTGTATTTAATCCATTGTCTTGAATGTATTTGTCCAGCTTTTGCTTCAGCTCTTGCAGATCTACCATTTCCTTCTCCATCTGGGCAAGCAGTTCCTTGTTTTCTTGTGAAGTCTGTGATGGATTCTTGAATTCTTCTGTTTTTTTATTGATTTGATCTGTAGGATCTGAGGTTATCGGAACTACGGAAGTTTGCTGGAATAAGTTTGTCCCACCGCTGAACGCTGAGTTAAGACTGCGCATAATGTTGTCGTATTTCTTCGAATCAACCTCACTAGACGCGAACAGAATAATGAACAGAGCGAGAAGCAAGGTGAGTAAATCGGCGTATGGGATCAGCCAGCTTTCATCCATATGTTCTTCATGATGCTGCTTTCGCCTTTTGCTCACGCTCGGATTCCTCCTCCCTGGTCTGAGGGCCATAACGTTCAGAAGGAGTCAGGAATACGGAAAGCTTCTGTTCAATGGCAATAGCGGAAATACCGGATTGAATAGACAGCAACCCTTCGACCATCATTAACTTAATTTCGACTTCTCTGCGGGATATTTGCTTCAACTTGTTTGCAATTGGATGCCAGAGGACGTAACCTGTGAAAATCCCGAGCAAGGTAGCGACGAATGCAGCGGAGATTAAATGGCCAAGCTCATCTACATTGTTCAAATTACTTAATGCTGCGATCAATCCGACAACGGCTCCAAGTACACCGAGTGTTGGTGCGTATGTACCTGCCTGGGTGAATATTAATGCACCTGATCGGTGACGATCCTCCATCGCATTTACTTCTTCCATTAACACGTCATGGATAAACTCCTGATCGTTCCCGTCAATAATCATCCGCATACCGTTTCTCAGGAAAGGATCGT
This sequence comes from Paenibacillus sp. J2R1T-4, assembly GCF_059692235.1. Lineage (NCBI taxonomy): Bacteria > Bacillati > Bacillota > Bacilli > Caryophanales > Paenibacillaceae > Paenibacillus > Paenibacillus sp. J2R1T-4. The sequence goes on along the minus strand of NZ_JCAUBA010000003.1, from coordinate 203,295 downwards.
TTATATCCTCGACCTTGCTCTCCAGAGCAAGCAGACCTTCACGGCGAGTGATGGTCACCCATTCGATAAACAATTGAATGAGCTCTTTTTTCGGAACTAACTTTTGGTTAATAAAAATAATTTTGAACAGCTTAGGGATCTTGGCCAGTTCGGACATAGGGAATGCAATCATAACTGAAGCAGCTGTTCCGCCCATAATGATCAAGATAGCCGCCCAGTTGAGTAATGAAGCAAGCTGAGCCCCTTTTAGTACCATTCCGACCCCAACTGAAATAAACGCCAGTATTAATCCAAAAATTGTAGATTTTTCCATTGGTGAGACACCTCGCGATTTAGTCTATATCTATTTATCGGCATGCCATACTTATTCGATTAGAGACAATCCAATCCTTTAACTATAACTCGAAAAAGCGCAAAAAAATACACGGCAAGAGAAACTTCTCGCCGTGTTTTAATGCTAATAGATGAAGAAACACTTTTTACGGGGTTAACTGGATGATGCCCTGACCTCCAAAATGGCTTTGCACCAAGGTATTCAATTGAGGCACTTGGGATTGCAGAGACGTTCCGCGCCATGAGTCATGTGCATACTGACTGAACTGGTTAATGAAATCCTGATTCGCGGATATGAACACATTGGTGATCTGAGGATGCATTTGACGGATCTCTCTTGTTACCATTTCGTGCAGCTCGCTCGAAAGATCCTGCGGATTCGGAATCATGGGGAAGGAGTATTTCTCCATCGCAATATCACCGGGCTTCAGCGATTTGGTTGTATCTGAACGGTCATCAACACCTGGCATCGTAATGGTTCGATCAGTGCCGTTCTTTGTTCCTTTCCCTTTGGTTCCAGTAGCCGTATTGTCCAGCAGCACCGCTACGTAGGCATTCTTATCGGTTAAAATGACAAAAGAGCTGCGTATACCTTTCAGATCGTCGATCATGTCGGAAGTCGCTTGACTGAATACCATGGACGTATTGTTGTGATCGGCCGCCTTGAGCTGTGTGTTGAACGTACGAAATCCGTTTGCTTTGCTATTGTGCGTTCGACTCCCGTAATCCGAAGGGCTGCTCTCGAACTTCTCTTTGTAGTTGCAGGCGCTAATCGCGGCCAGTAAGGAGATACATGTAAACCATTTGATCAGCAGATTTAATTTGGGCATAAGTTCCTCCTGACCGATTAAGGCAGAATGTATTGGGTAATAACAATTATGATTTAGCATTTGCTGATTAAACGAGAATATTCGCGTTGGGGAGTATATATATTTGTCAGTTGCCTTTGCATAAATTATCCGAAAAAAGGAAATACCCTTTATGTATCCTTCTCGTAAAAATGAGGTTCTTTTGCAGCGCACTTAGGATGCTAAAAATCCTTGAAAGCCTTGATATTAGAACATTGTGTGAACTTTGCCAGGAAGATTGACAAACAATGTTGGCGAAATTATAGTTAATGAAGTGATTAGGTTTGTTGACAAGATATGGCCATCCATACTAGCAGTAATAGATTGGTCTTCTTAGCTCGATTGATCTATTAAAACAGTGAATTGGGGTTGATGAGTGAATGAAACGGTGGCAATTTGTATGGCGTTTAGTCCCTTTATTGGCGATGATGACGTTCATACTATCAGGCTGTGGGGTTGACGAAATAACGACATTGAATCCGAAGGGCCCTGTAGCTGAGAAGCAATTATGGCTTATTCTTATTTCTCTGGCCGTTATGATCGGTGTATTCATCGTCGTAGCCATCATCTATGTGTATGTTCTTGTTCGATTCCGTAAGCGTCCTGGACAAACTGGGGTTCCGAAGCAAGTTGAAGGTAATCACAAGCTCGAGATTATTTGGACTGTGATTCCGTTTATTTTGCTGTTTATCATTGCGGTCCCGACGGTTAAGTACACATTTGAACTTGATAAAGATTATTCCAATGATCCGAATGCCCTTCAAGTTAAAGTAACCGGGCACCAGTTCTGGTGGGAATTCGAGTATATGAATGAAAAGATTATTACTGCTCAGGATTTGGTTATCCCGACTGACCGTACAATCTCGTTCCACTTGGAATCAGCGGACGTCAACCACTCTTTCTGGGTACCTACGTTAGGTGGTAAGAAGGATAACAACCCTGGCTTGACCAACATGCATTACTTGGTTGCTGATGAACCAGGCGTGTACTATGGGAAGTGTGCGGAATTATGCGGTACTTCACATGCTCTCATGGATTTTAAGGTAAAGGCAGTAACTCCGGACGAGTTCGAACGGTGGATAGCGGGTATGAAGTCTCCTAACAATACAGTGACTTCTTCATTGGCTCTCGAAGGGGAGCAGGTATTCAAGAAGAGCTGTATCGGCTGTCACGCTATTTATGATAATCAGCAGAAGCAGGTTGTTGGCGGCAAAGTAGCTCCTAGTCTTGTTAACTACGCGAACCGTGAGACGGTAGCCGGTATATTGTTCAATCGTGATCCGGGAGATTTCAACAAAAATCTAAGTACATGGTTACATGATCCGCAAGAGGTCAAACCAGGTAACCTGATGCCGAATCCGAAAGACGTTCCAGGCAGCAAGATGGAAACTAGCCTCGGACTTACCGATAAACAGATCGACGCGCTCGTGGAATATTTAGCAGGACAAAAGCAGAAGTAAACACTTCTGAAGAAAGGGGTTTATAAGTTGGCACACGCACATGCTCACCATAAGGTCACTAAATACAACGGACTGATGGACTGGCTTACAACGGTTGACCATAAGAAAATCGGTATCTTGTACTTAATGGCTGGCGGCTTCTTCTTCCTGATTGGCGGCTTGGAAGCAATCCTGATCCGCGTACAATTAATGAAGCCGATGAACAACATTGTTGACGCTTCTGTTTTTAATGAATTGCTTACTATGCATGGTACGACGATGATCTTCTTTGCTGCTATGCCTCTGATTTTAGGATTTATGAACGCAGTCGTTCCGCTCCAGATTGGTGCTCGAGACGTTGCTTTCCCGTTCGTGAATTCACTCGGCTTCTGGTTGTTCTTCTCCGGTGGATTGTTGATGAACTTGAGTTGGTTCTTCGGCGGAGCTCCTGATGCTGGTTGGACTGCCTATGTTCCGCTCTCTACACCTGAGTTCGCAGATAAGGGTGTCGATTACTATGTATTGGGACTGCAAATAGCAGGGATTGGTACATTGATTGGGGGCATTAACTTCCTGGTCACGATTATTAATATGCGTGCGCCTGGAATGTCCTTCATGAGAATGCCTCTATTTACATGGGCTTCCTTCGTAACGTCAGCACTTATTCTTTTCGCCTTCCCGGCAATTACAGTAGGACTTGTCCTTCTTATGTTCGAACGGTTATTCCATGGTAATTTCTTCGATGTAGCAGCCGGCGGTAACGTCGTGTTATGGCAGCATCTTTTCTGGATCTTCGGACATCCGGAAGTATACATTCTGATCTTGCCAGCATTCGGGATTATCTCTGAAGTAATCAGTACATTCTCGCATAAGCGGTTGTTCGGATACAGCGCAATGGTATTTGCAACAGTCATTATCGGTTTCTTAGGATTCATGGTATGGGTTCACCATATGTTCACAACAGGTATGGGGCCGGTAGCCAACGCGCTGTTCTCCATCGCCACGATGTTAATCGCGGTTCCGACAGGGATCAAGATCTTCAACTGGTTGTTCACCATGTGGGGCGGTCAAATCCGCTTTACAACAGCGAATCTGTGGGCAGTAGGTTTCATCCCGACTTTCGTAATCGGGGGTATGACGGGCGTCATGCTGGCCGCGCCGGCAGCTGACTTCCAATACCACGACAGTTACTTCGTTGTGGCGCACTTTCACTATGTTATCGTAGGCGGCTTGGTATTCGGTCTGTTCTCTGGGTTGTTCTACTGGTGGCCTAAGATGTTCGGACGAATGCTGAACGAAACATTAGGAAAATGGACGTTCTGGTTCTTCTTCACCGGATTCCATCTTACATTCTTTATCCAACATGTCCTTGGATTGCTTGGTATGCCGCGACGCGTCTATACGTATCTCGACGGACAGGGCTGGGGTACGATGAACTTAGTCAGCAGTATCGGGGCATTCATGATGGGGATTGGTACCATTCTTCTGTTGGTCAATATCATCATTACTAACATGAAACCCAAAAATGCAGGAAACGACCCATGGGATGCTCGTACATTAGAATGGTCGATTCCTTCACCAGCACCTGAATACAACTTCAAACAGCTTCCGCTGGTAAGAGGCTTGGATGCTTTGTTTAAAGAGAAGATGGAAGGTAAGAAGGAGATGACTCCAGCAGAGCCGCTTCAGTCAATTCATATGCCATCGCCATCGATTCTGCCGCTTATCATGTCCATTGGATTATTCATAGCAGGGTTTGGATTTATGTATCACAACTATTTTGTTGCAGGCGGCGGAATGATAATATTCTTCATCTGTATGTTTGTACGCTCGATCTATGATGATCATGGGTACCATATTGAGGTCGAAGAACTGCAGGATAAGGAGGTTCGAGTATGAGTAACGCTGATCTAACTGGCAACAACCTTCCTGCTGAATTAGAGAAAGCCACCTTGGAAGGTCGAAATAAGGTTCTGGCCTTCTGGTTATTCCTTGGGGCGGAAACGGTCTTGTTCGGCTGTTTGTTCGCCACATTCATCGGTCTTCGCAACCAAATAGCGGATGGCCCTCCAGGGACAGAAATTTTCGTTCTTTCTACAGTTGCATTAGCTACATTCATTTTGTTAACGAGTAGCTTGACGTCGGTGTTAGCTATTCAAGCTATGCATCGCCACGATACAGGTAAAATGCAGTTATGGTTTGGGATCACTGTAGTGTTGGGTCTTGCGTTCTTGGGACTTGAGATTTACGAGTTTTTCGAATACGTGCATGAAGGGCATAAGTTCTCTACAAGTGCTTTCAGCTCTGCCTTCTATACGTTGGTTGGGTTCCACGGAGCTCACGTATTGTTCGGAGTAGTGTGGATATCGCTTCTTATGCTGCAAACCAAGACTAAAGGGCTCACTACTGTAACAGCTCCGAAGCTTTATGTTGCTGGTCTGTACTGGCACTTTGTCGACGTGGTCTGGGTTTTCATCTTCACAGTCGTCTATTTGATGGGAAAGGTGGGCTAGCACCATGGCTTCTAATCATTCCACAACGGATCAGGGGAAAAGCAGGCATTATCATGAGGGTCCCCGGAATCACTTTTTGTCCTTTGCCTTATCGATCATACTAACCCTTCTGGCGTTTGTAGTCGTAATTGCAGAGATGGGTCGAACGTTTACTCTAATATTTATTGTAACCTTGGCGCTTATCCAAGCCGCATTCCAATTAGCATTCTGGATGCATATGAAGGACCGTGGACATTTCTTCGCCACAGTCGGAATCATCTTCGGATTCATAATTGCTCTAACTGGTGTTGCTGCTGTAGTATATTGGATCTGGTGGTAGGAATTTCGGGGGCTTGCAGGTCAGGCTCCCTTTTTTCTTAGTAATTTTATGTATTCTTGGTAAGAACAATAACGATTGTTACGGAGGAGGTTACCTTCATGCTCGGACTGCAATATTTCGAGTTCAGCGAACTTTGGAGCCCGGTGAACATGGTGATTACCGTTATAGTCGCATTATTATATTTGGCGATGATAGGGCCCTATCGATCCAGATTCGTAGACTCAGAACCGGTTTCTATCAAAAAGATTGCTTTATTCTTGATCGGATTGTTTGTGTTCTACATGGCCAATGGTGGACCAATTGAGCTTCTTGGTCACTTGATGTTCAGTGCGCATATGACTTCCATGTCTCTAGCTTATCTAATTGCACCGCCGCTTATGTTGATCGGGATTCCAGGGTGGATGATTCGCCCGTTATTCAGAATTCCTGGGTTCAAACGAGTGTTGACTGCAATCACACATCCCATGATTACAGTTATTGTTTTTAATATCGTATTTTCGTTCTATCATATGCCTGCGATTCACGACTATGTAATGACCCATTTTACGATTCATGCCTTGTTCTATCTAGTATTGGCTGTTTCCGCCTTCATGATGTGGTGGCCGATCGTAAACCCTCTACCTGAGCTTTATTCCATGTCTGAGTTGAAAAAAATGGCGTATATATTCGCAAACGGTGTACTGATCACCCCTGCGTGCGCTTTGATCATATTTGCCACTACGCCTATATTCGCGACATACAGCGATCCTGCCGCATGGGCTACAGCAATGGGCTACTGTGTACCAACGAATGCTCAAGTTCTGCTGCAGAACTTTGATGGAGGTCCGGCATTCTTCTCGTTGCTGGATGCACAAGAGGACCAACAACTAGGCGGAGTAATTATGAAAGTCGTCCAAGAGATAATGTACGGCGCAGCGTTGGCTTACGTATTCTTCACCTGGTACGGCAGAGAAAGATTGGATGATAATGAGTTGGAGCCGGGTCCAGCTATTTAATTTAGGAGATGGTGTAAGTCATGTTCAAATTTTTGCCTTTCCTCAGTACAACGTTCATTGTAATTAGCGCAATATTTGTTGCTATAGGTTGGGTCTTGATAGCTCAGCGTAAAATACAAGCCCATATGAAAACGATGACGCTAGCTGGTGTATTTGCCACCTTATTTTTCATCTTCTACTTGTCCCGTACGGTTTTATTGGGAAATACTCTCTTCGACGGACCGGATCATGTCAAAACATGGTATTTGATCTTCCTGTTGTTCCATATTACTCTCGCTACGGTTGGGGGCGTAATGGGGATCATCACACTCAGATGGGGGTATAAGAATCAACTAGCCAAGCATCGCAAGATTGGACCTTGGACTTCCGTTATTTGGTTTGCCACTGCTATTACGGGTGTTACGGTGTATTACCTGCTGTATATCAAGTATCCAGGCGGTTCTACGGTTCCGGTTTGGAAAGCTATATTCGGATAACGGCACAACAGTTTGAATGTTTAAAGATGACAGCCCTTCGGGGCTGTTTTTTATTTACCGAAGCACGAAAAGGGCGTGGGGATGGAGTGGAAAAGCGTAAGTGCAGTGACAAATGGAACTTTACTTCCATTTGTATTGTCTAATGAATGAGGTGATGGCGTGGAGCAGGATTACTGGAAACATATATCACATATGGATGCGGATAGTTTCCGCGATTTGATGGTTACACATGGTCAAGCGGTATGGAATTTTGCATACTTTCTTACGAAACGCCACGACTTGGCGGATGATATTTCGCAGGATGTATTTATTCAAGCCTATCGGAAGATAGCCTCATTTCGCGGGGAAGCTTCCATGCGTACATGGTTATTCACCATAACCCGCAATATTTCGGTCAACTATATGCGTACTGCTTTTATACGCAGGGTGACTCTAGTCGGATTGGTAATGGGAAAGGATACAGCTGCTTCAGCAGAGCAAGAAGTGATGGATCGTAATTTTACTGAGGATATATGGAGTTTGGTGTTGAAGCTCCCGATTAAGTATCGAGAAGTTCTGATCCTGGATGCCAAATATGAGCTTACAACCAGAGAGATGGCTGAGATCCTTAACGTTTCTGAAGGAACAGTCAAGTCCCGTCTCTCACGGGCGCGTCAAAAAATGTCTGTTAGTCGGAAGGAGGAGGTAGCGAGTGAGTGAACAGAGACCCGAATGGTATGGGCAATTGAAGGATACGGACCCTTTCGCGAAACGAACCTTTACAATGGACCATATAGCCACAATAGAGCAGAGGATAGCTAAAAAGAAAAAGCTTGGTTCTCGGGACCGAAGACGAAGCTTGCTAGCCCTGGCTGTGGTGACAGCTTGTGCTGTAATCATGGTCGGAGTTATATTTAATCTCACGAATATTCATACCGTTAAAGAACCGATTCAGACTCAACCTCCGGAGGCAACACCGAACAATCAGAAAAAAGAATACGCCGATGAGAAATGGAAGCTGACTGAAACGCAATACATGCAATATGCCCAATATGCGGAGACGAAATCAGAGGCTCTGCTAATTGGACTGGAACCAATCGATATATTCCGATGGTATATTACTGCATCAAGAATGGGCCATCATGAAACAACTTATGCTTTGCTCGATAAGGGAGCAGGAACGAGCACCCCAAGCAGGGAGGAGTATCTTAGTGAACTTGCCAAAGATCAAGCTGGGGTTGAGCGCTCCAAACAGATGTGGGAAAGTTATTGGAGCGAATATCGGTTGGAGCAGACGATTGATGGGGATACGGCATACATCCTCATGATCCCGGTCCATAAACCGGACACAGGGGAGAATCGGAAATTTTTTGGATTGACTAAAAACAAAGAGGGTGTCTGGAAAGCGAATTGGCTGGCGATGCAATAAATAGATGCGGTTACAGTGAAGTGCTTATTTCCGAAAGCTAGTGAATAGTTCATCCATCGTCAAATGGATACATGGAAAAAGATCGGAAGTGAGGGTCAAGTCATCTCCATACGTTGCATGCAATATGAATTTGCCGGAACTGAGAATAAATTGATCAACCGTGCGATGTACGGGATCAATTATCCAATACTCTTGTACTCCAAAACGTTCATACTGAACCTTCTTGTGGATTTTGTCATTCGTGCTAGTGCTTGGGGACAAAATTTCAACAACAAGGTTAGGGGCTCCTTCGATCCGAGCCTCTTTGATGATGGCAAGATTATCGTTATGAATAAATACCAGGTCCGGTTGAAAAGTATTCCCTTCATCCAAGTAAACATCAAGGGGAGTGATTAGAATGACACCATCCAAAGAGCAGGTTTTCTTCAGATTGAAGTACAAATTGCCAGCTAACACTTGATGGTTAATATTTGGTGCCGGCTTAAGATCATAACGAACATGGTCTATGATTTCGAATCGATCATACTCACTATAAATCTCATTCTGCTCTTTAACTTGTGAAGTGGATTCCTTGCGTTTTGAATTAGACTCCATACAAGATTCCTCCATTCCAACATTATGAATCTATTATAACATTAACCCCTACATGTAACACGGGTGCCGTTAAGTAGTGACGGCACCCGTTACATAAGAAGGAATTTGTTCCAGAGGTTAATCTTATTACATAGGAAATACGATTTGTTCCATCTTCTCAGCAAGCTGATTATGAAATGCTCGATCCGGATGATTGATCCCATTGGCTAACCGAGAGTGAATATCTACCCCCGCTTGTTCCATCTCCAGCCACATGGCATATGAATCTAGACAGGGTGTATAAGTCTCTGAAGCTACTTCAAGCATTGCTTGCCGATAGAGAGGTAACACCCCTGATTGGGCGACAGCAACGAAGGCATTCACATGTTTCTTGTCGTTGTCGTGAATCTGGGTGTTGTCGTGCCTCATCATCATACTTGGGGTCACAAGTAGGATATCGGAGTGGCCTCGCTCGCGAATTCGTTCGATTAATTCGGTTAAGGCTCGACGGTATCCGACTATTCCATCCATACCCTGGTGGGCGTCATTGACTCCGAAACCAATCGTTATAAGATCCGGCCCGAACGGCAGCAGATCACGCTCTACACGGCTTAAGGATCGAATGGCGGTATCTCCCGACACTCCAGCATTAATGATGTTAAGAGAAGCAAGTGGAAATCGTTCATCAACCCTTTTTTTGAACAGCGCTGGGAATGATCCGTTATGATCCATTGTAGCGAATTCCATCCAGCCCTGGGTCACACTGTCCCCAAAAGCCACATACAAGACGGGGCGTTCAGCAACGTTCGCCGTTTTCTGCTGCAATCTTTCATTCAGATAGGAAAAAGATTGGTAATTCTTCGAATCCATTCGTATCCACTCCGCTATTCAGGATCCACACCCGAGTTGGGATTGTGATAATTTCTCGGCCAGTTATGAGGCTTCAAGGCTTCCAACAGCTCGTCAGGGAGAGGCTCTCCATCCGACACGCTTATATTAGCGCGAAGCTCCTCGAGGTTCTTGATCCCAGGTATCGCACAGCTCACACCTGGAATCGACAGGGTGTAGCGAAGGGCTACTTCTGCAAGAGATGCGTATTGGTCCCCAGTTACTTCCCGAACAGTCGCTTTAAGCGCTTCAACCTTCTCCAACGTCCGAGGGAACCGCTCGCCTTTAAAATATTTCCTGCGGAAATCATTATCGGCGAATTGCTCGTACGATTCCAACGACCAATTCCCGATGAGCGCGCCTTCATCGAAAGGTACGCGGGCGATGACTCCCGTGGGGTGCTCTCTGCATAAAGGAAATAATCGATCTGCTGGACGCTGCTCGAACAGGTTGAACACGACTTGTATCGAATCGGTCAGACCGGCTTCCACAATGCCCAGCCCTTCTTCCGGTCTGTAGTCACGCAGTGATACACCAACAGCACGAATCTTGCCCTCCCGCATCAGCTCGGTGAGCGTATAGAACCATTCCGTATCGGCCACACCGCTCGGGAACCAGCCGTGGAGCTGGTAGAGGTCGATCGCCTCTAAGCCGAGTCGCTTGAGACTCGCTTCACATTGCTCTCTTAAGTGTCGCGCTGGATAACGTCCTGCGAAATCCGGATTGGATTCATCCGCATGAGGCCACGCGACCGGCTGTACCTTCGTTGCCGTGTAGATGTGGTTGCCGGTCCACTGCCTAAGAGCCCGTCCTATGACTTCCTCAGAATGTCCATTGCCGTACATTTGAGCCGTATCAACGAAATTCACTCCACTCTCGAACGCGGTAAGCAATGTGCGGATAGACAGACCGTCATCCACGGGACCCCAGCTTCCGCCTATTCCCCAAGCCCCAAACCCTATCTCGGAGACGTCCCAGTCTGTACGGCCGAATTTGCGGTATTTCAATGGATTCGCCCCCTTCTCACGCTCTGGCCAGCACAGGAAACAACCCGCCGTGCAGAGGTTCATTTTCCTGGAAATCGAGACCGTTGGTGCATGGATGGGACTTGCCATTGAAGGTCGTGCCATCCGGCATATAGATGGCTGCCAAAACTCGCCGCGGAGAATCGCTCAGGTTGGCGTGTCCATAATGAAAGGTCAGGCCATGGTGGAACGTGCAGCTTCCCTTCTTGAGCGGGACAATAACCGGATTGCGATTCTCGAGCTCTGTACCTTTTACATAGTCAAAGATGTTCTGAGGTTCAATGAAATTAATACCAGTCAACTTCCCGGCCTTGTGAGAGCCAGGAACGAACATCATGCATCCATTGTGCTCGTCTACATCATGCATAGGGATCCAGACGGATAGAGCTCCTGGTTCATTCATAGGCCAATAAGGAAAGTCTTGATGCCACGGGGTCGGCTTGGAATCTTGCGGCATTTTCCACAGCGCGTGATCATGGAATAAGCGAATTCCCGATGCGCCGCTAAGCTCCATAGCCAGACGAGCAATCCTGGGATGCGAGGTGTAGCGCGCCATACCTGCATGGTCCCGCCAAGTGTTAACCTTCTGATTGAGCACCTTATAATACGCTCCATCGCCTACACGAGCAGCGTTCGCTTCCTTTGTGCTCATCGCTTCTTCCATATAGAGAGCCAATTCGTCGACTTCTTCGTTAGTCAGCACATTGTCGATTTGGATGAATCCGTTCGTTTGGTAAAAATCGATTTGCTCTTGTGAAAGCAGGTTCTCCATCTAAAGTCATCTACCTTTCCTTACCCTATTTGTTCGAGCAACATCTGCTTTGCAAATGTATAAGGGGTTGATTACATCGTATAGGAAAGGCAGACGGCAAACTTGGTTGATTTTCCACACTTAACAGGTGATTTTCCAGAATGAACTCGGGGCGCATTGGTAATAAGTTACTCGGATTGGGCGTGTTGCCGCCGATACTGTCCCGGTGTAACACCAAGCTGAACCTTGAACAATTTATTGAAAAAGCTCAAATCATCAAAGCCTACTTCCTGGGAAATCGCTAACATTTTCATATCGGAATGTGCAATCCGTTGGGCGGCGGCACGAATCCGAACCGCGTTGCGATATTCGATAAATGTCCGCCCTGTATGCTGTTTGAACTTGGCAGAGAAAGCCGACGCGCTCATACCGCACAACTGACTGACTTGGTTCAAGCTAAGGGGCTGTGCGTAATGACGTTCGATAAAGTTGCAGATGTGCACCAGCATATTATCATCTACCCGAAAAGAAGGCGAGGGAGAGTTGCGGCTATCGAGACAGCGGCTCAGAAACACGAACATCTCTATTAATCGAGTTTTCGTTACAATCCGGTATCCAAGCCTTTTGTCTTTGATTTCTAACACAATTCGGTCAAGTAAGGCTCGCATCTCCAATTGCTCATATAAATCCAACTTTAGATGGGTTTGGAAGCGAACCGTACTACGGAGAAAGGGCTCTACATAAAAGAAATTCACAAATGGTGTAACGCTCGACAGCATCTCGATCTCTGATTTCAGCAGGCCTGGAGTGAAAAGAATGTTATATACGAGTAGGGAGGTGCCGGAATCAACCCAATAGGCATGCTCGGCACCTGGTTCTATGACGAATACGTCACCTGCGCTGATCTTATAGTTACGTCCCTCATAGGAATGAGTGCCATTGCCTTCCGCTATATAAGCCAGCTCAATGAATTCATGCGAATGCGGTTCGATCGGTTTATTGTCAAGGATCCGGAATGGACTCGCGTCGAAAGGGAACTCCGGACTTTCCAGAAAAGCATCATTTCGTAATTGGAACAAGAGGGACACCCCCAATAGGTCTTAAATCCGATTATAGTCGATAACGCTCAGAGTGACCATCTGCATTAATTGTCGTTAATGTGCCCTACTTGAGCTAGATATGGTACTATATACCTGTTCAATCTTATACATAGTGCTTTAACCACGTGCGGCAGAGGAGCCGGAAGTTGATGAATTGGAGAACGGCCAGAAATCTCATAGCAGTAGTTGTATGCGTAATTGCAGCTGTTGCCTCTTACTATATCTTAATGTCGGTATCTCATCATAATAATTCCTTCCCTAAGGCTCAGCAGGGTGTCATGGATTTGACAGAATGGGACTTTGAGAAGGATGGCTCCATCCCGTTGGATGGCGAGTGGGAATTTTATTGGAATCGTCTTCTTACAACGTTTGATGAGCGTGGTCTGTCAGGTGAAGAAGAGCCCAATTATTATCCGGTCCCTTCCCAGTGGAAACCATCTTCCTTGGTCGATAGCAGCAAAGGAGCAGCTACTTATCGCTTAACCCTCAAGCTGAATCCGTCTACCCAATCATACGGAATTCGAATTTCTTACATTCGATTGTCGAGTAAGGTTCTCATTAACGGAGTCGAGGTTGGCGGAAGCGGAATGCCTGAACTGGATTGGTCCAGCTATACACCTGAGAATAAACCATATGCTGTTTTTTTTCCTATCATAGGTAATCAAGCAGAGATTGTCATACAGGCAGCTAATTATGATTCTTCCTTCGGCGGTATAGTGGACAGTATCTACTTCGGGGATGCCCAAGCTATAAGTGCGCGGAATACCAGTATATTCGGTTATGAGTTAGCAGTTATTGTAGCGATTCTATTAATCGGCTTGTATCATTTGAGTACTTATGTCTGGAGGCGGCAGGAGAAAGGCTTCCTCTGGTTCGGCCTATACTGCATCGGTGCGGCTACGGCTTATGCCAGCTATGGCAGCAAGCTCTTTATGTATTTTGTTCCATGGCTTTCCTTCGAGCTCTCGCAAAAGGTACAGACGATGTCTCAATATGTCGCCATCATATTCCTCGCCTTGTTCATCCAGGCTGTGTGCAGAGAGCTTATTCCGCGCTGGGCCATTCGTGTAGTTTTGATTACAAGTGTTACCTATTTGCTTATTATTGCAGGGCTGCCTTTTAGGGTATTCAATGTATTCACGGTCTTATTCGGAATCATTCAGTTTGCCGAATATGCAGGGATGACTTTCTTATTGTATTTCTCTTTCATTCGTGGGCAGTATGGGAGCTTCGGCCGTCGGAACGTATGGATTCTGATTCTGGCGATTTTTGTGCTGATGATCAGCTTCTTCGATTTCTCTATGTTTCTGATGGGATGGTCCAGTCAATATTTGCTCGGAACAGTAGGCATGTTAATGTTCAGTATACTCGTGGCGCTCATGCTGGCACATCGGTTCTCGGAAGCATTCGCAACGATTGAGCAGGTGACGGATCGTCTGAGAAGCACGGATAAATTGAAGGACGAGTTTCTTGTTCGGACCTCGCATGAGTTCCAGACTCCTCTGAATGGGTTGATCAATATGACCCAATTCATGCTGGAGGAGCGCGGGGGCATCGTTACCGATGTGAATCGCAATAACTTATCCATGATGCTTTCCATCTCTCGGAGACTGTCCTCGCTTGTACGAGATATTCTTGACCTGGAAGCGATCAAGCGGGATGAAATCCATCTGCGTCCAGCAGCATTGGATATCAAGGCAGCCGTGGAGGTTACTTTGGAGACTTTTGCTTATATGGTGGAGGGCAAGCGATTCCGTATTATTAGCCGCATTGAGGACGGGCTTCCCCTCGCAGCTGTGGACGAGAATCGGTTCCGACAAATATTGTTCAATCTTCTGGGGAATTCCGTTAAGTTTACCTTGAAGGGGTTAATTGTGATTGAAGTGGTACAGTTGGATTCACAGATGATCAAATTAACCGTTGAGGATTCTGGAATCGGTATTCCAAGTGAACGTTGGGAATCGATCTTCAATCGTTATGATCAAGGTGAATCGCATATCGCAGACGAATACGGGGGGACTGGTCTGGGTCTATCCATTTCACGTCGATTAGCGGAATTAATGGGCGGTAAGCTTGATGTGGAATGGTCTGAGCCGAACAAAGGAACACGCTTCCGACTGACATTGCCCATAGCAGAGACGGGATTAGACTATGTGTCGGCTAATGATGATTATTCTGACTCGAAAGCTGCTGCAGAACGTGCAAGTGTTAACGGTCCATCAGAAGAATGGACCGCCAGAACTATGGCGGCAGCAGGAGTACAGGTAACCGAGCCGTATGCGCCGGGCTCTTCGGAACCGGTGACTTTGCTTGCAGTGGACGATCAGCCCTCCAATCTGCAGGTGCTGACGAACTTATTCAGCAGCTCTTCTTGCCGTATATTGACGGCAACGGACGGACAGGGGGCGCTGCAATTACTTAAGCTTCATCCGGAAATATCGCTTGTCCTGCTGGATGTTACGATGCCACGAATGTCGGGCTACGAGGTGTGCAGACAAATACGCAAGCAATATCCATTGATTGAGCTGCCCGTTATTATGCTAACCGCAAGGAGTGGTCCCGAGGAGTTAGTGGCGGGTTTCGCTGCAGGGGCGAATGATTTTGTAACCAAGCCATTTTATGCAGAGGAAGTAAGATCACGAGTAGGCACATTGTTGCAAATGCGGCAATCTGTTCGTCTTGCCCTCGCTTCCGAGATTGCTTTTCTGCAATCTCAGATTAAGCCGCATTTCTTATATAATGCCTTAAATGCGATCATCTCCTTTTGCTACGTCGATGGGGTGAAAGCAGCTAAGCTGCTTGCTCACTTGAGCAACTATTTGCGCAAAAGCTTCGACATTACCGGCACGGAGCGTTTCGTAAGCCTTGCAGGCGAGCTCGAGCTTGTTGATGCCTACGTGCAGATTGAACAAAGCAGATTCGATGAACGGCTCATCGTGGAGTATGAGATCGACGAATCCTTAATGAATTTGCGTCTGCCTCCTCTGACCATCCAACCTCTTATGGAGAATGCCATTCGACACGGTGTTCTGAAGCGTGAGGAAGGCGGTCGCATTATTTTGAGTGTAAAGTCGTTTGAAGAGGGGTTCACGGTTCGTGTACAAGACAATGGGCTAGGCATTCCACCCGCTAAGCTGGCCGGTTTGTTCAAGCGGGAGCCGGAACAACGAGTCGAGAAGGAACGTACGGGAGTGGGCCTGAGCAATATAGATCGACGGCTGCGCAGTGTGTACGGCAGAGGACTTCATGTGGAGAGTACGGTGGGAAGAGGCACAGAGGTGTCCTTTCATATTGTGAATAAGGGGGCAGTGAACTAACATGTGGAAAGCCATAGTTGTGGATGACGAGAAACCAGCCCTGCAATTGATGAGCAAGTTATTAAGCGAACACTCGGATCTGAGTGTAGAGGGGATGTTCACACGACCGAATGAAGCGCTGGACAAAGCCGTCGATCTTGCCCCGGATATAGCTTTTCTCGATATTGAAATGCCAGGGATGAGCGGACTGGAGCTCGCCTCTCATTTGGTAGATCGTCTGCCGCAGATTGAAATTATATTCATAACCGCCTATAAGGACTACGCGCTTGAAGCATTCCGTGTACATGCGTTGGATTATTTGCTGAAGCCTGTAGGGTCAACAGAGATTGCTTCCAGTTGGGAAAAAGTTAAGCGGAGGCTAGTACGTGAGCAAGTAGCGTTTGTCCCTATTGAGGGTAATTCAACCTGTTTTGGAAGATTCGAAGTATTCGGGCCTCGCAGCAAAGATGCGGTGCATTTCTCCACGGCCAAAGTGGAAGAACTCATGGCATTCCTGTTAGTTCACCGCGATATCAAGATGTCCAAGTGGGAAATCAGCGAGCAGCTCTGGCCAGATTCCGATCCGGACAAGGCGGAGCAAAATTTACACACTGCTATCTACCGGTTGAAGAAATCCATTGTAGAACATTCCATAGACGTTCAATTGGAGGTGGAGAGAGGGACCTATCGGCTGAGCGGCAGCTTAGTGTGTGACTTCAACGAATTCGAACGAATGCTTGCCCGATTCCCTGGACTAGAGGGCATGAGCTTGGAGGATTCAGAGAAGCTGTTCGCCTTATACCGCGGTCCCTTATTCGGGAACAAAGATTATTTGTGGAGCCAATCCATCAGGGAGCGGGTGAAGCGTCACTTCTCGTTATTAGGCAGGGGGCTGGCTTACGCCTATCTGGAAGCAGGGGCTGGCAAGCGTGCAACGGAGACCTTGCAGAAATTAATTGAGCATGATTTCTGCGACGAGGAGTCGTACGAGCTGCTGCTTGAAACGTATGCGCATTTGAAAGAGCGCGCCTCGTTCCTGCAGTATTTTGATCGCTATCAGCAGATGTTAGAAAGCGATCTAGGATTGAAGGTCAAGCCGCGAATGTTAGATCTCCGCCAGTTGGTTATGGAGAGTAAATAGCGGATAGCGGGATTTGGTAAGAGAGCGGGAGCCGAGCCCCGCGAGTAGTTGCAAAGCGGGAATTCCGCTTTAGAGAGCAGGAGCGCGCCCCGCGGGTAGCAGTAAAGCGGATTTTCCGCTTTAGAGAGCGGGAGCCGTGCCCCGCGGGCAGCCGTAAAGCGGAAAATCCGCTTTAGAGAGCGGAGGACGCGCCCCGCGAGTAGCCGCAAAGCGGAAAATCCGCTTTAGAGAGCGGGACACACCCCGCGGGCAGCAGTAAAGCGGAAAATCCGCTTTAGAGAGCGGAAGCCGCACCCCGCTTAAAAGTCTCTCAAACCCTCGGCAAGAAGTGAATAAGAGCGTAAACGCTTCTCGTAGTCAGGTATGGAATTGACGATCAGGAACTCGTCCGTTCCATATTTTTGTTGCAACTCGACGAGTTGGGCGATGATTTGCTGCGGTGATCCTACCAGACATTTGGGATTCTCGGGTTGTGGATCAGAGCTTATTGTCGGGGTGTCATCTGTTTGAGCATCAGCTTCATCTCGCGAACGAAACAGCATGGCTCCATGTAAGGCTAACTCACGCGCTTCCTTCTCTGTCTCCGCGCATATTACTCCTATAGCCACGATAACCTTAGGCTCAGAGCAAAGCTTGGATGGCCGGAACTGCTGACGATAGGCGCGCAGCACCTCGACAGCATCCATGTCGCTCATATGTTGACCGAATACATAGCCGGTTCCGAACTCGGCTGCGTAGGAGGCGCTTCGATTATTGGTGCCAAGCATCCATACTTCCGGCGGAACAGGAGGGAATGGCCGGGCGGTAACGCGCACCCCCTCGAGCTCGTATTCATTGGTGAGCAATTTCAACAGATCGCCAATGGTGTGCGGCAATTGCCGTACATTCTCAAGGAAGTTGCCGCTGAGCGCCATACTCAAGTGCGCCGACCCGCCAGGAGCGCGTCCGAGCCCGAGATCTATTCGCCCGGGATACAAGGCGGCAAGGAGGTTGAAGGTTTCCGCTACTTTGATCGGTTTGTAGTGAGGTAGCAGGACTGCGCCTGAGCCGAGACGAATGCGCTCGGTCTTGGCTCCGATATGAGACAGCACTACCTCTGGACTCGAGCATGCCAGTAATTCCATATCATGGTGCTCCGCTACCCAATATCGGTTGTAGCCTGAACGCTCAGCAGTCTGCGCTAGCAGAACTGCTTGTTCTAATGCGCTTGTAGGACTAGTGCCAGGAAATACGGGGATTAAATCCAACACACTCAATTTCAATGTATTAAGTACGCCTATCATGTACAACTCCTTTTTACTCTAAGAAAGTGTTATGCGTCTCTCGCATGGAAAGGCATGATGGAATTATTTTACCAGAAACACTTGATAATTGGGAATTACCTATGTATACTCATTATATAGATATACACACTATACAAACATACAGACCTAAACGAATGATTGAGGGTGATTCAATGATTTGGCAACGAGCATGGTGGATAACGAAGCAAAGCATGAAAAGGTCCATGATTGGATTCTTAATATCCGTGCTGCTGAACATATACTTTAGCGTCATTATTGGCTATATGGGCATAAGAGAAATGTTTAGTCTTCCACGCGAACAATTGACATGGAGGGAGACCTTTGTTACGGATGGACTTCTGATGATTTGTGTCAGTGTGATGGGCTTCGTCATGACGAAGGATTACCGAACTTACTGGAGTTCAGACTCTTTTACGAGACGTCTGGTCTTTCTGAGGGTAATGCCTATTCGAGTGGAGGAGATCGTTCTTGCCAGGTTTCAACAGATGGTAGTGTGCATGCTCCTGCTAGCCGCTTCATTCTTCTTACCGCTCTATTATTTTTCCGGCTTCGCGGACCAGATATCAGTATGGCAATATATCGAATGGGCGGTAACCTGGTTGGGCATCAGTATCATGATAGGTGGATTCTATGTCTATGTGGAGCTTGGAACAACTGGAAAGCAATATTTACTGGTCAGCTTCCTAGCCACTGGAGTGGCCCTTATGGCCGCAATAGCCATTGGATTAACGGGGTTCAGTTTCTTCCTTACGACAGTGGACCTTATAGAGCAATATGGTTTGTTAGTACCCATCTTAAGTCTCATTGTTGGTTTTGTTATTATGCTCGGTTGGATCAAGCTATGTGAGCGCCGCATACGAACGCGGAAATACGCTCGATGAAGGGGGTGATGACATGCAAATTCCGTTGCGTGTATCCCCCGACTCTCCTGAACCAATGTACCATCAGATCGAGGTTCAACTTCGAGGATTAATCGTAAGCGGACAATTGACGGAAGGCACTCTGCTGCCTTCGATTCGCGAGATGGCTTTGGATCTGAATTGCAGTGTCATCACCATCCGCCGTGTCTATCAAGACTTGGAGAATGAAGGACTGCTGCGTACCCGTCAAGGGACGGGAACCTTTGTTGCTGCAGTCAGCACACAGGACAAACAAGGATTCCGGAATCAAGCTGTGTATGATGCGGTGCGGACCGCTTTTGAAGCGGCGCGTGGAGTGCAGTTCACCCGTGAAGAGATGGAGAAGCTCCTGAAGGAAGCAATGGAGGAATGGTATGAATAATGAACCCGTCATTAAGGTACAAGATTTAGTCAAGGCCTATCCCGATTTCCAACTTGGTCCTGTCAGCTTTCAATTAGAGCAAGGATTCGTGCTTGCTGTCGTCGGTCCGAACGGTTCGGGCAAAACGTCAATGTTTCAATTATTCATGAACGTTGGACAGCCGGATGAAGGGGAGATTCGTTTCTTCGGGGAGAGCATCAAGGACAAGGAAGTGGAGATCAAGCAAAGGATTGGCTATGTAACGGACAATTCTTACTCGGATGAACAGGCTTGGTGTGTAGCAGAATTCGCTGATTTCCATTCCTATTGGTATCCGCAATGGAGCAAAGCCAAGTGGGAAGCCTGCATGAAGAGATATGAGATCGATCCACGCCGTAAAGTAAAGGACCTCTCGAAAGGGATGAAGCGCAGAGTTAATTTTGCCCTAGCCCTTGCTCAGAATCCTGATTTGTTACTGCTTGATGAGCCCTCCTCGGGACTGGATCCCCTTGCTTGGAGACTCATGCTGGAGGATATCCAACAATTCATGATCGATGGCAGTAAGAACGTCATACTGGCCACTCACACCATTGAAGAGGTGAAGCGGTTAGCCGATTATGTGACCTTCATGTATGAAGGCCGACTGTTAGGGTTCTATGAGAAGGACACTTTACTGGATAGCTGGAAATCGTTCGCTGTTGATGCTGAAGTAAGCAAGCTGGCCTCTGTACCTGGTATTTCCAGGGTGGATACGTATCGCGGCTGCCGCATCATAAGCCATTCCGCAAAGGAGACAGAGCAAGCATTGCGAGCCCAAGGCATCGAGATCCGCCAGATCCAATCCGTCGAGCTGGATGAAATATTAGCCTGCTTAATTAAAACCGATGTAAACTTACATGCACAAAAGGGGATGAGCTGGAAATGAACACACTAACGCTTACACAAGTAACGAAGCAATACGGCAGCAAAACAGCTGTTAACGGGATTAACATTGATGTGAAGAAAGGTGAGATATTCGGGCTGTTAGGCGCTAACGGTGCAGGCAAAACAACAACGATGCGTATGGTGCTTGGCCTTATTTTGCCGGATGAGGGAACGATCAAGTGGAGAGGAAAGGGCTATACAGAGGAATTAAAGTCTTTGCTAGGTTATTTGCCTGAAGAGCGGGGCTTGTACCCGAAGATTAAGGTAAGCGAGCAAATTGTGTACTTGGCTCAGCTGCGGGGGATGGATCGTAAGGAAGCCGATCAGAATCTGAAGCGGTGGCTAGAACGGTTCGAGGTGTCCGAATACTACGATAAAAAAGTGGAAGAGCTATCAAAAGGGAATCAGCAAAAAATCCAGTTTATCGCTGCGGTCATCCATAATCCGGAAATTCTGATTCTCGATGAAGCATTCAGCGGACTGGACCCGGTTAATGTTGAATTGCTTAAGAAGAACGTCAAAGAACTGCGTGACCAGGGAACGTCAATTCTGTTCTCCAGCCACCGGATGGATCATGTCGAGGAGCTTTGCGAGAACATCTGTATCCTGCACAAATCGAATACCGTCTTGAAGGGCAGTCTGAAAGAGATCAAGCGATCCTTTCCTCGTGAACGCATTCTTCTGGATACGGAGCATGAAGTGCAGGGACTATCTAACATTCGCGGAGTCGCTGAAGTGAATCGCTTGCAGGCTTGGACTGAGATCCATATCTCTCATCCGGACGCTGCACAGGAAATATTGCGAACCGCAATGCAGCAAGGGGAAGTAAATCGGTTCCAGATCATGGAGCCCACACTGAATGAAATTTTCATAAAGACGGTAGGTGGCAATCATGAATAAAATGATGACAGTAGTCGGTTTTACGTTCCGCAACAAAGTCAACTCCAAATCTTTTCTGATCACGACATTGATCCTTGCCGTAATTATTTCGGTCCTTATTAATCTTCCTAATATTATTTCGAAGTTCTCTAGCGATGATGCAACTAGAATAGGAGTGATAGAGAACGGTACAGAAATCACTCAAATGCTACAAGCCTACTATAGCAAGCAGGAGGTGCCGGATTTCGAAATTGTACCGCTTAAGGGTACAGGGACGAAGGAAGGCAACGAGAAGCTCGCCCTGGAGCGAATCGAAGCGGGTGAGATCAAAGGTGTGCTTGAGCTGACTGATGATGCTACGGCTGGTTTTCCGAAGGCAGAATTCAAGTCCAAGAAGTCGATGAATTTCTCCAACACGAATAAGCTGCAAGGTGTGCTTCAAATTCTGAAGAGCGAGATTGTCGTCAAGGATATCGGACTGAAGCCAGAGCAACTGGCCAAACTTACCGCTCCTGTGAAGATGGATACCGTTCAACTGCAGCAAGGGGATTCCAGTAAATCGGAGTCTGAGATGGCCATGGCCTACATCCTTGTATATGCCTTATTGTTCCTGTTGTATATGGGCGTAATAGGCTTTGGAAACATGGTTGCCATGGAGATTACAGCTGAGAAAAGCTCGCGGGTAATGGAATTGCTAATTACAAGTGTCTCACCGCTAAAGCAAATGTTCGGTAAAATCATCGGTATATGTCTACTAGGCCTTTTGCAGATCGGAATCTTCATCGCCGTTGCGGTAGCTAACCTGGCTGTCCCTGGGAACAGAGAGATGCTGATAGATCTGGATATTCGTCTAAGCGACCTGGATCCTATGCTGCTTGTGTATTTCGTCATCTTCTTCCTGCTTGGTTACTTCATATACTCGACATTGTTCGCTGCAGTAGGGTCACTCGTTAGCCGTACGGAAGAAGTAGGGCAAGCGATTATGCCGCTTACCTTCGTAATCGTAGCAGGCTTCATGATTGCCATGTTCGGATTACAGAATCCAACAGCGCCTTTCGTAGTAGCTATGTCATTCGTTCCATTCTTCTCGCCGCTCATCATGTTCTTGCGTGTCGGCATGAGCGATCCGGCGGTGTGGGAAGTATGGTTATCCATCGGCACTACTGCATTGTCAGTCTACGCGCTTGGCTGGTTGTCCGCGAAGATTTATCGCGTTGGTGTGCTTATGTATGGCAAGCGACCATCGTTTGGTGAGCTTCGTAAGGCTATGAAGGCGTTTAAGGTTTAGATATTACAGTGGTCTGATTGCACATCAAGAAGTATTCTGAACAGTTAGATCAAACCCTCCTTGATCTAACTGTTTTTTGTATTCAATCATGTGTTTACACAG
The DNA here is from genome assembly GCF_059692235.1 of Paenibacillus sp. J2R1T-4. NCBI lineage: Bacteria > Bacillati > Bacillota > Bacilli > Caryophanales > Paenibacillaceae > Paenibacillus > Paenibacillus sp. J2R1T-4. The sequence continues at coordinate 180,433 of NZ_JCAUBA010000003.1, read as the reverse complement.
GTAATATTATCTAGTAGGCAGCCTCACTGTGAGCCCTAACCCAATTGCTGGTGGGTAGAGTAATATTTGTTGATTTATAGGATTAATTATCGAATTATGATTCTATTGTACCATTTTTTCAATTAAAAATTAGTACTCAAGTCCTAATCAGCATGGTATGATATAGACTACTAAAGATTTAGGAGGAGCAAGTGAATGAACGTGAAATTAAGAGTTAAAAGGCTTTTTATTACAGCTATGGCACTACTTATATTTTTGTCTCTGGCTGTCCCCAATGTACTGGCTACACCCATAGAGCCTCCGTTTACAGAGAAAGCTGTATCCTCATTGGGACTTACATATCATAATGGGGCTGTGTACGCATCACGTATTACTACTGATTTTATTAAAATTGAGAATGATGGGACGATATCAACTATTGTTAACGGACTCCCGTATTCGGGACCGGTGGATTTAACTTTTGATTCAGAAGGTAACTTATATTATGTAATTGATAATTTAAGCGGAAATGATCATAAAATTTATAAAGTTTCAGCTGGGAATTTGGGTGGGGGGCCTTTTTCCGCTTCGGCTAATCCTGGCCAAGTTACTACAACATTAACAGCGAACTCTCAATTATACGGATTGGCTTTTCACCCTCAAACAGGGGATTTATACTTCAGCACTTTTCGGAATAAGAAAATTTATAAAATTTTAAAAAATGATTTAAACGGACCTGCGCTGTCTCTTACGGATCCAACTAAAGTCCATGAGGTGTTTACATCGACGGGACAACAACTAGCTGACTTGGCTTTTGACTCCCTTGGGAATTTATACTTTTGTGATTATAGTAAAAATATTACCATGGCATCCAATTCAGATCTGAGTGACGGTACCATCAATAGTCCTTTACTTTTTAAGACACTGCCATCCAATGCATATGGAATAGCTTTTACTCCGGAAGATCGACTATATTATTCAAACATCACCAAAGTATTGCTTGCTGACGATGGCCCTGTGGCTAGTAATGTTTCGGTTTCAGGACAAGCTGGAGTCGGACAAACCCTAACAGGCTCTTATTCCTATAGTGATACGGAAGGGGCTCTGGAAGGTGCGACTACCTTCAAATGGTATCGTGCTGATAGTAGTTCCGGTGCTAATAAAACAGCAATATCAGGAGCGACCGACAGCTCGTATACATTAACTGCTGCTGATGCAGGAAAATATATTAGCTTTGGCGTAAAACCAGTAGCAACAAGTGGTGCCACTCTAGGGGTAGAGGTGTTCAGTGCTTATATCGGGCCAGTGACGCAAGTCGATAATGCTGATCTGAACAGCCTGACTTTAAGCGACGGTGTACTCAGTCCGGCCTTTGCTTCGGGGACGACAAGCTACATAACGAGTGTCTCGCATAGCGTGTATGCATTAACCGTAACGGCGTCTGTTTATGACAGCGGCTCTGCAATAATGGTGAACGGAGCACCGACTGCAAGCGGTCATGCGAGCAATCCGATCAGCCTGAATGTGGGCAGCAACACGGTCACGGTTGCTGTATATGCTCCAAGCGGCAGAGTGAAGACCTATGAAATCATTGTAAATAGGGCGGGGAATGCTGACTTAAACGGGTTGAGTTTAAGTGAAGGGGTATTAAGTCCTGCGTTTGCCTCAGGGACGACAAACTATACATCAATTGTCCCGTACAGTGTAAATCAAATTACCGTAACAGCATCTGTTTATGACAGTGGTGCTGCATTGAAGGTGAATGGGACTTCGACGGTAAGCGGACATGCGAGCAGCCCGATCAGCCTGAGTGTGGGCAGCAACACAGTAACAGCAAATGTTTATGCACAGGATGGAACGACGAAGAGTTATGAGGTGATCGTAACTAGGATCGGGCCAGTGACGCTAGCCGATAATGCTGATCTGACCAGCCTGACTTTAAGCGAGGGCGTACTCAGTCCGGCCTTTGCCTCGGGGACGACAAGCTACATAACGAGTGTCTCGCATAGCGTGTATGCATTAACAGTAGCGGCGTCTGTTTATGACAGCGGCTCTGCAATAATGGTGAACGGAGCACCGACTGCAAGCAGTCATGCGAGCAATCCGATCAGCCTGAATGTGGGCAGCAACACGGTCACGGTTGCTGTATATGCTCCAAGCGGCAGAGTGAAGACCTATGAAATCATTGTAAATAGATTGGGGAATGCTGACTTAAACGGGTTGAGGTTAAGTGAAGGGGTATTAAGTCCTGCGTTTGCCTCAGGAACGACAAGCTATACATCAAGTGTGCCGTACAGTGTAAATCAAATTACCGTAACGGCATCTGTTTATGACAGTGGTGCTGCATTGAAGGTGAATGGGACTTCGACGGTAAGCGGACATGCGAGCAGCCCGATCAACCTGAGTGTGGGCAGCAACACGGTAACAACAAATGTTTATGCACAGGATGGAACGACGAAGAATTATGAGGTGATCGTAACTAGGGAGGCCGAACCTTCATCATCCAGTTCACAGACGGGCAGTGACGGGTCGAGCGAATCGGGCTTCAGAGTCATCGTAAACGGCCAGCCTCAAGCGCAGATCGCAACAGGAACCACCACGCAGGTTGGGGGACAAACTGTAGTCTCAGTAAAGATCGATGCGGGCAAATTAGAGGCTCAATTGCTTAAAGAAACTGGAAATCCGGTGATTACTATCCCTGTGACCACTGCTACGGATATAGTTTCTGCAGTATTGACAGGGGATGCTATCAAAATATTGGAGAATAGACAGGCTCTTCTCGTCATCGAAACGAGCAACGGAAGCTATAAGCTTCCGGCATCTGAAGTATTAATTGATCGCTTATCAGCCCAGCTTGGGACGCAAGTATCATTAAAGGATATCGTTGTACAGGTAGATATTGCGAAAGGTGACGCTTCGAAGGTCGCTGCCTTGGATAATGCTGCGAAAAATGAAGGCTTTACCATCATGGCGCCTCCAGTTGAATTTACGGTAACTGCTGCATTTAATGGGAAGACGGTCAGTATAGATAAATTCGGATCGTATGTGGTGCGTGAAATTCCACTTCCTGCTGGTGTAGACCCGAACCGGATTACAACTTCCACCGTTCTGGAAGCAGACGGAACAGTCCGTCATGTGCCTACTTACGTTACAGTCCGTGACGGAAAGAATTACGCAGTTGTAAACAGCTTAACCAACAGCACCTACACCTTGGTTTACAACCCGGTAAAGTTTGCGGATGTTGAAGGTCATTGGGCGAAAGCGGTCGTTAACGATATGGCTTCACGTATGGTAGTGAATGGACTGAGCGAAGGGCGTTTTGAGCCGGATGCGGCGATTACTCGTGCGGAGTTTGCGGCAATTATCGTCAGAGCACTTGGCTTGGCCGATAATGCCCAAAGTACAATGTTTACCGATGTAGTAGCCGGGGATTGGTTCGCAGGAGCTGTAGCGAAAGCGAGTGAGTACGGACTGATTGATGGATACGAGGGAAACACCTATTTGCCGAAGAAGAAGATTACCCGAGAAGAGGCCTTGGTAATCATCTCCCGTGCCATGAAGATTGCCGGTTTAGCTGCAAATGTAAACCTTGCAGACGAGGAAGCTTTATTTATCGGATTTGCTGATAGCAGTGCAATTAGCGATTGGGCCAAGCCTGCAATTGCTTTAACCTTGAAGAACAAACTGGTTCAAGGCTCCGATGCAGGATTGCTGCCGAAGAGCAATATTACAAGAGCAGAAACGGCTGCTATGATTCAGCGAATGCTGGTAGCGGCGAATTTGATCAACAATACCGCCAATTAAAAAAACTGGCATAGCGACCCATCGTGATTGATACCAAAGCCCATCTCACCCGAGGTGGGCTTTTGGTTGTAGGCATAACCAAGCCCATCGTCAAGCCTCTTCTCAATGTGTCTTTATCAACTCTTAAAACGTAAGGAATTAGATCTTATAAATTAAAGTCTTTAACCGATGAGGCAATTAAAAATGCTGAGGAAAAACTAGGCGTGACATTGCCAAAGTCGTACCTGAAAATTTTAATGGAGCAGAATGGCGGTTTTATTACCTAATGTAAGGCGACATTTCAATTATAAGGAGAATGCTAACCATGAATGTAACACGGAAGAACATGCTGAACAAGGGTACAGCATTGAAGCACAATTGAGCACTCAAGATATACTCGAATCAATCTAATTGTCGTACGACTTTCGTGATTCCCTTCTCGGGCCACAACACCTTGTCTGGATTCGTAATCGTAATCTCGTGGCCGTCCACCGTGACGGTCCCTTTATTGTTGGAAGCTGTCGCAATGCGCTCTCACCTCACTTTTTTGGGCTATAGTAGTAGCCTTTTCTTTCCCCCGAACGGCCTATACCTCATTTCTTAAGAAAAGCTTCAGAAATCCCCTGACTTTTTCCGCAGAAGTTTCCGTTAGGATTAGTGGCATACCAAGCAAATAGGAGGTCATCGCCACATGCTAACGGTCAAAAACAAAGATTCCAATACCCAATGGCAGGATAAGCTGCTGTTCCTTCATAAATTTCTTCGGCACCCCCGTCAAGTGGGCAGCGTAACGCCAAGCTCTCCCTACTTGGCGAGAGCCATGGCCGACGCGATCCCGTGGGAACGGACAGGCAGCATAGCCGAGCTTGGCGCAGGTACGGGCCCCATCACAACGGTTCTGCAGGAGCGGCTTGCGCCAAACGGTAAGTTGATCTTATTCGAGAAGGAGGGGCAGCTGCGATCGGAGCTTATTCGCAAATTTCCTGACGCCGCTTGCTACACGGACGTCTTGCAGTTGCAAGAAGCGGTTCGCATGGAAGGCTTGTATGAGGTGGATGCGATCGTCAGCGGGCTGCCCTTTGCGAATTTCCCGCCAACCATGCGGCAGAGCATACTCGCTCAGATTGAGTTGTCGCTCAAGGCAGGTGGAACATTCGTAGCCTTCCAATATTCGCTGCAGATGAAACGACAGCTCGAGCAACGGTTCGACGTGCAGGCCATTCGGTACGTGCCATTTAATCTGCCTCCGGCATTCGTGTACGTGTGTCGGAAAAGAGGAGCTCCGACATGACCTACTCCACATTAGTGTCCATGGTCGATAATCTGGGTTACGCCGCCTTGTTCTTGAGCTTGTGTTTAGGGTTGTTCTCCTTGCCCGTGCCGGGCGAGCTAGCCGCTTTACTCGGGGGTGCATTAGCTGCTCCAGCCGTCGCTTTCTTGGCCTTATGGGTTGGCGCCATGAGCGGCCTCACCTTCGGGTACGGCGTCGGCCGCACTGCAGAAGTTATCGTCGTGCCCAAGCTGAAGTCAGGCCGACTGCGGGGGCCGATGGCCAAAGCGGAGAAGCTATTGGCCGCCCATGGGCGGTTGGCGCTCGGCTTCAGCTATTTCATCCCGGTCGTTCGGCACTTGGTACCTTATCTGAACGGGGCAAGCCGAATGAGGTTCCGTCCTTTGCCGCCTATGCTTATTCAGGAGCGTTGGCTTGGACCGCGGTATACTTTACCGTAGGCTTAATGGCTAGCGAACATTTGGAGCCCCTATGGAATATGCTGACCCATTATGGGCTGAGAATCATGTGGCTTCCCTGTGTGATTGGCGCGTCGTTCCTTATTCTAAGAGTGTCTAAGCTTACGCACCGGACTCGCTCCTTTTTTCGCTTCTAAATATCTAAAAAGCTGGTGATTCCCATAATATGAACAATAGAGTGATGAAAAAGTACCGACCGCTATTGTGGCTGCTGATGATCCCTTTGTTGAATCTAGTCTACTCCGCGCTGAACCAAGCAGGTCCGCAAATCCATAGCCTTGTATCCGACCTGGACCGCGTCATTCCTTTTCTCCCGGTCTTTATTATTCCTTACATGATTTGGTATCCTTTTATTGCAGGTGCCTTGGTGCTGTTATTCATTACCGATAAACGCATGTTTGCCGGTTCCCGTTTGCTCTTTTGCAGAGCATCGTCTAAGCAGCAAGAAGCCGGCAGGGGACGTATAACGTTCGGAGAACGGTTGGACTACTAAAGCGACGCTGGAAGAGAGAGGAGCGTAAGCGCTATGACGACGGTACTTGTGGTCGATGACGATCCGGAGATTCGGGAAGTCATTCATATTTATTTGCGCAATGACGGGTATCGAGTGCTGGAAGCGGAGCACGGTCAAGAAGCTCTGGAGATACTCGCGAAGGAGCCCGTCCAGCTCATTATTCTGGATGTGATGATGCCGGTGCTGGATGGGATCAAGACTTGCCTTAAACTTCGCGAAACGGATCCCACGCCTGTCATCATGTTGTCCGCCAAAGGGGACGACATGGACAAGATCACTGGTCTCTCGCTTGGAGCGGACGATTATATGGCCAAACCTTTTAACCCCTTGGAGCTTGTTGCGCGTGTGAAAGCTCAACTTCGCCGAGGCCAACTCCAACGGAAAACACAAGCGGAGGAGCAGGAAATTCAGGTAGGGGACTTAATTATCCATACGGCAAGGCATTTGGTGACCGTAGAAGGTAGGGAAGTGGCGCTGACACCGATCGAATTCTCCATTCTGGAGCTGCTAGCTTCCCATAAGGGCCATGTGTTCAGCGTGGACAAGATTTATCAAAACGTATGGAAAGAACAAGACTTTTATTCCGAGAATACCGTCATGGTCCATATCCGCAACATTCGTGAGAAGTTGGAGCTCAACCCAAGAGAGCCACGTTACATCAAAACCGTGTGGGGAGTGGGGTACAAAGTTGATTGAACGCCTCTTGAGCTTTTCCAATCGTCTACAAACGACCTTGCGCGTGAAGCTTATGGTCACCTTCGTGATTTGTGTGGGGTTAAGTTTTTTTACATCGTTCGCCATCGACCGGATCTCGAGGCATTACCATAGAATCCCCTTCACCAGCTACACGTCGAGCCAGGAACACATTCAGAACCAATTGGGCAAGTTGGAACAAGTGTTGGAGCAGATCAGCAACCCATCGGATTTAATGGTAGCCATGGAAAACGCAGCCGGTTTAGAGGGAGTCGAAGCTTATATAACCGACCCGCTCGGTCGCATTCTCCTTCATACGGAAGGGGCTTCTGAACAGTTTATCAATATTCATCAAGCGCTTTATACGGAAAAAGCCGCTAACCTCGCCCCTCAGTCCGGACAACCCTATATGCGAATCTCCCCTATTTATTATCAAGATCAGGAGGCGTATTTGATCGTAAGCGGACGCTTGCGTCCGGAGCAAGGTTATCATTACCCGGACCGGAGCTTGACGAATTTTTTCCTCACGACGTCCTTATTCATCTTGTTTTTCTATTTGTTTACGTTTAGGAAGATGCGGCAGATTGGCCAAATGAACAGAAGCCTAACCCGGATCGCGGAAGGGGAACTTGCCGTTCGGCTGGATGTGCGAAGCCGCGATGAGCTGGGAGTGGTGTCGGCGAACATCAACGCGATGGCCCAACGTCTCGAAGCGCAGCAGGAGCGGGAGAGGAAGCTGGAGCAGTCGAGAATGGAGCTCATTACTAGCGTCTCCCATGACCTGCGTACGCCGCTTACGAGTATCATTGGGTATTTAACGATCCTGAAAGATGGACTCATTCCTGACGAAATCGACCGCAAGCGCTATATTCAGAACGCCTATAGCAAAACCGAGCAGATGCGCAAGCTGATCGATGATTTGTTCCAATATACGAAGCTAACCGGCGGCGGGGTCCAGCTGAGCCCTACTCGCTTCGATCTGGTGAACATGCTGAAGCAAATGCTGCATGAATTCGAACCGCTTGCCCGGCTTCAGCACGTTATCGTTGTCCAACAATGGCAACAGGAAACGGTTCCGATTGAGGCGGATAACGAGCTAGTCGCCAGAGCTGTCGATAATCTGCTGATGAACGCGTTGAAGTTCTCCTTGAAGCCTGGTGAGGTGATCGTGGCGGCAGGGAAAGATTACAACGGGGCATTCTTGTATATCGAGAACAGGGGAAAACCCATCACGAAGGAGCAGGAGGAACGGTTGTTCGACCGATTTTTCAAAGCTGATCCTTCCCGCAATGATACGATCTTGTCAGGTTCGGGTCTAGGGTTGTCTATTACGCGGAACGTCATCGAGCTGCATGGAGGTCGGGTGTGGCTGTCGCATGAGAGTGGACGATTCCGCTTCTGGGTGACGATTCCAGCTGCAAGGTTGCCGGAAGAGAGATTTTGAATTGTCGCTCCCAATAGAGATAACAACCTCTTCAGCTTCTGTCGAAAAAGCTTTAAGACAGGAATATGGTTTTGACGTTGTCGAGTTCTAAACTGGACTATAGGCGGGGCAGCGCTTTTTTGTATTTGCCGGGACTGCTGCCGTACATCGATTTAAAAAATCGGATGAACGGATACGCATGGTCATAGCCGATCTGATTGGCGATTTCCCCCATCGTCAAATCCGTCGTAGCCAACAAATATTGCGCCTTTTTCAATTTCTGCGCTTGGATATATTGCATCGGAGAAACTTGGAAAGCTTGTTTGAACTCTTTATGAAAATGGGAGGTGGATAAGTACATCAGCTCGGCCAGCCGTGTCACCTTTATCTTCTCGGCAAGATGTTTCTCCATGTAGTCGAACACAGGTTGAAACCGTTGGAACTTCCTCATATCCTCGAAGCTGCCGATCTTGTATCGGGAGACGGAAAGAACAATTTCCAGCAGAGCGAACATTCGCTGCTTGACTTGCGCCATCTTGTACAAGGATGTGCTGGCGTCGATCGGATCGGCGTTCATCAAGGCGGTTATTTCGGATTGAAGCCGACCGATGTTAGTTCCGACGTCTCCGGAGGTGACATAAGGAGTTTCTATAAAGTCGAACAGTTGAAAATGGTCAAAAAGAGTGATGTCCAGATTCAGCCAATGCGTGACGAATTGAGGTCCTAACATGTTGACTTCATATTTGTTATTCGGCGGGATAATCAACCCTTGACCGGGCTCGACCTTATAGCTCGCATTCCCGATGTGAAGAAGCAGCGGGCCGTCCGTAATTTGGGAAATAAGTGTGAACGGCTGATCGAAACTATGAGATTTCTTCACGTCAAATCGCGTTGTATTGCCCCTGAAAAAAGTAAAATCAAGCGAATTCAGGACCGTGATCAAAAACCGGGAGTCATTCATGCTTCTTCCGCCTTCTTCGTGTAGTTACACTTATTATAGTGGATCGCGCAACCGATTCAAGCGGAATGAAGCAGGCTTCGAACAAAAAGTGTATAAAATCAGACAATTTGTCATTTCAACCTTCCATCCTACGGTGAGATAATGTTCCCGTGACAGAAATCATGAGGGAGTTGAAGCGGAAATGAGCGCTAAACTGAAAATCGGCATTCTGGGTGGCGGAGGCATTTTGACTGCACATGCCCCGGGGTATACACGTCTTGCGGATATTTGTGAAGTTGTTGTAGCCGAGACTGACGCAAGCCGCCACAGTGAGATCCGGAGACTGCTGGGCGAGGATGTTGCCATTGTAGGAGATTATACCGAGATTTTGGCCGACAAAGACGTGGATGCAGTTGATATTCTTCTTCCGCATTATTTGCACGCTCCTGCTGCAATCGCGGCTGCGGAAGCAGGCAAGCATGTGCTGACCGAGAAGGTGATGGCCCGCAATGTGGAGGAGTGCGATCGAATGATCCAGGCTTGCGAGAAAGCTGGCGTATCGCTTACCGTTTGCCATGATCGGCGCTACGATTCCGATTGGCAGGCGCTTAAGCAGGTGGTCGATTCCGGCGAACTGGGGGACATTTTATTCTGGAAATTGGAGCACAATCAGAACGTCGTTTTCCCCGAGCGAAGCTGGGTACGATCGAAGGAAATGCTTGGCGGCGGTGCCATCATGAGCTGTCTTACCCATCAGATCGATTCGCTCAGATGGTATGAAGGCGAAGTGGATCAGGTAACTTGCATGACAAAGACAGAGCCGGATCGCATGGAAGGGGAGAGCATCGGAGCCGTATTGGCCAAAATGCGATCGGGCGCACTGGCCCTGCTCTCCATAAACTGGTACACGCAATCGCATCACGCTCCAGACGGATTATGGTACGAATTCAATCATGTCACCGGTACGAAGGGTGAAGCGTATTTTATGAGCGGCAAAGGCACATATGTCAAAATTCATGACGGATCATCCAAGCAGTTTCAGTATGACATGAAAGGCGAAGGAAGCTTCGTCAAGGTTGACGTCAAGAAAGAATTGACAGGCCATCAGCGCTGCATCGAGCAATGGGTGAAAAGCTTGAGAGGCGAACAGGCGGAAATTTTGACCGACGGGACAGACAGCCGAAAAACGGTTGAAGTGGCGGAAGCCGCTTATTGGGCTGAGGAAACGAAGGCGGTAGTCAGCCTTCCCCTGTAGGCAGACGATTAGAGGAGGACTGGCCTTGAGGATAGGAATCGACAGCTTTACGCTCCGGGAATTGAACCTGGATCCATATCAGTGTCTAGATTATGCCAACAAACGAGGATTGGAAGGCGTGCAGTTTGGCGGCATGAGCGGATTAAGCAGCAAGCGTGATGTGGGTGAACTCTTGCACTTAAAGGATTACGCCGAATCACTCGGGATGTATATAAACGTTTCTGTAGGGATGTGCAACCCGCTTCTGTTCCAGCAATCGGAAGACGAAGCGAGAACTGCGATGATCCATGATATTCAAGCCTTCGCCAAAGCCGGCTGGCATGAGCTGGCGGGTATAATCAGCCGCAATGACGAACGATACAAGCACCCCGTTCCATGGAACACGCATTTATCGAAGAGTGCCGATTTCGTGCGAAGTCTGAGACCGGTGCTGGAGGAGTGCGGCAGTCGGATCAATCTCGAGAATCACGGCGACTCCACTTTCGATATTTTGCACGTCGTTGAAGCCGCCGGTGCGGATATATGCGGCGTAAACCTCGACACCGGGAATACGCTTGTGAATGCGGAAGACCCTGTACTGGCGGCCAGAAGGGTCGCTCCCTATACGCACTTGACCCACATCAAGGATGGAATCGTCTTCTTCTCGGCGAATGGGGTCAGTAGGCAAGGAAAGGCGCCTGGCCAAGGGATTGTCGATCTCGCGAGCATCATTGCCATTTTGGGTGAATATAACCCGGATTTGCCTTTGTCGATCGAAGATCACAAGTGGATTTTTGAATTCCCGGTGTTCGAGCAGGATTGGTTTGCTCCAAACCCGAACTTGACGCCCTATGAATTCGGACAATTTATCAAACTGGTAAGGATGGTAGAGCAAAAGCTTGCCTCCGGAGAGCTGCCAGCAGTCGATGCATACGAAGTGATACCTTATTTGGCGCAAATGGAAGAAAGGATTGCAAGCGGTGCCGAGCATTTGCGGGGGATTCTGGAAAAATTGAATTTACAAAGCGGCAAATAAAAGATGACCCGCCATACCATAGAGCGAAGTTTCGCGGATGCCAAAGAGCTCCACGGACTTCGCTATTGTCGGTTTAGGGGAGAGAGACAAGTTCCAGGAGCAAGTACTTATGGCAGCAACTGCTCAGAACTCTCTCATGAAATAATGAGGGTTTCTCAACAGCCTAGCCTATTGCTATAATTTCCATTTATTGTATTTATTCCATTGTGAAATGTACCTATTGGGGGAGTGTTCATCGCATTTCAAAATTACTCTCCGTTTACTGGAATACTTGGAAAATAAGGAACAATTTTAAGTGTGTGCAACAGGCGATTGTTAGTGAAGCGTGCATGTGTGTTGAAGAAAGGGGCGTTTTGCAGCTAGAAGTTACCGACCCTATTGTATGGAATGCTGAAAATCCCTATTTATACAGTCTTTATATCAGCAGTGGTAAGTATTCAGTGAACCCGCTCTGCTAGTCTATTTTTGACCGATGGGACAGACAGCCGTAAAACGGTTGAAGTGGCGGAAGCCGCTTATCGGGCTGAGGAAACGAAGGCGGTAGTCAGAGCATTTGCGGGGGATTCTGGAAAAATTGAATTTACAAAGCGGAAAATAAAAGAAGGCCCGTCATACACCGAATATGAGGGGCCTTACGTGTTTGCGCCTCCGTCGTGCGCAATCCGTTTGACGTAGAGTCCAGCCGATTTACACGTATGAAATGCGAAAGACAACACCTTTTACATGACCAGGGTGCATTGCGCCTGGGTTTTTATCATGAAAAGCGTATCTGAGCAAAAATTGCGTACCCGTCCAAGCAAAGAAAGCGAAAGGCCGCAAAAAGTGGATATTTTCAGAGAGGGCGGCGGTTGGTATGGTGGGATTAAGCCGAAGCAATTGGCCGACAATCCAGAAAGGAAGGAAGGAGAACCAAGCATGCTTGCACAACCAGCCGTAGATGCCGGAAGGCGCGAACGCGTCAAACCAACGGCTAAACGAAGATCGTTCTGGAGGGACCTGAAGCGCAGGCCGTTCCTGTATATGCTGCTCGTCCCAGTTATTGCTTACTTTATTATTTTCAAATACCTGCCGTTATTCGGAGAAATTATCGCATTCAAGGATTTTCGGCTGGCGGACGGCATATGGGGCAGCAAATGGGTGGGGCTGGACCATTTCGACCGACTGATGCACAGCAGCGACCTGCTGAAGATCGTTCGCAATACGCTTCTCTTGAATGTATACGGGCTATGCATCGGTTTTCCCGTGCCAATCGCGCTCGCCATCATGCTGAATGAAGTAAGGGTGGAATGGTATAAGCGAATCGTACAGAACCTGCTGTATTTGCCGCACTTTTTGTCCTGGATTATTCTTGGCACGATCGTAATTGGACTTTTATCTCCGGGCACCGGGTTTATCAATTATGTTCTGAAGGCGTTCGGATTCGAGCCGATCTATTTTATGGGGAGCAACTTTTGGTGGCCGCTCGTATATGTGTTCTCCGGCATATGGCGGGACGCTGGCTTCGGCACCATTCTCTTTTTGGCGGCCATGTCAAGCATCGACCCGCATTTATATGAGGCAGCCAGAATCGACGGCGGCGGGAAGCTGCGGCAAATCTGGCACGTGACGCTACCCGGAATCCGAAGCACGATCGCGATTGTGCTCGTTCTACAAATGGGGCATATGCTCGACGTCGGCTTCGAGAAAGTATGGGTGCTCACGAATCCGATGGTAACGAGCGTTTCCGACGTCATGAGCACTTACATCTACAGACTGGGCCTCGTAAATCTGCAGTACAGCTACACAACCGCCATTGGGTTGATTCAATCCCTCGTAGGCTTGATATTGGTGCTTTCGGTGAATCGCATCATTCGGGCGATGGGAGAGCGGGCGTTATGGTAGCAAAATACGAGGCAAGGTTCACGGAAAGGAGCGACTGCGTATGGCTTTTAGGAAGGTCAGCGTGTCCCGCGGCATTCTATATCTCTTCTTGGCGGCGTGCACGTTCACAACGGTGTTTCCGTTTCTGAATGTGCTGGCGGTTTCCCTCAGCTCGGGCGAAGCGATTCGAGCAGGAAGCGTATCGATATGGCCGAAGGATTTTACCTGGGAGGCCTACCGCAACCTGATCAATGACGGACAGCTGTTCGTCGCGATGCGAAATACGGTCTTGATGACGGTCGTCGGCACATCCCTGAACATTCTGGTTACCATTATGGCCGCTTACCCGCTGTCCAAGGCGGACTTGCGCGGACGGGGGCCGGTCCTTGGGATCATTATTTTCACCATGCTGTTCGGCGGCGGGCTCATCCCCCAGTTTCTGCTCATTAAAAGCTTGGGGCTCATGAACTCGTACTGGGCTCTTTGGCTGCCCGGCCTGCTTAGCACGTACAATTTGTTCGTCCTGAAGACGTTCTTCGAAGGGCTCCCTAGCGAGCTGGAGGAGTCGGCTTCCATCGATGGAGCCAAAGACTGGACGGTACTGGTTCGGATCGTCCTGCCGCTAGCGCTTCCCGTGCTCGCTGCGCTGACACTTTTCTATGCGGTCGGGTGGTGGAATGCTTATTACGGCGTGCTCATCTATATTAACAGCTCGACCAAGATGTCGATCATGGTAAAGCTCTATCAGATGATCGATAACATCGATCCCGCGCTGCTGATCGGGGATCCGACAAACGTGAGCGATGTGCTGCCGCCGGAAGGGGTGCGTGCGGGCGCCGCTATGCTGGCTGCGCTGCCGATTCTGCTCATCTATCCCTTCCTGCAAAAGTATTTCGTAAAAGGCGTCCTCATGGGCTCCGTGAAAGGCTAATTATTCTAGCAACGTTCCTCTATCGGTTCATAACGGCTTAAGCGCCTTATGATATAATCAATCTTTGTGGGAGGTCATGGTATGAAGAGAACAAAACGATGGGTGTTAGGCTCGACGATTCTGGCATTGACGCTGGGAACGGTGCTGGCCGGCTGCGGCAAGACGGAGGAAGGCGCAAGCGGGAGTCCGGCCCCAACCGCTGCGGGCAAGACTGAGGACAAGTACGACAAGCTGCCGAAGGCGATCAGCGTGTCGATGTTTGACCGCGCCGCCGTAGCGGCCGAAGAGGGCTCCTACGAACAGAACCGCTGGACCAAGTGGATTCAGGAGGAATCAGGCGTCCAGGTCAAGTACGTCCCGGTTCCCCGCGGCCAGGCACAGGATAAGCTAAATACGCTGATCGCCTCCGGCGAAGCGCCGGACCTGATCTGGGAGTATGACCGCAACTATATCGGTACGCTCGTCACGCAGGGCGTCATTCAACCGATCGACGAATATATCGAGAAATACAGCACGGTTCTCAAGAAATACATTAGCGAGAATCCGGATTTGAAGCCGTATATGACATTCGACGGCAAACTATATGGGATTACGACAAAACGGCCTGCGAACGCTTTGGTCAACGCCGGCATGTGGATCCGGCAGGATTGGTTGGACAAGGTGGGGATGAAAGCGCCGACGACGGAGGAAGAATTTTTCGCAGTCGTGAAGGCGTTCAAGGACAAAGGTCTTTCTGGCAGCGCAAACGCGCCAGTAGTTTCCATGTATGCCTGGCCTAACGTCATTGGGGGTCTTTATGCTACACACACCTCGCAATGGTACCTCGAAGGAGGCAAAATGACCAATGCGAACTTCGTCGACCGTAACGTAGGCGCAATCGGATTCGAAAGGAAGTTATATGAAAACGGGTACATCGACAAAGAATACTTGACCGACAAAAACAGCCAGAAGATGATGAGCGATTGGGCGCAAGGCAAAACAGGCGTTCTGATCGGCACGGTCGGCAACGGCATCGACAGTTACATGAAAGATCTGATGAAGAACGTTCCTGAAGCGAGTCCGGTGCCACTGGCCGCCTTTTCGACCCAATACGGCAAGTTTGGCGTTTACCAGGAAACGGGTGGCACTTATTACGTCGCGTTCAATAAGGACATGAAAAATCCGAAGGCGGCGATCCAATATCTTGACTGGATGCTTGACAAAGGCTGGTTTACGCTGGTCAATGGCACGGAGAACACGCATTACAAATTGGTGAATGGCGTCCCTCAAGTGATTGATGCGGACAAATTCAAGAAGGAGGTCGCTTACGCCGGCGAGTATGCGATTCTAATGAACAATGCCAAGACGTTCAAGCTGGAGGATTTGATCGTAAGAGCCCCCCAGGATGCGCTTTCGCAGCGCTGGGCGAAAATGAACGTCGAAGCGATGAAGACGGCGCTAAGCGTGCCGTTCCGCCGAGACATTCCGTATGTGCCGAACTCGCCGGAAATCGGCAACGTGTTTGCAAGCGTCGGGCCGAAGCTGACCGAGATCCGCACGAGAGCGATCGTCAAGGGCGACATCACACCGGAGCAGGCGCTTGATATGATGCGTAAGGAGTACAAGAGCGTCGGCGGGGACAAGGCGGATCAAGTCGCGCAGGAGTGGTACGAAAAGAATAAAGCAAATCTCAAATAATTCGATTGAGGAAATAACGGTCCTTGACTAGGGTAGGGAGTTATTTCCTCGTTCTTCAAGAACCCGGGGGGCAGCGGTATGTTTTGGCAGAAAAAGCGAAGTCATTCGAAGCGCGCGATAACGATTGTTTTGCTTTTTTTGAGCATTTGCATTGTTTCGACGGCAGGCTTGTCCTATTTCATCACGACCGATCACCTTCAAGCGGAAGTCGAACGAGCTAACATGTCGCTGCTCCAAGAGGTAAATGGCAAGCTGTTGTTAGTGCTGAAGGCAATCGACTCGGAGGAAATGCAATTTTTGCGCAGCCGGGATATGTGGGCGTTTATGGAGGACGATTCCGCCGGCCAGCAGGAAACCATCGACATCAACAACCGGATCAAAGATATACTGCTCAGCAACGACATCATCTTTTCAATCGATCTGTATTCGTATGCCAAGAAGCGCTGGTCGCAGACCAACCCGTTTCAGAATCAAGAGCCGGGTCTCGATTACCAGTGGATCAACGCATTCGAGCGATACAAAGGTTTCTATCAACTGATCGGCACGCGAAAGCTGTCCATAGACGAATCCAAAACGATTCAGTATAACGTGATTACGCTGATTCGTTCTTATCCGCTAACGCACGCGGAGGGATATCGGAGAGGCGCTGTCGCTTTCAATATCGATGAACGATCCATTTTCGATTTAATCAAAAATGCGATTGATCCTTCGTTCGGCTACATGTTCATTGCCGATGCGCAGGGAACGGTCATCAGCCACTCGGATAAATCCCTGATCGGATCGAAGGCAAGCGAATCGGTTTGGTCCACTCAGATGAGCGAGCAGAACGAAGGGCAGTTCAGTACGAGGATCAACGGCATTGGCAGAACCGTCTTTTATGTGAAGAGTCCTTATACGGGCTGGGAAATCATCAGCGTTGTGTCCGACTCGGAGCTCAGCAAGCCTTTGGTAAGGGTGCGGAATACGCTGCTCGGCATTTCTGTCGTTCTCCTGCTGCTGGCTGTCGCTATGTCGGCTGCAGTAAACAGCTGGATGTTCCGGCCTCTGAACCGGGTTCTCGCCAATGTATCTAAACAACTGCAGCAGTATCGTGCATATGAACGAAGGCACGAGTATACGGCAGACGATGAATTCGGCAGCATCGAACGGTCGCTGTCGCATATTTTGGCTGATAGCGACCGCATTTACCGGCAAATGCGCGAAACGCAGCCGGTTATCAAATGGCGGCTTGTGATGGATGCGCTCATAGGCGCGCGTAAAAATCCGGGCGAGCTGCTGCCCAGTCTGGAAGCGATCGGGTTCCCGCTCTATGACGGGCAAATGATGGTGATGGCCGCTGAGTTCGATCGAAAGTCGGAGATTGCCACGCCGCAGGATCTTCATTTATATTGCTATGCGCTCTGTAATGTGGCGGAGGAGATGATCAACACCGAATGCAGGGGGATCGCCATCGAAGCCCGTTCCGGCCTTGCAGTCATTCTGATCAGCTTTGCCGAATCGGATGGCGAAGCGAATGTTCTGCGGGTATTGGCGGTTGCCGAGCTGATCAAGAGCTATGTGGAGGAGCAGTTCAAGCGGACGATTTCTATCGGATTAGGACGCATGACGCTAGGGATGGACACGCTGCAGCAATCGTATCACGACGCTTTGTCCGCGCTGTCGTACAAGATGATTCTGGGCGGTAACACGATCATCTCCAGTGAGGATATTCGAGAGCCGGCGAGCGGAGAATTTATGAGGCTTCTCGGCATGACGGATGCGATTGTCGACTCCCTCCGGCTGACGGATCGCGAGAAGATGGCAAAGCAGGCGGAGCGCTGGTTTAGCGAGATGGCCGCCAGTGGCGCCGCGCCAGATATGATCCGGCAGCTCGTCGTGCAGTTTATGATGAAAGCGGCCAAAGCCGTAGGGGAGATCGATCCCGCGCTGCTTGAGGAGGCGCCGTCGCACCGGCTGTTCGACTTGCTCAGCCAGTATGAAAATATCCGACAGCTGTCCGATTACGCGATCGAGCAGCTAGGCCGGTATGCGGAACAAATCGGGGAGAAACGAAGCAGCCGGGAGCGAAACGACGTTATCGAGCGGATCACTGCTTTTATCGACGCTCGGTATATGCACAGCGATTTATCGCTCAATTATTTGGCAAGCGAATTCAAGCTGAGCGTGTCGCATATGAGCCGTCTTTTTAAGGAGCAGACGGAAAGGAACTTCATCGATTATTTGATGGACATTCGGATGCGGAAGGCGAAGGAACTGCTCGCCGGCACCGATATGCTGATTCGGGATGTGTCCGAAGCGGTCGGCTATACGAACGTCAGCAGCTTCGTGCGAATTTTCAAGAAAAGCACCGGCTTTACGCCGGGCGAGTATCAGGAACGTGAGCAAGCGTCGCACGGCAAAGCCGGGGATGCCGGCGTTTAAGAAGGCAGGAATTGGAGGGGATCACGATGCTGACGAGAAAATCGTTTGCGGATAAAATCACTGGGCTGCCGATTCTCGCAATCGGATGCGAACGGCGCGATACGGCGCATCATTACTTTACGGCGATGACATGGCTGTCGGACAGCAGGCATTTGATCGTGCACACGGATATCGACCGGGAGAAGATGACGGGAAGCGTCGTGCGCTTCGATACGGAAACGGGCGATGCGGAGGTGCTGGAGGAAGGACTTGCTTGGGGACGCGGAGTCGTTTCGTGCGATGACGTCCTGTATTTGTTCGACCGGAACGAGCTGTATGCCATCGACGCATGGAGCGGTGAGCGGCGCGCGGTATGCAAGTTGGAGGAGCAGTGCACGTTCTACGGACCTCTGTCGATCACGAACGACGGCAGGGCGCTTGGCGTGTATTGGTACGAGCAGCACCCGGACCTTACGGGGCAGTGGGTGATCGGAACGGTCGATACGGCGAACGGGGAAGTGCGCGAAGCGGCGCGTCCCTTGTTTGACAAACCTTACCCGATAGCGAATCATGCCATGATCAATCCGGTTGATCCGGAACTGGTGTTTTACTCCCACGAGGGCGCAACGGAGCACATACCGGATCGGCTGTGGGTGATCGATACCCGAACGGGGGAATCGCACAACGTCTTTCCGCAGAAAAAGGACGAGAGCGGGAAGCATATGGAGTATGTAGGGCATGAAATATGGGCGTTCGACGGCAGCGGACTTTACTTTGTCAAATATGCGCAAAGCCCGGATAAACCGACAGGCGTATATTTTACAGAGAAGCGGGGCGAGCGGCGCGAATTCGTTAACGGAGACTACAAATACTGGCATGTAGGCATCAGTCCCGACGGCCGGTATGCCGTGGCTGATACGCAAGAGCCCGGCATTTCCAAAATCGTGTTGATCGACACGGCCACGAAGCGGTCCAAGCTGCTATGCGAGCTGCCATGCCGAGGGGTACATCCCGGACACCCGCATCCATCGTTTAGCCCGGATAGCAGTAAGATCGCATTCACATTCTCCGATGAGCATGATGTGCTTCGAGTCGGCATTATGGACATTAGCGACTGCAAGTAGCATGGTGAAAAAGAGGGGGGGGATCATGACGATTGCAGTTTAAGCAGGAATGATAGGCCTGCATGATCAAGGATCATGCAGGAGATGTGGGATGGACCTGAACAAGCATGGATCGGGTGCCATTTTTCGATAATTAATGGAAACGCTTACTCTATTGTCGTTTACATGCTATCAGACCAAAAAGTAAGGTGCCGAAGATACGCACGACGTACGTGCGGCCCAAAATTTAGATGCCATAAAAGGGAGTGAGTTAACTTGGTAATAAAAAAATGGATGGTAAGCTTTATGCTGGTCCTGCTGCTTTTGTTCACTTCACCATTGTTTGGACTACTATCTTTAGGTAACACGAGAGCTATCGCTGCAGAACCGTTACAAAATGTTACGATCGGCAATTTTGAAAGCGATGAAGAACTTTGGAGTTTTGGCTTGGGCACCGAGTTTCCCGGAGCCAAAGGTGAGTATGTACGGGATGCGTCGGCTCCGAGATCCGGGACCTTTTCGGGGAAGCTGCACGGCGATTTCAGTGCGGGCGGCAAATATGTGTCTATCGGTAAAAATTTTCTGCCCTTGGATATGCAGAAGCTGGAGTTTTGGGTTAAGTCGGCCGACGCCTCCGCGGTCACGCTTCGGGTGATTGATTCGACCGGACAGGTGCATCAGCGGAAGATCGCGCTGGCGAATGTCAATTGGCAGAAGATCGAGATCTCTACCTTCAACATCGGGACGAACTATCTGTATTTCGGCGGCGCCAACGACGGCAAATGGCACGGTCCCGCTATTGGAATCTCCTTTTTGCTAGAGAAGTCCAATTTGATCGGCGGCAAAACGAGCGGAGACATTTGGATCGATGATGTGATCGCAACAGCTCCACCGCAAGAGCCACTGTGGGATGACGCAATCGGTAATTTTGAGAACGCCTTTGATATTTGGACAATAGGCATGGGGACCGGGGTAAAGGTCGATTACGTCCGGGATTCGTCGGAGTTCAAGGAGGGGAGCTTTTCGGGCAAGCTGACTATGGATTTTGGCATTAGCGGCAAAAGTGTTTCATTGGGCAGAAGCTTTTCTCCGAGGGAGATAAAGAAGCTTGGATTTTGGGTTAAAACAACGGATTTTTCTGTCATCCTGCTTCTGATGAAGGATTCGACGGGGCAGGTGCATCAACAGAAAATCGCCGTGGCGCCGACCGGTAATTGGCAGAAAATAGACGTGTTCAAGTTTAACGGCGGCACGAGCTATCTTCATTATAACGGGGCAAACGACGGGGTATGGCATGGTCCCGCCCAGGCAATTGGGTTTGTCACAGAGAAAACGGGCTTGGTCGGGGGCAAAACGAGCGGAGACATTCGCTTGGACAACATTGTGACCACATCCACCTTCCCGGATTTGTCCATCCAGCAGTCCCGAATGGGAAATATCTTCCTGGCGAATGAGTCTGCAGCCTTTCCTCTTGCAACAAGGGGAGACACTGTAAGTTGGAGTGTATACGATCATTTGGATCATAAAGTATTGGAAGGCAGGAATGGGGTGCAGGACGGGCAGTTGAATTTGACGATTCCTGTTCAGCAGCTAGGGTATTTTAAGCTGTCGGTTGCTGCTGAGAAGGCCGGTCAAATGATCAAAAGCGCGGAAATATCGTTTGCTCGATTAGCCGCCGATGACCCAACCCTTGTGAATAACTCTCCATTCGGAGTGTCTACTCACCTTGCAAGAACAAACGCCGGATGGAGTCCGGAGTTAAGTACGCTGCTTCGGCGCGCCGGGGCCAAAAACTTTCGAGATGAAATCACTTGGGTGGATGTCGAATATGAAAAAGGCAAATACCGTAAACCGCCGAACCGCGATGCTTTTATGCGGAGTACGCAACAAGACGGACTGAAGCCTTTCATTACGCTCGACTTTACCAATCCGTTTTACGATCAGGACAGTACTCCCTATACGGACGAAGGCCGCGAAGGGTTTGCAAATTACGGAAAGGCTTTGTTGGATCTATACGGCAATCAGATGGAATGGGTGGAAGTTTATAATGAGTTCAACGGAGGTTTCGGAGACAGAGGGAACGGTCCCGCTGACTCCCGTCCAGACTATTATTTTAAGCTCTTGAAGAAGACCTATGAGACGGTGAAAGCCGCCAGACCGGACGTCACGATTGTCGGCATGGCGTCGAACGTAGACATCCCCTGGATGGAGGAGGTATTCCGGCTCGGCGGGCTCCAGTACATGGACGCCGTTTCCATCCATCCGTACAATCGAACGCCGGATGGTATGCTGCAAGCCGTGCTTGATGCAAAAAGCTTGATCCGGAAATATAATCAAGGCCAAGACAAACCGGTCTGGATTACGGAAGTCGGCTGGCCAACGCTGATTGGCTTAGTCGAAAAAACGCAAATGGATTATTTGGTGCGTGCTTATGTGCAAGCGCTGGGCGCCGGCGTAGAGAAAGTATTCTGGTACGATTTGATGAACGATGGGATGCAAGCCGACAATGGTGAAAATAATTTTGGTCTCATTCGGCACCAGGACGATCCCAAAGGTCAGTTTACGCCGAAACCAGCCTATGCGGCTTATGGGGCGATGACCCGAGAATTGATAGACGCCTCATTCGTAGAACGGGAAACATTTGATGCGGATATTTTCAGCTACAGGTTCGATAAAAATGGCCGGAAGCTAAGAGTCGTTTGGGGCAATACCCCCGTGCAGGCAGCGATTCAAACGAATACGCCGATTCAAGTCACGGATATCATGGGGAACACGGAAACTTTCACACCGCTTAACGGCAAAGTGTATATGACTCTAACTTCGGAGCCCATCTACATCCAAAGCGACATTGACGGCATTGCGCTCGATTCGACGTTCGCCCTCAAGGGGGCAGAGGCGGTAACCGCCGAGCCCGTTGCGCTGACGGTGGAAGCGAATAATACATCCGCATCGCCTCTCGCCGCTTCATTCACGGTGGAAGGCTCGACATTCTCTTTGTACGCGGGAGCCGGTCAGGGCGTATCACAGCCGTTTGCCCTGCCTGGATTGAGCCAGGAAGGCATTCGCTATGTAACAGGCGATTTGACAGTGAACGGGAACCGAATCGGAAGACTGAAGCATGCCATTCAGACACTCCCTTCTTACCGTGTAAGAATCATTCCAGTTATTACAGATGTGAATACAAAAGCTGAGGCATTGAAGATACAAATTCAGAACTATTCCAAGCAGCAAGGGCTAGTCGTCAGGAAAGCCGATTGGCAGTTCGGTAACCAGTCAGGCACACAAGATTTGACCAATGTGATTCCTCCGGACACCATCAAGACGTTTGATATTCCACTGAGCGGCTTTAATTACGGAGTAAGCAACCAAGCGCAAGTGACCGTCCAATTTGACGGAAAAGCATCTTTTGTTTATGGAGGGAAGCTGGATTTCAATCCGATCCTCCCCGGAACGGTACAAATTGACGGCGTGGCTGATCCTGCGATCATTGCTTCGTCGCCAACCGCCCTATTGTCGCAAGGAACGGTAAAAATGCAAAATTATACCGGTCCTTCGGATTTGGACGGCAGTGTATGGGTGAACTGGGATCAGGATCATTTCAATCTGACCGCGAAAATCCGGGACGATGTTCATTACACGCCTGCAAGCGGAGCGGAAATTTGGAAAAATGACAGCCTCCAGTTTGCTGCAATGGCGGGTATCCCTGGAGAAAATCTGGGTTTCTATGAAATAGGTATTTCCCAGACGCCTCAGGGACCGCAAATCTTTCGTTGGTTTTCACCTAATACCAGCGTCAGGGAGCTGATAACGAACGGTTCCTTGCAGATTTCGCGAGATGAAGTGCAGAAGGTTACGGTTTATGAACTTGCGCTTCCTTGGTCGGAGCTTGCACCGATCAAACCGGAAAAACAGGGTGCCTTCAGCTTCTCGCTGCTCGTTAATGATAACGATGGCACCGGTCGCAAAGGGTATATCGAGTGGGGCTCAGGTATTGGTGAAACGAAAGATCCCAAAAAATTCAGAACCGTTCAAT
Source organism: Paenibacillus sp. J2R1T-4 (assembly GCF_059692235.1). Classification (NCBI taxonomy): domain Bacteria; kingdom Bacillati; phylum Bacillota; class Bacilli; order Caryophanales; family Paenibacillaceae; genus Paenibacillus; species Paenibacillus sp. J2R1T-4. The sequence continues at coordinate 157,078 of NZ_JCAUBA010000003.1, read as the reverse complement.
GGATCATAACGGATGATACACCTCCGGTTACCGTTGCAGCATTGGAAGGGACGAAGCAGAACGGTTGGTACGTCACCGATGTCAAAGTAAATCTGATCGCTACGGATGACAAGTCCAGCGTTACGGAAACTGAATACAGTCTGGATGGAGGAGCCACTTGGACGAAATATCAGAACGAGCTTGTTTTTAAAGAAGATGGAGTCAATTCGCTGTCGTTCCGATCGACCGATCAGTTTGGTAATAAGGAACAGTCGCAAACGGTATCCTTCGCAATTGATCAAACCCCGCCGGCCGTTCAAATCAGCGGAGGGGGAACGTATACCGTCGATCAGACGGTAACGGTCACCTGCACCGCAATGGACGCCGTATCCGGCGTGGTATATAGCTCCTGCTCGGCTCCTTTGCTGAGCAGCCCGGCCTATCTATTGAACGTGGGCGACAATGCCATATCGGCATATGCGACTGATGCTGCCGGCAATTCTGGAACGGCGGCAACCACTGTTACTGTTAAGGTGACAGTGGATAGCCTGATCCGGCTCATCGAGGCTTGGGTCACCGGCAATGGCAGCCAAGGTATAGTTAACTCGCTTGGAACTAAGCTCCGGCAAGGACAGTTTGATGCCTTCATCAACGAAGTTCATGCGCAGAAAGGCAAGAAAATTTCCGAAGAAGCTGCGAATTACTTGTTGAAGTTTGTCAATGTTTTGAAGTGATAACAAGATTTCTTGAACACTTGCTCCCTCGATGGGGAGCAGGTGTTTTTACAAAATACGAAGGCCAGGTGGTTTATGATGTCGAAAATCGAAATGGAGCAGTTTACACACAGCTGCATACACCCTATAAGCTCGACCGGCTCGTGCTGACTGGATCGGGAATGGAGGGCAATTTTGATTCGCAAGCCGTAGTTGCGACCAGTAAACCAGTAACAATTGGAGAGTTTAATTAATGAAGGGAAAGGGCTGGAAATATGCCTAAAATCATGATGGCTTTTCCTCAGGGAAAGCATAAAGTTTTGACAATGAGTTATGATGATGGTCAAACAGCCGACATCAAGTTAGTGGAAATTTTCAATAAGTATGGCATGAAAGGAACGTTCCATCTGAACTCGGGGATGCTTGGCACAGATGGTCGTATAGCGGAAGAGGAGGTTGCTGCACTGTATCACGGACATGAGGTGTCCGCACATACGTTGACGCATCCTACGATTGCAAGGTGCCCGAAGGAGCAAATCATAGAAGAAATCTTGGAAGACAGGAAGAGATTGGAGCGTTTGGTTGGCTATCCTGTAAGAGGCATGTCATACCCTAATGGTTCTTACAACAAGACTATAAAAGAGATGCTGCCTTATCTGGGAGTGGAGTATGCAAGAACTGCACAGAGTACGGGGCAATTTGCGATGCCTGACGATTTGTTCGAGTGGAGGCCTACATGTCATCATAATGTGGACTTGATGAATGTGGCGGAAAATTTTGTGAACTTAAATAAAAAGCAATACTTGTACATGATGTATGTATGGGGGCACAGCTATGAGTTCGATCATGATCATACTTGGCCATTGGTAGAGAGCTTTTGCGAGTTTATCGGGAACAGGATGGATATCTGGTATGCGACTAATATAGAGATCGTGGATTATCTAAAAGCATTTCAAAATCTTAAATTCTCCGCTTCATGTCAATTCGTGTATAATCCCTCCGCATTATCCGTATGGCTTCAAGTCGACAATCATATTGTTGAAATAAAAGGCGGCAGCCAAATCGGATTTACGAGTTAAGCACCGGATTAACAACAAAGCAGCTGTGAAGTTTACTATGCAGCTGCTTTGTTGTTTATTTTTCATGGCTTACAGCCAATCAATCGTTTGAAACGTTCTGGTTTCCGCAGATTCCCTTGCTTTGAGGCACGGTCGCGGACTTTAACGTCTGATCTGTGAAGATAAAGCGAAGTCAGGGGCGGAACCAAAAGCGGAGATTATCCTGCATGCGCAAGGAGTTGTGGCATGGCCTCTTAACGTTAAGTACGCCGACTTACAAGACATCATGGTTGTGGCGGTGAGTAGACGGTACTGGATGAGAAAGTCACAAGTGTAAATAAAGAAATTACGGAAAGTCTCAAATGAAAATATAAAAAGTATCATTCGTAACAACCATAAAATTGGCTGTTATGACGCTTTTTTAGTCTCATTTGTAACCATTACGCACAGTGTGTGTTGTGAGTAATAGTTACAAATGAGACCAAGTTTATTAACGACTGAGACTTTTATTAGTGTTTATTTATAAAAGGACTAGGCATATCGTATTAGGCTCCTTCCCTTCCTGTCTGAGCTGGGGCGTGATGAGCGAGCCTCAAGTTCGCTCAAGAGCAGAGGTGCATTTAAAAGGCCAAACGATATGAAACCAGACATCCTGCGCGTAAAATCGTCTCGTTTCATACTGTCGATATGATTGTCCGATCCTTATAATTAGGAGCGTCAGGGGTCAGGACGGTGCAGCTTGCGAAATTTGGCGGGCGTTACGCCGGTTTTTTTGACAAACATGTCATTAAAGTTGTTTGCGCTGGAGTAGCCGACCTCCTCCGCGATTTGCAGCACGGTTTGGTCGCTATTGATCAGCAAGTCTTTGGCGATTTCCAGACGAGTGTCGAAAAGCTTCTGCTTAAAGGAGGTGTTGTAGTATTTGTTCAATACCCGGTTCGTTTGCCGGGGGCTCAAGTTTAATTGGGCGGCAAGCTCCTCCAGACTGCCGATCGGCTGGCGGTCGTGAAAAAACATGTCGATGATGCGTGTCCGCATGTCATCCTTCTGTTTGTTCGGCAGTTGATAAGGATACGTTTCCAGCTTGACCGATCGAACGAGATGGAGGATCAGCAGCACGAACAAACTTTGAATACAGGAATAACGGCCAAGCGAAGCCGTATCCAGCTCTTTCTTCAACCCATGCAGCAGTCCCGCGATCGTCCCGTCGTCTTGAAACCGATAATGGCGGATCGCCTCCAAGGTGGCGGCAATGTCACGCGTTTCCGGATCGAGGCCGCGACGGCCCGAGCCGGTTGCACGTGTATAGTTAAATTGCACAATGTAGCGCCGGATAGGATGACGAGGGGCTTCCTTAAACCGGTGATACACTTCGGGTCCGATGATCAGCACGTCGCCGGATTGGAGCGGAATTTCGTCGGTGTCCACGATGCAGCTGCCCCGTCCGGATAAAAAGCAGTGAACCTCGAAGGCATAATGGTTATGGTTTTTCGGCCAAACGTTGAAAGGGTCCGGCCCGAAGCTGGCATCCAGCAGAAGCTCTAGGCGCAGATCGCCGATGTTCGCTGTAATCTTCAAAGATTCGTACGACAGGCTGTTGTCCGAATGGTAAGACATGAAGGCTCGTCCCTCCCTCTCTATGTTAACGTAACCATTCGGCCTGCACCGGTCGAATTCCTGCTGGCGGCAACGCGCTGAAGGGAGGGGCATATATGGAAAACAAGGAGTGGTTGTCGATGACGGAAAAGGCAAACTGTATAGGATACTGGCCGCTGCGAACGAATACGGACGATGTGACCGAACACAGACGTCACGGAGCCGGACAGGCCGTTACGTTTAACGAAGAAGGCGCGGTGTTTGACGGCATCGGCTCGGCGGTGTCGCTGCCGGTAACGGAGGAAACGAACGGCAGCCGTCCGTTCAGCCTGTCGCTGCAGTTTCAGGTGAAGGACGGCAAAGGCTTCCTGCCGGGCGGCCTCGCCAGCGTGTACACGGAGGAGAAGATGGAAGGCTGGCACTTGTCGGTGCTGACGCAAGCCGGCGTTACATCGACCCAGTCCAACTGGCGCAACCTGCAGTTCGGCTGGAGCACGGCGAAGGGTGAAGACGTCTGGCGCGACTGGGGCAGCCCCGGCAATGGCCGGATGATCAGCGCGCTGTGCGTGCATGACGGCCATCTGTACGCCGGCACGTTCGACAACGCCGTCGATAACCGCGGCCGGGTGTTTCGTCTGGACGAGGCGGCGGGCGAGTGGATTGATTGCGGCCATCCGGACGACTGCAACTCAGTCTATGCGTTCGCCGAGTTCAAAGGCCATCTGTACGCCGGGACTATGCGTTACCGGGCGGGCGGCTCGTCCTTGCCGGATTCGCCGAATATCGAGCCGGGTGGCCGCGTGTATCGGTACAAGGGCGGGCAGGAGTGGGAGCTGTTCGGCGAGCTGCCGGTGCCGAACAACGACAGCGTGGGCGCGCTCACGGTTTATGACGATCAACTGATCGCGATGTCGTTTTACCCGCACGGCGTGTTCGCCTACGACGAGCACGGCAACTGCAAGCCGCTTGGCGCTCCCGGTCCGGAAGGCAACATCCGCACGTTCAATTTGGCGCCGCATCAGGGCGATTTGTACATCGGCTGCAACAGCAGTGGCGGCGTATACCGGCGCAAGCTCGACGAGCCGTGGACGTATTGCGGCAATGTGCCGACTTGCTCGCAGGTGTACTGCTTCTCGACGTTCCACAACCGGCTGCTGATGGGCATCTGGCATGAAGCCCGGATGCTGTGTTACGAGGGCGGCACGGAGTGGAGCGACTACGGGCTGATGGACGAGGAGCTCGAGGTGATGGGCGTCTCGGTGTTCAACGGCAAGCTGTACGGCGGCACCTTGCCGGGCGGCTTCGTGTATCGCTACAACGGAGAGCGGAATTGGGAGAAGATCGCCGTTCTGGAGGAGCCTGACCCGAATATCCGCTACCGCCGCGTCTGGTCGATGGCGGTGTACAACGGCAAGCTGTTCGCCGGCACGCTGCCGAGCGGCAAGGTGTGGAGCTTGAGCCGCGATCCGCTGGCGACGCATGACACGTCGCTCGCCGATGGCTGGCATCGCGCGGTCGTGACATACGACCGGAGCAAGCTTGCGCTGTACGTGGATGGCGCACTCGTGTCCGAGGCGGCCTGCGACGCCGGAACGATCGACATCGCGGCACTGGCCGGCTTACCGCTCACGCTCGGCAAAGGGCCGCAATGCCACTTCTCCGGCGTCATCCGCGAGGTCGAGCTGTTCGCCGGCGCGCTGACCGCGGACGAGGCGGCGCGCTTGTCCGGAAAGGGGGCCGGTGCATGAGCTACGATGCGGCAACGTGCTTCTTCTGCACAGGCGAGTACAAGGGCTATATGCGGGAGGTCGCCGAGCTGGACGAATCGCTGGTGCGAACGAGCCGGCGTGAAGGTGGAGCAGAGCCGGGGAGGGACGAGACAAGGGAACAAAGGGGTTCTCGCGGGTACGTATCATCCATTCACGCCGATTGGTATCGTTGTTGATCATAACCGTCCGCTGGATGTGCTTTCGCTTCCGACGCTGGCTTGGGATATGCCGCTGCCTATCCGCTGAACAGAGTAAGAAGCGTTCGCGCCGCTTGATCGGGCCGCGGATGTGAACGGAGTCGCGCATTTTCTGTTCCATCCGGCGATGCTGCTCCAGAACGACGACCAGGTCGGGACCGCTATGGTAGAACTGGTGCATCACGGAATCTCCCACGGACTGCAATGGTGGACGGCGGAGCAACTGTGGCAATGGCGACAGGTGCGCAAACAGATTAGATTCAGCTCAGTAGGGACGCGAATGCTCTACCGGAAGGTCGATCGATTCGGATTGCTAGTGATCGGAGAGGGAGATTTGCACGTCAGGCACGACTCGGGAGACAGTCCCATGGGCAAGGTAAAGCGGTTGGTCGAACGATTTGGCTGTCGGTATACGGAACTTGTTCTGGATATTCAGATGTGCCGCACTTTAGTATGGCTTGGATGTGGATTAAATCTTAAACCGATTCGCGCAAGATCGGGCGTTCAATCGCTTTTAAGCACTACGTATCGCTCACCAATAACGGACTAGGCTACGCGGAAAGCGGAGATGCCGCTACACTTAGGTGGGCGGCTTATTTCGATGATTTCTCCATCAAGCCGGTGGAAATGGTAGTCAGTTGTCGCAGTATTCTACGGCGATTCATTGATGAAACTGCGAGCGCCTTCTGTTTAATAGTTTAATAAATGACACCATTTGAATTCAGGAGGACAGCGACATGAGCAACACGCCGCACAAATGTTTCTATTGTACGGACGAATACAAAGGCTATATGAAGGAAGTATGCAAACTTCAGGTATCGACGGTGTATCTTAACAACGAACAAGAGTACCATGGTCGCTGTACGGTGGTGTTGAACAATCACAAAACCGAGTTGTTTCAGTTGGACGTCGAGGAGCGCAATCAATATATGAGCGATGTGGCGAAGGTTTCCGAGGCGTTAAAGAAGGAATTTGCAGCGGATAAAATCAATTATGCGGTGTACGGAGATATTGATTCGCACATTCATTTTCACGTCGTGCCCAAACATAAGCATTCGAAAAACTGGGGCTGGTCGTTCGAACTGACGGCGGGCGAAGGCAATGAGAAATTTCTGACCAACGAGGAATATGCGATGACGATTGAACGGATTCGCCAACATCTGATTGGAAAAAAGGTGTAAGGTATATGTCAGCAATTCTAAATAACGATGATGCTAACCTTTCAGAAAAACAAGTTGTACCTGAAAGACCATTTAAATGAAACGGAGAAAATTGCCATTCCGGTAATTCTTCTCATATGTAAATATAATAAATACAGAAAGTCTCAATTGTTAACATTCAAAAACTCATTCGTTAATATAATAAGTGCCATTTTGTGATCTTTTTGGTCTCATTTGTAGCCATTACGCACAGTTTTTGTGAGTAATGGCTACAATTGAGACTGAATAAAGCAACAAATGAGACTTACTATGGCTAAAAATGAGATCAGTATTTTAAGCCTGTCAGATCAAACCCTTGATCTGACAAGCTTTTTTCATTTTTATGTTAAAATTGATTTGCAACACCCACCCGCTCCTAATAACCTTGATCTAACTGGCTTCCATCGTTTTGGAGTCGATAAAAACAAGGCCCCCGATAAGATTATTGTATATAATATCATTCCATTATATATTATATTTATGGTGTGCGTAAAATAGGGATATGCCAATAAATGGAAGTTGGTGAAGGTAGATTTGGGGGAGAACTTCTTGACGCTTCCATGCTAGTATATCTATATTGTTTGTATGTAAATTGAAGATTTCAGCAGCAGTATTTAAGGGGGTGTAGTGGTGACGAAAGATATTAAATCGTATATCTACAAAGTGATAATCGTTTTGGCGGTCGTCTCCAGTATTCCTTTTCTAATAGTTAGCGCTTACAATATTAATTTGTTCTTAACCAAAACGGTGGAGCTTATCAATTCGAAAAACGAAAACGAATTAACTCGAACCGGCGCTTTGATGGAGAGAACGCTTCAGCAAATTATAGATTTCACGAATTCCATTACGCTAGACAGCCGTTTCGCCAATATTCGAACGAATTATGAACAATGGAAGGCATTGGGCGATATTACCAACTTAATTTATGCCAATCCCTATGTCACGGAAATCCTGTATTACAATGCTAATGAGAATATGTTGCTTATTTCCAATTATGGAATCGAACGAGATCCCAGTAACAGTCCGATACCGTGGATCGCCTCCGTTACATCCGGGATGTCCTTATACGGAATCGAGATCGTAGAGGGCAAGTCCAAGCTTGGGGCCCATGTTGCGTCTATTGTTCAACGGCTTCCTTCTTCAAGAGGAGACCGAAATTTTTTCATTTATAGCGTCAATCTTGATAAGATTTATGCTTCCTTTTTGCAAGAATTGAACGTGAACGCCGAGCTGTATAATTATTATCTTACAGACGCTGGCGGTAAAATCATGTTTCATCGGGAGCCGCAAAAATTCGGGATGAACCTTTCCGATATCGAGCGGGACCCAACAACCATCCAAATGAACGACTACAAACTCAATGCCTTTAATTGGCGATTAATTAGCGAAGTCAATACGAAGCAGTTGTACGGGGATGTCGCGAAATTAAAAAATACATTGTTTATCGTGGTCTCGGCCGTAGTCGTCTTCATGCTGGTTCTTATCCTGATCGGATTACGCGAGCTGTATAAACCATTTCATCGGATTGTCCTGAGAGTCAATGAAAACGAAGAACTGCTGAGAAAAACGCTTCTGCATCGTCTCTTGATGGGCCAGATCGGAATTAATCCGGACATAGAAAGATTAACTAAAGCATATGCGAGATCTCATCTTGTGACGATCATCAAAACTATGCCGTCGATGGATGAAATCGGCTATGACCCCGTACGCATGAGAAAATCGATTGTAGACGGTTTAGACGGGAAATTCCGTTATGAAATGTTTGAAGAGGCGAATGAAACGTATATCTTGTTGTTCCAACTGGAGCATGAAGACGTGAACCGCTTTACTACCGATCTCTTGCTCAGCTTCAATGAAGACTTGCTGGAACGGCTGGAGATAAGCATCGGCGGCATTCATCCGCTCCATGACTTGCATAAGTCTTATCTCGAAGCCACGTATGCATACAATGTCGGGCGGATTTTTTCGCTCGATTCGAAGCTGTATTGCTATAATAAACTTCCGATGGATTACCATAACACGGTAGTTGAGACCCCAGCCGTTGAAGAAATGGAATTGGCGATTAAGCAGCAAAACGAGAGGAGCTTTACGAACGCCTTACATGCTTTGTTCTCCGAGCAAATTACGGTGGTCGAGTACAATTTGAATTTTTATACAGTTATTTCGCTTTTTCTGCGGATGTACGGGCAGAACAGCTTGGCGTTCCTGGATGAATTGAATAAATTGATTGCGGAAAAGGGCAACATGAACGTAACGGCCGTCAAGCAATTTTTATTTTCCAAGTTCCATAACTTTCGGGAATATGCGGTCGATACGAAGGATTACACCCGTAAGATTGACGATTTCATCGCGGCTCGCTACATGGATAATTTCTCCCTTGACGAAATGGCGGACTATACCGGGATTAGTAAGCAGCACTTGATTCATGTTTGCAAAAAAAGTTATAACCGGACACCCATTGAATACCTGAATGAGTATCGAGTCGAGAAGGCAAAACACCTATTATCGAATACGAGCACGAAAATTGCCGAGATCGGCTTGAAAACCGGATTCAACAGCAACAGCTACTTTGCCAGAGTCTTCAAGCAATTAACGGGAATCACGCCGTCCGAGTACAGAGAGCTGCGGGTCAACCGCAATAGTTAAATCCGTTGAACGAAACCGACTTCGACGTCGGTTTTTTGTTTTGGGATCGGGTTGTAATACAATATTCAACACGTTGAACAGGGGCAAAAAGCCCGTCGCTTCAACGGATTTAATATATTGGGATTGAATTGCGGGCAAGGCTGTTGTAGGTTGAAGCTATCCCGGCCGGGAACCAATGAGGAGGAATGAAGCGTGAAACAGAAAAGAAGGGGAAGGCTATGGCTCTCAGTCTTGTTAGTGTCTATCATGGCAACATCGGCAGCATGCAGCTCGTCAAGCTCCAAGGATTCGAAATCTACGGGGGAATCAACGCCAACCAAAGGCGCGGCAACCGCAGCGCCAAAAGCGCCTGTGAAGATCGTAGGGCTGAATAGCAGTGCCACATTCGATCGGAAGACGCCGGAAGAGAAGCATGTGCACGATATCATTCAGGAAAAAACAGGCGCCGATGTCAACATCGTCTTCTCGGAGGCAGGCCAGTACGTCACCAAGCGCAATCTGATGCTCTCCTCAGGCGAACAATTGGAATTCGCGGAAATGTCTATTGCGGATGCGATACAAGCTTACAATGACGGCGTCATTCTGTCTCTCAACGACTTGCTGGATAAATACGGACCGAACTTGAAGAAAAATGTATTGCCTGCCGCTTTTGAAAGAGTGACGTACAAAAATCAAATTCTGGGTATTCCGATTGAGACCCCTGTGATCACACCAAACGCTTTGCAAATCCGAACCGATTGGCTTGCCAAGTTAAAGTTAACGATGCCGAAAACCGTTGAAGATTATGAAAAGATCATGGAAGCGTTTAAAACCGGCGACCCGGACGGAAATGGAAGGGCCGATACCTATGCTTTGTCGACTGGTTCAGGCGGGAGGATTGACATGTTGGAATATGTCTTCGCTCCATTCTTCTTGCCAGCAGCTACAGAATGGTGGAAAGATAGCGACGGCAAAATTAAACCGCCCGAGCTTCACCCGAGCTATAAAGATATGATGGCCAAATTCGTAGAGTGGCAGAAAAAAGGGTATATCTGGCCCGATATGGTGCTCTCTACGGCGCCCAAGCAGCAAGAGTTGATCGCACAGAACAAAGCAGGAACCGTTGCAGCCACATTCTCCGGAACCATCATAAATGCAGTAGAGGTGCTTAGGAAAACGGTGCCGGATGCCCAATATGTCCCCGTCGCTTTAGAAGGCAAGGGGATCAATAAATTACCTGCGTCCCCTGCCGCCACATCGGCTTGGGTTATATTCAAGAAAAACGTCAGTCCCGAAACCGTCATGAAATATTTCGATTACCAAGCAACGCCGGAGGGGAGCGACCTGGTCTACTTCGGTGTTGAAGGCGAGAACTACACTCGGGGATCGAACAAGCTGGTCGAATTTATCGCGGAAGATAAGACGGATCTGTCCAAGGCCAAATATTACGCCAAATACAAGTCGGTGTTCATCAACTGGCCTGGAAGTCCCGTATGGCCCGCGAATACATGGACACACCAGGAATACAACTTGAAGCGGGAGCAAGTGCACAAGCTGCCTCGCTTTGAGCCGATTGACTCCAAAGTGCTTTACGACAATTCCAAATGGAAATCATTCTCCAAGCTGACGGATCTGAAAACGTATTGGACCGAGCAGAAGGTAAAAGTATTCAACGGAGAAATTCCGGTTGAGAACTGGGATAGCATTGTGAAGAAATGGCTGGAGATTGGCGGGCAACAAATGATTGACGACCGAAACGAGCAATTCGCGGCAGCTGCCAAGTAAAGCGTATGAACGGTTTCTGCTTCTGTTTGTCTCAGCAGAAGCAGAGCCCTCTTATAGAAAGGTGTGAGCCGTTTTGAAATCGATCCCTGTGTCTTCATTAAGCAAAGGCAGCCGAACGCAAAATCCGCTGGGAACGAAGAAAACGGACTTCTTCCGCATCCTGTGGAAGTTCAAATTTCTGTATATATTGCTGCTTCCCGGATTGCTGCATGTGCTGTTATTCCATTATGTGCCTATGTACGGTATTGTGATTGCCTTTCAGAATTTCAGCCCGTTTCGCGGTGTCGAATCCATGTTTATCGATGCCAGATGGGTGGGGATGGACAATTTCGTCAATTTTTTCAACTCCTATTATTTCGGGCGTATCCTTACCAATACGCTGCTGATCAGCGCCTACAAGATCATCTTCGGTTTTCCGGCACCGATTGTGTTTGCGCTTCTGTTAAACGAATTAAGAAACGCCAAGTTCAAGAAAACCGTTCAAACGATCAGTTATTTGCCGCATTTCCTGTCTTGGGCGATTATTTCCGCTCTGATTTTATCGTTGTTGTCCCCTACAAGCGGCTTGATCGGCAAGCTGGTTGCGGAGTTCAGCGGATCCCAGAACAATTTGATCTCCGACCCGAATTTTTTTCGCAGCATTCTTGTTTCCAGCGATATTTGGGCAGGACTCGGTTGGGGAAGCATCATTTATTTGGCCGCACTGGCGGGAATCGATCCAGCACAATACGAGTCCGCTAAAATAGATGGCGCTAATCGGTTTCAACAAATGATTCATATCAGCTTGCCGGGGATGGCCAACATTATTTCCATTCTATTCATATTCGCGGTCGGCGGGATCTTGAATGCCGGGTTCGAACAAGTGCTGCTCTTGTACTCCCCTAATGTATACTCCGTTGGAGATATTATCGATACGTACGTATACCGGGAAGGGTTAGAAAATTCAAGGTACTCTTATGCGCAAGCGGTAGGCGTGTTCAAAAACGTCGTAGGGCTCTTATTCCTGCTCGGCACGAACTATATCGTGAAACGCCTCGGGAAGGAGGGCATATGGTAAGGCTCAAGCTGTTCGATTATGTGAATGCGGTTTTTCTCATCGTGGTATGTTGTTCGATCATAGCCCCTTTTTTGTTCGTAATCAGCCAATCGCTCATGTCCAATGAGGACATCATGCGAAATGGCGTTACTTTCTTTCCGCAGCATGTCGTGTTTGATTCTTATGTTTACTTGCTGACAGGCAGCTCCAGAGTGTATCGGGCCTTCGGCAACAGTTTGTTCATTACGTTTTTCGGCACGTTCTTTAGTTTGCTTTTTACGGGATCGATTGCCTATGCCTTGTCCAAGAAATACTTGCCTTATCGTAACGTGGTGACGGCGGTTTTGCTGGCCTCCATGTTTTTTGGAGGAGGGCTGATTCCTTCCTACCTCCTTGTCACCGCTCTCGGTTTGAAAAATTCATTATGGGCCGTTATGATTCCGTCTTTTCTCAATGTTTGGTATGCCTTTTTATTGCGCAACTTCTTTATGGAAATCCCGCAGGAAGTGGAAGAATCCGCACGCATCGACGGGGCGAATGATGTGATCATATTTGCTAGAATCGCATTGCCGATGTCGATGCCGGCGATTGCGACCATCGGCTTGTTCTATGCGGTCGGTTTTTGGAACAGCTGGTTCTCGGCTTCGATCTACTTGTCCGATCCGAGCAAATGGCCGCTGCAATTGCTGCTGAAGTCCATGCTGCTCTCCTTCGACCCGAACATGAGCGGGGTAGCCGAATCGCTGGGGCTGCTCGCTACGCTTTCCAAGGATAGCGTCCGCGCCGCGATGATAATGATTACAACGGTGCCGATCCTGCTCGTGTATCCGTTTTTACAGCGCTATTTTGTGAAAGGCATGATTGTCGGATCAGTAAAAGGATAACGAAAGATGAGGTGTTGGAAGCTTATGAACGTCATCACTCCTTATGTTCAACTGCAGGCAACCGCGGGGTACGCGGACCGGGATGAAAGTCCGGAGACTACGCCGGTCGGGAATTGGGGCTACCCTTTTGCACTTACAGCCGATTACTTAGGCCGCAGCATAGGTTTTCATCTCGGTGCGGTGACCCATGTCGATAAGATTGAATTATGGTGCGCCGGTGTGACCGTAATCGGAAAAGCGGAAATGTATCGCTTGTATGCCAGCTTGGACAATATGTCGTACACGGAGATCGAATCTTACCAATTCCGTTCGCAGGTCATAGAAGGACGAACCGTCGACAGCTTTGAATTATCGGGTGTGCGAGCACAATTTATTAAAGTGCACATTCCTTCCGAGAAAGGAAACGGACGATTCCCACTTCGCCTGCTGCAGCTCGACACTAGAGCCTATGCGGTCGACGCCAGCGTCGGTTCCCAATTGCCCGCATTAATCGGATTTAGAAGCGGAGACATCGCCCCCGAAACCGGAGCTCTTGAGGAATGGGGCAGCACCGCCACATTTGCCATAGATGTCTTGAGAAACAGCGTCGGCATCGATTTGGGGAAAACTCGAGAGGTAGGTAGGATCGATTTGATTAACCGGTACTCCAGCTCCAAGGGGACGGGCAAAGGCGAAGAATATGCCTTATATTGGAGCGATGATAATGTGACCTATTCGCAAGCGGAGCATGTGGCCTTTACCCAGAAGATCGCCAATTTGCAATTGGTCTGCTCGTTCGAGCTGGAGCCGATCAAGGCCAGATACTTCAAGGTGAATACACGCTTTACGGACGGAGAATCGCATTTTGAGCTCTACGATAACCCCCAATTCAGAGTGAAGGCGTTCAGTCCAGCTCTTGATGGCTCGGGAGGAGGAATCTCAACAGCGCCCCTTCCTGCAGCACAGCCATTCGCCATTGGCTCTCGAACGGAATTGTTTATCTCGAGGGATTTGGTGGAGGCCACTGATGGCTTGAGCTATACCTTGCATCCGGGTGTCAAGCATGAGGATCGACCAGTCCTCACCATGGACTGCCCTTGGGAGGGATACCGGCAGGTGATGTGGGGGGACGTGCTATTCGATGAAGAGGAGCAACTGTTCAAGATGTGGTACTTTACCGACACGGGAGGGAGTACCGAATATTTCCCGCATAGATGGACTCTTCTGTATGCCACTAGCGAGGACGGGATCAACTGGAGCAAACCGTTAACGAGGACCTCCACGAACAACGGGAAGCCTACCAACGCGGTAGCGATTAGCGGAGCCGTCGAGACTGCCAGCGTCACGAAGGATGTATTCGCACCTCACGATGAACGGTACCGGATGGTCACGTTTACTTGGGATAAACGGTACCAAACGATGGTTTCGCCGGACGGGATCAACTGGACATTTACAGGGAGCTTCGGCTCGGGCCATGACGTCGCCTCTGCGGTATGGGACCCTTATCGCGAGAAGTACGTAGTCTTGCATAAGTGCAGTTTGACTGACCCCGGTTATTTTCATTCCGTGCGCCGATTCTTCTACACGACGACAAGCAGCGACTTTCGAACGTGGACGCCGTCCTACCGCAGCTTGAATACGGATGCGGAAGATCAGCTTGTGGATCAGGTAGCCAAGAAGCTGCAGGAGATCGAGCCGATCATGGAGGCTCCGGTTAATCGCTCTCTTATGCGGACTGATATTTATGGGGCGGGGTTGTACCCGCATGAGAGCGGACTGATTGCATTCCCATGGGTCTTTTATGCGAATGATGAAGAAGCGTATTACTACACCATCGATGATGGAATCGATGACGTGCAATTGGCGTTTTCGCGCGATGGCAACAACTGGTCGAGGGAGCTCCGGGAACCGGTTATTCGGCGCGGCGAAGTAAGGACCGCAGGACCGGACGCTACGGCACAGGACAACGCTGTAGTATCCGATTGGGATTGCGGATGGATCTATACCGCTTCCAAAGCATTCGACGTAGGGGATGAAATATGGCTGTATTACAATGGTTCGAACAATGCGCATACCCAACCGGCCCATCTATATGAAATCTATCCGGAGGGACATCCGCGTGCGGGACAATCTACCGGGCGATTCGATCACAAGACGGGGACAGGTGTGTTCAAGGGCGAAATCGGGTTGGTGAAATGGAAGCGGGATCGCTTCGTGTCCGTCGATGCTGGTCAAGCGGAGGGAGTGCTTACGACGAAGCCTATTCAGTTTGCTGGCAGCAACCTGCTCTTGAATGCCCGGATTGCAGCGGATGGTTACGTAAAAGCGGAATTGCTGGACGAGCGCGGCAATGTGATTCCTGGTTTTAGCGTGGAGGAGTGCAGGGCTTTACAGGGAGACCAGATCTATCATCTTGTAAGTTGGTCTGACCATAGTAGTGTTTCCAATCTTGCAGGCAGCGTGATCAAAATCAAGTTTTATCTAAAAAACGGACAGTTGTTTTCCTATCGGTTTGGCGATTGACAATCGATGTTGCTTATTGCGGCGCGGAAGAAATAACGTAAATCGCGTGGGCTACGATGGTAGGCTTCCCCTACGACGATCTGAACACTTGGAGAAGCATTTATACGGCCGAGCGGTTCGAGAAGCAGTTTCAGCTCCTGGCACAGCAGTGGAAAGCGGGCTTGGACCGATTGCTGGAAGCGGAAGCTGTCGTGCCGGCCGTCAGCCAGAGGGAGTATACGGAGCGCAATGGGTGCTTACTATCATTTCCGCAGGATATTCAAGAGAAAGTGCTCAATTGTCTGCATATCGAGCGGCAGCTTGCAGGAGAATCGGCCATTTATGTTTAAGGCGAATTCACATCGAGGGTGAAAATTTTTTTCAGAAGGAGAATCCGACTATGACTGACGCGATACGGATCGAAAACCGCCGCGAGCTGTTTTGGGACGAATATTTGATCGATACGGAAAAGACGACCGCAGTCCGGCAGCTGAACAAGCTTCAGCCGAAGGAAGTCGCGATCCATCACGACGCTCCATGGGAAGGAGACGGGTGCAACTATCATTGCATCGTGAAGGACGACGGCTTGTTCCGGATGTATTATTTGGGCTGGGAGATGCTGGACCCGGATGTAACTCAGCATGTTACGGGGTCGATTGTCGTATGTTATGCGGAAAGCGAGAACGGCAAGGATTGGATCAAGTCGGACTTGGGCATTTGCGAATACGGAGGCTCTCGGGACAATAATATCATTCTCGATTCGAATACGGCCAGGTTCGACAACTTTTACGTATTCAAGGACAATAACCCCGAATGTCCCGACGAGGAGCGCTATAAAGGTACGGCGATCGACTGGAACGACAATTATTTGTGGTGCTTCACAAGCAAGGACGGCATTCGTTTTCGAAAATCTTGGCGGATGACGAATCAAGGCAAGTTCGATACGCTGAACGTTGCATTCTGGGATGCTCTAGCGAATAAATACAGATGTTATATTCGCGATTTTCACGATATTCCGGGCAATGACTGGAACGCAGGTATCAGGGACATCCGCTGGATGGAATCGGCCGATTTTAAACAATGGACGAATCCCGAACGGCTTGATTTCGGCGATGGCGAGGACTACCCGCTCTATACGAATGTCGTTCAGCCGTATGATCGGGCTCCGCATCTCTTTGTCGGCTTCCCGTCCCGCTATGTGGAAAAGAAAGAGTGGACGCCGAACTTCGACGATTTTGCAGGTGCGCAAAGCCGCAAAAAAAGGATGGGCGTGCATCCTCGATACGGGCTGGCCATTACGGACTGCGTATTCATGAGCTCCCGCGACGGGCGCAGCTGGAACCGCTGGGACGAGGCGTTCATGACGCCGGGACTCGAGCATCCGTACAACTGGGTGTACGGCGACTGTTTTCCTGCCGTCGGCATGATCGAAACCGGAAGCGATCTCCTTCCATACGCCCCGAACGAGCTTTCAATGTACGCCAAAGAAGGGCATTGGTCGCAAAAACCTGCGAGGCTGAGGCGCTATACGATCAGGATAGACGGGTTTGTGTCTTATAAAGCGACGTATAAGCCTTGTAAAATAACGACTAAGCCGTTCATCTATGAAGGCAGCCGGCTATCGGTCAACTTCGCTACTTCTGCGAGAGGTTATATGAAAGTTAAGCTTGCTTCCGGGGATCGGACGATAAACTCCATCGAGTTGTTTGGAGACTCCCTCGACAAAACGGTTGTTTTTATGGACGGCGATCCTTCGTCCTTGTCTGGCAAACCGGTAATTATGGAAATAACGATGAGCGACGCGGAGCTTTATTCTTTCAAATTTAATGAATAGGATAGGTCGTCTTGTAGGTGATAACTCAGTGAATATTGGAAATTTAAAGAAGTTTCCTGCTTGTCTCCGTTGAAATACGATTTGGAGTAAGGAGATTATGAGATGTACCGTGCTGCTGTAATAGGGTTGGGCTACATCGGGTTGCGAGCCGATATTCCGCGGAAGGCCATGACGCTCAGCCATACTTTAGCCTATCAGCTGAATCCTGCTATTGATCTCGTAGCCGCTGTCGGCAAAACGAGAGAGCAAGGCGAACAGCTGTCTCTAGTAGCTCCGCGAACCAGCTATTTCACGGACTTGAGGGCGATGCTGAGCCGCCATCAGCTCGATATGATCAGCATTTGCACGCCGGAGCATGTTCGTTTTGACTTGCTCCAGACCGTGCTGGAGCATTCATCGGTTCCTCTTCTTTTTCTCGAAAAACCGGTGGCCACTAGCGTTGAAGAAGCTGAGAAGATTGCGGACCTTATTAAACGTCACAAGCGAACCGTCGTGGTCAATCTGTCAAGAAGGTGGAGCGAAGGGGCCAACCAGATCCGCCAGGCTGTTCAATCCGAAGAGTTCGGGAAGTTAAAGAAGATCCATCTGCGGTATACGAGAGGCATTTACAACTACGGCTCGCATCTGTTCGATTTGGTACGATTTATGGCTGGACCGATGAACCAAGTAAGAGTTGTGCAGCAAGTAGCAACGAACATGGATGTTAAGAAGGACTGGACGTTTTCCTTTCTGTTCACATTAGCCGGCGGAGGGATTACAGGCTATGCCGAAGCATTCGACGATCGGGATATTCTGATGTTCGAGATGGACCTGTTTTTCGAAAAGGGGAAGATTGAAATGCTGCGGACAGGGGATGAAATCCGGTTCTATTCCACCGGAAAGCACGCTGTGATTCAAGGGAACCATTGGCTGTTGCAACGAACGGAAGAGGATTTGCTTAGCCGCTCAAGCCATATCGAGAAGGCGGTTGGTCATCTGGTTCACATCCTCAGAAACGGAACTGAACCGGTCAACTCGCTCGAAGATGGGATTTACCCGCTTTATGTAGCCGATGCCTTAATCCAGTCCCATAAAAATAACGGATCATGGGAAACGGTGAAGGAGCACGGGATGAGCTTATAAGTCTATCTGGAGTGCTACAATTAGTAGATGATGCGTTCTTCACTCATAATGAAGCAAATAACGTGTGAATTGGAAAGTCTCAATTGCAAACATAAAAATTACGGAAAGTCTCATTTGATGAAGCGATAAATCTTAAAAGCAACCCTAATTTCGCCGTATTTGCTTACTTTTTTGTCTCAATTGTAACCGTTACGCACAGAGTAAGTCTATTCTTCTTGTGTGTCATGGTTATAAATGAGAGTGTTTATGGTATTAAATGAGACAAATTAATGATATATGTTTGAAACAAATAATTAGAGCCTTGAGGACCAGATTCTTGGTATATCAAGGCTCTTTTGGTTTGTTCAAAGTTCCAAAATTTATGTAAGTCCAGTAATTGAACTCGAAAATCATACGCTTATTTTTGGTAATAGGTAGATTAGTCATAAACTAGGCCGCTCTGTCCTCGGTATCAATCCGATGGCCGGGAAGACAAATGGAATAACCCTCATGTCCATGCTTACTAAGCGGACATGAAGGCTTTTTTTGAGCACGCCAGAAAGTATAAGACCCGGGGTTATTTGGGCATGGAACCCTTCCAGCCCGTGTTGGCTTCCTCACTTTACGACCTCTGAGAAGGCAAGGGCGGCAATAGCGCTGCCGAGCTACCTTTCTGTACCGCGGAAGGGGCGATGCCCGTGAATTTCTTGAAGATGCGGTGGAAGTAGGATTGTTCGCAATATCCCAGATGATCAGATACTTCGGCGACCGTCAGCCTATTGTTGCGCAGCATCTCGTAGGCGATAGAGGTCTTTACCTGATGGATGTAGTCGATGGGCGTCTGATGAAGCACTTGTCGAAAAATCTTGGTGATGTGATTGGGCGACCGCTGTACATGATCGGCCAGATCGGTTAACCGGAGCGGCTTGCAATGATTGTGCAGAATGTAGGTTTGCAACTGGTTCACCAGTTCTTGCTTCTGGACGCTGACTTCGGTGCTTCGCATGCTCTTGATAACCAGGCCGAGCAACTCCAGCGTGATCCCTTCGCAGATCAAGTCGTGTCCGTCCCCGCGGTCGAACCATTCTAGCAGCAGCATGGAGAAGCGCTGTTTGAAGTAATCGGAATTGCGGATTTGCAAGTAAAGGTAGGGATTCTCTAAAAGTGGCTGCAGCAAGTGGCTGAATTCTCGAAAATGAGCCGAGTACTTCTGGTGCGGCCCCTCGGGATCGTTGTCGCACGAACGGAAGGTGCCCCCGGAGATAAAGAGAACGTCGCCTTTCTTCAGCATAACCTTCTCCCCGTTTAACCAATACGTCACTTTTCCGCTAACCATGAAAATCAGGATATGATGGGGGATCGCGCTATCCGGAATCCTCCAGTTTTCGATACGATCATCGAAAATCACCGATTTAATCCCCAACATGTAAGCGCCTCCCTAAGTGAAAAATTATAAGATTGTGATTGAATCATTCAAATAAATGCCGTTAAGTTCATGGTACTACGATCAAGGATATATTACAATCACATTACAGAACGCTACTGACCAACTACACAAGGAGATTCGTGATGAAACCAAGATCGAAAGTGATTGATTGCGACGTCCATAACGCGTTAAAGAGCCACTTGGACCTGGTCCCTTACCTGGAGGAGCCTTGGAAAACGAGGGTGGCGGAGAACGGTCTCGGCTTGATGTTCTCCGGCTATTTCTCCCCTATTGGAGTCGGAAGAAAGGATGCCGTACCGCCGGGAGGAGGACAAGTCGGATCCGATCCAGATTTTGTCATCGAACAATTGATTGATTCGTATAACATGGATTACGCCGTCCTGACCGGGAATTTGTTCAGCATCTCGGTGGGGCACGAGCCGGATTTTGCTGCGGCTGTCTGCAGCGCTTATAACAATCTGCTCATCGACACTTGGCTGAGCAAAGACCACCGGTTCAAAGGCTCGATTCTGGTGGCGGCGCAAGATCCGTTCTTGGCAGCCCGTGAAATAGATCGAATCGGGTCCCATCCCGGAATGGTCCAGGTCATCATGAGCAGTGCAACCCGGATGCCGCTCGGGCAGCGTTACTTCCACCCGATCTACGAAGCGGCTGAGCGCAATGGCCTGCCGGTCGCGGTTCATCCGGGGGCGGAGGGCGCGGGACAAGCGAATCCCCCGACAGCGGCGGGATACCCAACCTGGTACATCGAGTGGCATACATGCCTCTCACAGAACTTCATGGCGCAGCTCACCAGCCTCGTATGCGAAGGGGTCTTCGAGAAGTTTCCCGGGCTGCGGTTCGTGTTTATCGAGGGCGGAGTAGCTTGGCTGCCACACCTGATGTGGAGGCTCGACAAGAATTACATGGCGCTGCGTGCGCAAGTGCCTTGGCTGAAGAGGATGCCGAGTGAATACATTCGCGACCATTGCTTCTTCACGACACAGCCCATTGAGGAACCGGCCAATCCCAAGCATTTGAAGAGCATCTTCGAGATGATCGACGCAGAGAACATCTTGCTCTACTCGAGCGACTATCCGCATTGGGACTTTGATTCCCCGCATCAGATTCTGAGCTGGCTACCGCAGGAGTCGCGGGACCGCATTTTCTACGAAAACGCCAAACAACTATACAAGCTGTAGGGAAAGGAACAAGAAAATGACCGTACATTATGTGACCGAACCGGAGCAAATCCCCGAGGGGCATCACCGCGTATTTGAAATTGCAGGTCGTTCCATAGGGATCTACAATGTAAAGGGTGAATTTTATGCCATCCTCAATTATTGCCCGCATCAGGGGGCAGAGATTTGCAAAGGGCCGGTATGCGGAACGAGCTTGGAGTCGAGGGTGTATGAGTACAAATTCGGGCGGGCGGGAGAGATCGTCCGGTGCCCTTGGCACGGATGGGAGTTCGATTTGAAGACGGGAAAGTCGCTTGCGAAGGAGAAAGTCAGGCTGCGGTGCTATAAAGTCTTCGTAGAGGATGGCAAGATTGGGGTGGAGCTATGAAGCGATTCGGTTCAGCAGCACAATGAAAGCGTTTTCTTCTAGCTCTACAGCATTGTACGGACATTTTTGGCAGAAAAGGAGGAGGTCCTGAGGTGCAGGTATTCCTAATAACGGTTAGCAAGCAGCTCCGACGGAATTGGGATTTGTATTTGCTTATTCTTCCGGTTCTGGCCTACGTGGCGATCTTCCAATACACCCCAATGTACGGGGTTCAGATCGCATTCAAGAACTACATCGCCACCATGGGGATCTGGGATAGCCCGTGGATCGGCTTGGACCATTTTCAACGGTTTTTCAAAAGCTACTACTTCTGGGATTTGATCTGGAATACGCTCGGGCTCAGCTTGTATCAACTGTTGGTGGGCTTTCCGCTTCCAATCCTACTCGCGCTCATGCTAAATGAGGTAGGCGGGAAGAGGTTCAAGAAGACAGTGCAGACGATTACGTACGCCCCTCATTTCATCTCGATCGTCGTCCTGGTAGGGATGGTGACGATGTTCTTGTCGCCGCAGACAGGTATCGTGAACCGGGCGATCGAGCTGGCCGGGGGAGAAGCGATCTACTTCATGGGGGATGCTTCCATGTTCAAGTCGATCTATGTCTTCTCCGGGGTATGGCAGCATATGGGCTGGGGCTCGATTATCTATATGGCGGCGCTCGCCAACGTGGACCCACAGCTCCATGAAGCTGCGGTCATGGAGGGGGCGACCCGCATGCAGCGGATCCGGCATATCAACATCCCAGCGCTGATCCCGACAGCCATTATTCTATTCATTCTGGACATCGGCTCGATCATGAACGTTGGCTTCGAGAAGGTATTCCTGATGCAGAACGACTTGAACCGGGTCGGGTCCGATGTGATCTCGACTTTCGTATACCGGAGCGGGATTCTGGGAGCGGAGTACGGCTTCTCGACCGCTGTTGGGCTGTTCAACTCCCTCATTAATTTCACGCTTCTCATCATGGTGAATGCCGTCGCAAGAAAAACAAGCGACACGAGTTTATGGTAAGGGGGGCACTGCTGAGCATGGAATCTATAGCCAAGTCGAGTAACGACAAAGTATTTATCGCCGTCAACACGTGTCTATTAACGCTGCTTTCCGTGATTGTCATCTATCCGTTGCTTTTCATCCTAAGTTCATCGTTCAGCAATCCTTTGGAAGTGATCAAGGGCAATGTGTGGTTGTTTCCGAAGGACATCACTTTCGATGCGTACAAGATGGTATTCCGAGACTCGAACATTATGATCGGCTACCGCAATACGATTCTGTACACGCTCCTAGGCACCGCGATCAATCTGACCTTGACGATATGCGCGGCTTATCCGCTGTCCAGACGGGATTTTGCCGGAAGGAATCTCATCATGGGCCTATTGGTGTTCACGATGTTCTTCAGCGGGGGATTGATCCCTACCTATCTAGTGGTCAAATCGCTGGGAATGGTCAACACGATCTGGGCGATGGTCATTCCGAATGCCGTTTCGATCTACAACATCATCATCATGCGTACCTTCTTGCAATCGTCGATTCCGGGCGAGCTGCAGGAGGCGGCTTTCGTAGACGGCTGTTCCAATATCGGCGTGCTGATCCGCATCATTCTGCCGCTGTCTAAGCCCATTCTAGCGGTTATGGTACTGTTCTACGGCGTGGCCCACTGGAACGCGTTCTTCAACGCTTTGATCTACTTGTCCGACCGTGCGCAGTTCCCGCTGCAGTTGGTGCTGCGCGAAATTTTAATCCAGAACCAGATGTCGGAGCAGATTATGGCCGATGTCGATACACTGGCATCGAAACAAATGATGGCGGAAGGGATCAAGTACGCGATTATTATCGTGGCCAGCCTCCCGGTGCTCGTGCTGTACCCGTTTCTGCAGAAATATTTTGTCAAAGGACTGTTGATTGGCGCCATTAAAGGCTAGATGCGATGTGACCCGGGTTTCATAGATTGTCCATATAAAAGGGAGGTAATGTTTCATGATCAAACGTAAGAAAGTGGCAGGAGCCGTCCTATCGTCAGTTATGGCGGCAACCTTGGTGGCAGGGTGCAGCAGTTCAGGCACGGATTCAGGCGATGCGAGCAAGAGTACGGACAGCGGGAAGAAGACGACTGCGCCCGACTACTTGAACGCAGCAGGGATGCCGATCGTCAACAAGCCGGTGACCCTCAAGATGTTTGCTATGGCAGGGCCTTACAACAAGGGGGAGTTCAAGGACGTCGAGATCTGGAAGGTGTACGAGCAGATGACCGGCGTGCATATCGAGTGGGACGTGGTCCAGCAAGCGAACGTAACGGAGAAGAAGAACTTGCTGCTCAACACGGGGACGCTGCCTGACGCCCTGTTCAAGATCGGGTTGACGGGGGCCGAGCTCACCAAATACGGCGGGCAAGGGATGTTCCTCCCCTTGAACGATCTGATCGACAAGTACGCGCCGAATTTCAAGAAAATATTAGACGAGAACCCGGATGTGAAAAAAGGCGTGACGATGCCAGACGGCAAAATCTACTCACTGCCTTATCTGGTCACCGCGACGCCATCCCGGCTGTCGAACAAAATATTCGTGAACCAGAAATGGCTGAGCAACTTAAATCTGAAAGAACCGACGACGATCGACGAGCTCTATACGGTGTTGAAAGCGTTTAAAGAAAAGGATCCGAACAAGAACGGCAAAAACGACGAAATTCCACTCTCATCCGGACAGCAGATCATTTCCATAACGGAAGGGCTAAAGGGAGCCTACGGGCTTGGCACGCGCGGGGCTCACCATCCGATGGTCGATGTCGACCCAGCCACTAACAAGCTTAGATTCATTCAGACGGACGACCGCTTCAAGGAGCTTCTGCAATTTATCAACAAGCTGTATGCGGAGAAGCTGCTGGATCAGGAAATCTTCACGATGACGCTGCCGAACATTGCGGCCAAGGGCGCCCAGGATCAGATCGGGGTGAATATCACCACGAACAACTCCTATGTGGGAAAAGAGCATGAGAATGATTTTGCCGGCTTGGCGGCCGCACTCAAAGGGCCGAAGGGAGACCAGCTGTACGCGAGTCTCAACTCCAGCCTGTCGGCGGTAGGCACCTTCACGATTACGAAGGAGAACAAGTACCCCGAGGTGACGATGCGGTGGGTCGATTATTTCTACGGGGAAGAGGGCCAGAAGCTCTTCTTCATGGGGATCGACGGGAAGACGTACACCACGGGCTCCGATGGAAAGATCAAATACATGGACGTCGTGTTGAACAATCCAGCGGGTCAGACGAAGGAAGAAGTGTTGGGCAAGTATGTCGTCTGGAGCGGGGGGGCCAACCCCTCAGTAGCAGGAGACAAATATTTCGGCGATCATGCCATTGGGGAGATTACTAAGAAAGCCGGGTTGAACTTGATGCCCTTCACGCCTAAGAAGCTGTGGCCGCAGTTCGTGTTCGCGAACGAGGACAGCGAGCGGATTCGGATACTGGAGAATGATCTGAACACCTACATGAAAGACATGCAGGCGAAGTTCATCTCCGGCAAAGTCGGCTTCGACAAATGGGACGAATACGTGAGCACGATTAAGAAGATGGGGATGGATGAATATTTGAAGATCTATGAGAAGACGTACCCGTCTTACGACAAATAAAGCCTGTTCCACACAGCCTCTCTTCTAGTCCAATAGGAGAGAGGCATTTCACCATTCAATAGAAAGCTAACCGAGAGGACGTGAGAACAGCATGAACAGCATAGACAGCATTGATTATTCCACTCCGTACGTATATGTAGACTTCGACCGGCTGGAGGCCAACATCAACCGGATGCAGAAGGGCATTCGCGACAATGGCATCGAACATTGGCCCCATATAAAGACGCACAAGTCTGTTGAAATCGCGCTTATGCAACTTGCAGCGGGAGCGTCGGGTATTACGACAGCAAAGCTGTCGGAAGCGGAGGTGATGGCGGAGGCGGGCATCGGCCCGATTCTGATCGCGTATCCGATTGTAGGGGAACGCAATGTCAGGCGATTCAAGGGAGTAATGAGCCGAGTTAAGGTCATCACGATTGTTGACAACTGGGTCGTGGCGGAAGGATTGTCCCGGGTCGGGGAGGAGCTCGGCGAGAAGGTCCACGTGTTGTTGGACATCGACGGAGGCAGCCATCGTGAAGGGGTTCAGCCGGGCGAGGCGGCACTGGAGCTGGCTAGGCGATTCCGCGAGCTGCCGGGGATTGAGCTTATAGGCGTGTTCACCTACTTCGGCCAAATCTATAGCGCTCGTTCCTCGGAAGAGGTCCAGAAGATTGCAGAAGGAGAATCGAAGCTGCTGCTGGATGCCAAGCGTATGCTCGAAGCGGAAGGGTTCTGCATTTCCATACTGTCCGGAGGCTCCACGCCATCCTCATTTCATTCCGAGCATTTGCGCGGCATTACGCAATCCCGGGCGGGCCACTATGTGTTCGGAGACCGCAATGCGCTTGCGTTCGGCGTCATGGGCGAAGAGGAATGCGCTTTGCGCATTCGCAGCACGGTGGTCAGCGTCCCCCTGCCGGGCTACGCCACGATTGACGCTGGGTCGAAGACGCTGACGAGCGACCTGTCGGCGGCAGGGCCTACTTACGGCTATCTCGCAGGGAAGCCGGGGGTAGAGCTTGTAAAGGTGAACGAGGAGCACGGCTACCTCCGCTTTGACCCGGAGCAGATCAGCTTTCGCGTGGGCGATGAGGTGGAGATCATCCCGAATCACTGCTGTGCGATTCCGAATCTGTACGATGAGCTTCTGAAGGTGCGAGCTGGGCGAGTCGTTGGGACACTGCAGGTGAACGCGAGAGGGAAAAACTATTGAAGGAGACGGACGGGGAGTTGAAGCTTATGGGGGACGAACAAGATTGCAAGAAGGATCACAACAAGGAATTGATAGCCCTGGTACAGGGGCTGATCAGCCGGAACAGCGAGAATCCAACGACAACCGAAGAAGAAGTAGCCGACTTCGTCCTTGATGCGCTCACTCAGCATGGTATTGCGGCTGAGTTCAGCTGGGCCGCTCCAGGTCGGCCGAACGTAGTGGCTCGGCTGTCAGGCTCCAGGCCGGGACCGGGGCGCAAGCTCATCTTGAACGGCCATTTGGACGTCGTCCCTGCTGGAGCCGGCTGGAGCCGTGATCCGCTAGGCGGAGCCGTGGAAGACGGCAAGCTGTATGGCCGCGGTTCCTCCGACATGAAGGCGGGCGTGGCCGCCATGATGTACGCCGCGATAACACTGAAACGGGCTGGCAATCCTTTCTGCGGGGATCTGATTCTCTTCTTCAACGTGGATGAGGAGCGGGAGAACGCCGGGATGAAGCTATTCCTTGCGGAAGACCTGACGGCAGACTATGCGATCATCGGCGAACCGACAGGGCTACAACTGTGCGTCGGCCATCGCGGCGTTGCCAGGTATCGGCTGCGGACGCGTGGTACGCCGGGCCACACCGCCTTAACCGAGCAGGCGGACAACGCGATCCATAAGATGGTTCCCTACATCGTCGGCTTGGCGAAGCTGAGCGTGGAAGTGAAGGGCCGCTCGCATCCGATCGTCGGACGCTCCTCGCTCACCGTCACACAAATTCACGGAGGCGACGCCCCGAACATGGTGCCGGGATGGTGCGTAGCAGAGATCGACCGGCGCTTGCTGCCGGGGGAGACGAGGGCGCAGGTGCGAACGGAGATCGAGCGTTGTCTGCGGGAAGCTGTACCGGACGGCGAAGGCGATGCCTACGAGCTGGAGAACTATTTGTTCGTTCCCGCGAGCCATATCGATACCGAGCATCCGCTCGTCCGAGCCGCGATTCACGCGGGCTCGCGCGTTCGGGCAGCCGCCGGAAGGACGGACGCGCCCCGCGTCGAATCGTTCGCGGCCACATGTGAGGCACCGTTCTTCATGCTCGACAAGGGCATTCCGACGCTTATCTGCGGTCCGGGTAGCTTGGCGCAAGCCCATACTGTCGATGAGTATGTGGAAGTGGCGCAAGTGGTGGAGGCCGTTCAGCTGTACATCGCATTTGTGGAGGAATTGCTGCAAGCTCGCTAGAGAAGAGGAGTTTTTCAAGGAGCTGTCATGGAACTAAGTGGACAGCTTCTTTTTTTTGTTTCTTCGTGTTGGCGGCATTTAAGGGGACACTTTAATCTGCCCCTTTCATATTTCTTGCCCAGTTTCGGTCTATTCAATTAGAACATATTTGCTATGCAACAGTTGAGACTGGGATGGATAGTTGAGACTATGTATGGAAAGCGGAGAATTAAGACTCATTGCGGGATACTGATCATTTTGTGATCTTTTAATCTCAATTGTAACCATTACGCACAGGTAGCAGCAGAACCGCTATACTCTGAGCCAAATAACTCAATAGAACCGACAGCGAAACTAGTATGATAAGTTGAGCTGTCGGTTCTATTTGAATTGTGGATTGATTGTAATTAAGGTGAGGAACGTTTTAAAGGCGAATATGTAGGGGATTATCGTTTTCGCTTTTCTGACCTGGTGACGGAGATAACAGGTGTCCTAGATATGTCGGGATTTCAATTTTCCGAACATTTCTAGTCGCCTGTTTAAAAAGTGATTTTTAATGACATGTTATAAATGTTGAGAAATGAAGAATTAAACGGCCCGAGCAGCGCGAAGATCGTTCCTTTTGCCACTGCCCAATGTATTCATTATGCATCCCATCATATGGATAATGCGCTTAATGCCATTGTGTGTTGCAACTTCAGAAGAGGGGGGTTAAAATTCTAATAAATCTATTTTCATGAAATGAGTGTGACTTAAGTTGAAAGCGTCGCTAATTTTACGTCATCTGTACACTCGCAAAAGTGCGCTTTCAACGATGATCGCCACCAATTTGTTCATTTTGCTGATACCGCTTGCCATGGGACTCTTTCTATATACCAAAGTGGAGAATAGCTTGGAGAGAAGCTCCAACCGCTCCAATACGGCGATGCTGGAACAGCTGAAGCTGGCGCTGGACAACAAATTGTCGGAAGTGGATAATTTGATGCGCCAGGTAGTGTTTGACCCCAAGCTGGATTATATGCTGAAAATCCCGGAGGACGCGGAGGATGTCGACAAATATGAATTCGTGGCTTTCATGCGCGACAAGATGAGCCGATATCGCACGATGACCAGTAACTTTATATTCGATTACTACATCTACTTCTCGAACAGCGACACGATTGTCAAGCCGGGTTTACTGACGGACTCGAAGACGTTTTATCCTACCTACTATGCCTACAAGGACATGTCGTACGAGCAATGGCGAGCATTTCTGAGGAACGAGCACAAAATGTCCTACTGGCCGGTCGCTCCTCTCACCAACATTGAAAAGGTGTCGAAGGATGTGATTACCTACGTACAGACGCTGCCGATCCATTCGCCTTCCAGCAATCTCGGCGCGTTCGTCCTGTTGATCGACGTCGACCAGATGAAGCAGTTGTTTGCCCAGCTCGAATCGGCAAGCCGCAGCGCCATCTACATCGTTAACGATGCTGGACAAACCATCATGAGTACTAGCGAGATGCCGTTTCCTTCCGACCTGCAGGGACGTATGGAACCCAATAGCGAGCCGTTCGAATACCGGATGGGGGGTGTTGACTATATGGTTTCGTACACGCACTCCGAGAAGGCAGACTGGAAATACGTCTCTTTTACACCCAACGATGTCTTCATGCAGCAGGTCAATCAAATTCAGAGGTGGTCCCTCTGGTTGTTCGTTCTGTGCTTGACCGCGGGCCTAATCGCCGTCAGTGTGGCAACATACAGTAATTACAAGCCTCTTCGGACAACCGTGCATGCGATCATGCGTGGGAAGGACATGAGCAGACGTCCGGCGTCCAATGAATACGACTTTATCAGGCAAACGATCGAAGGTTCGATTACCGAGGAGAAGCACCTGCGAAGCAAGCTGACGCAGCAGGTTCCCTTCATTCGGGCCAACTACTTGTCCCGCCTGCTCAATGGTCATATGGATGTAGACGTATCCCCGGAACACGAAGAGACGCTTAGGTTTATGGACCTAACGTTTGTAAGCAACAGATTCGTCGTCCTCTTGGTCAAGATCGAGGATATTCATGGCTTAACGGGAGAAGATGAACCGCGCTGGGCGCATGCAAGGTTTATCGTATCCAACGTCGGTGTCGAGCTAGCGGAGACTCATCATAAAGGCTTCTCAGTCGAGCTCGACCGAGATCGGCTCGCCCTCCTGATCAACCTGAGGAGCAGTAGGAAGGAATCTGCCGAATCGGATATCCGGGAAGTCGTTCAATTGCTCTATACGATCATGACAGAAAAGTTCAAGATTGGTATGACCATAGCCACGGGTGCGGTTCACCAAGGGCCAAAAGCGATTCGCGATTCTTATCCGGAGGCGCTGGCTGCGCTGGAGTACAGGCTCATCAGAGGAGAAAATGCGGTTATCCATTTCCAGGACATTGTCGATACCCAGCAGCGTTATTACTACCCCCTTGAGTTGGAGGTCCAGCTCATCAATTTTGTTCGGAGCGGCGATGTCAACAATGTGCAGAAGCTGCTCGATAAAATTTACTCGATGAATTTCGATTCCAGCGCCATCACGCCGGAGCTAGGCAAATGCTTGTTCTTCAATGTGACAAGCACGTTGCTGAAAATCATGAACTCTACAAATACTAATCAGGAAGAAGTGCTGGGCACCAACTTCGATCCGATCAAAGAGGTGTTCAGCTATCCAACGGCGCAAGCGATGTACTTGAAAACGAAGGAGTTGTACGAAACGCTCACTCGCTCGTTCCAAGTGAATCGATCCGACCACAGCACGCAGCAGCTGCAGGAAATCGTCGGCCTGGTGCACCAAAATCTCAGCGATCCGAATCTAGGACTGATGCTGATCGCGGATCGTCTCAAGATGACTCCGCAGTATATCTCCGGATTCTTCAAAAAAAATCAGGGCCAAAACCTGCAGGATTACATTGCGCATAAAAGGATGGATACCGCGAAGCAGTTGATGGACAACAAAGAGTTGACGATCGTACAAATCGCACAAATGGTCGGTTACAATAATGACGTCGTGTTCATCCGAGCATTCAAAAAACTCGAGGGCATCACGCCGGGGAAATACCGTGATTCCATCATGCAGGTTAAGAATCAAGAGGACGAATAATAGGCAGCCTATTGGGGCTGTAGCCAAACTGAACTCTTTCGCCAGAGGACCTGATCGTGAACTTCCGATCAGGTTTTTCATTTAAGGGATAAATGGACTGACGATGTTTAAGATGCACTGATTTTGTTTCAACCCGACTGGAATTGTTACGAAAATACTACGGATGTGAAAAGGTGAAAGTAGCCGTGCCGCGCGAGTGAAGCTAGACTGGGAACCAGGAGAAAAATCTGGGCGACTCGTGCCCTATTCAATCCGATAACCAATATTGTCATTAAAAGGGAGGAAATGATCAATGAACAAAAGCTTGAAACAAGCAGGCTCCGTAATGCTGGTATCCGTACTTGCTCTGTCGGTCGCCGCATGCGGCGGTCCAAGCGAGACTCCATCGCCGTCATCGCAGCCGGGCCAAGCAACGCAGCCGCCGAAGCTGACGAACTTGTCCTACTGGGTGGCCAACCACTCGGCCGCTTCTTCGCAGATGAAGACTTTTGCCGAAATGGAAATGTATAAAGAGCTCGAAAAAGTATCGGGCGTGAAGGTCGAATTCCAGCACCCTCCCCTTGATGCCCAGCAAGCCAAAGAGCAGTTCAACCTGATGTTAGCCTCCAATCAGCTGCCGGACATAATCGAGACCAGCTGGACGACGGGTTATCCTGGCGGCCCCGAGAAAGCGATTAAAGACAACAAAGTTATCAAGCTGAACGATCTGATCGATAAGCATGCACCGAACTTGAAAAAGCTTCTCGCCGACAATCCGGATTGGAAAAAACAAATCACAACGGATGAAGGCAGTATCTACATGTTCCCGTTCCTACGGGGCAACGACAAGGTTAGAGTATTCTTCGGCCCATCGATACGTCAGGACTGGCTGGATAAGCTGGGATTGAAAATGCCGACGACAATCGATGAATGGTACACGGTTTTGAAAGCGTTTAAAGAAAAAGATCCGAACGGAAACGGTCAAGCGGATGAAATCCCGTTTTATATCGATAAAGATCAGATCGGTACCGATGCTCCATTCCTGGGGGCATGGGGGATCAACTACAGCTACTATCAAGAGGGCGGCAAAGTGAAATTCGGTCCGATCCAGCCGGAGTTCAAAGAATTCCTAATCACGATGAACAAATGGTACAAGGAAGGATTGCTCGATAAAGATTTCGCAGCCCCGAACGAGAAGCTTTTTGACAATAAAGTGACAACGAACCAACTGGGAGCAGCTGTTTTGTTCAACGGAGGCGGCGTCGGCAAATTCAATACCCTGATGAAAGACAAGGATTCGAAATTCAATATCGTCGCAGCTCCATACCCGGTCTTGAAGGCCGGCGACAAATCGATCTGGGGACAAAAGGACTTTGCATCCAACGGTTACGGAGCGGCTGTTACAACGAGCAACAAAAACCCGGTTGAAACCGTAAAATGGCTGGATTATGCCTACGGTGAAAAAGGCAACATGCTGTTCAACTATGGAATAGAAGGACAAAGCTACAAGATGGAAAACGGCAAGGCCGTATTCCTGCCTGACATATTGAGCCCGAAGGCCGGAGTGAGCGTTCAGCAGGCTATCGCGAAGTTTAACCGCGCGACGTGGAGTGCGCCGTTCGTGTTGAGCGACAATTTCCAATTGCAATACCTGGTGCTTCCTCAGCAGAAGGCTGCTCTGGAAATTTGGTCCAAGCCGACGACTGAGCGCAAGATGCCGCTTGTTTCACCGACTCAGGAAGAGAGCGGCAAGTTCGCTTCTCTCATGACGGACATCAATACGTACAGAGATGAGATGCTGCTCAAGTTCATCATGGGCGCCGAACCGATCGAGAATTTCGATAAATATGTCAAGAAAATACAAAGCATGGGGATTGAGGAAGGCATCAAAATACAACAAGCCGCGCTCGAACGTTTCAACAAACGATAAATTCATCTAAAGTTTGATCTGGGGGATGAATCGGATTCATCCCCCAGCCTTTTCGTATCGAAACCAAGAAAGAAAGGGCTGGAGAGCTGATGACGCAAAGTACCGAAGCTATGCAGACAGACAGAGAGGCAGCTAAGAGCGCACGCCTTTCGACCGTCTGGCCAACCATTCGTACCGATTTGAAGCGGCACTGGGCCATATATTTGATGGCATTGCCCGTAATGATCTATTACGTCATTTTTCATTACGGACCGATGTACGGCTTGCAAATCGCCTTTAAAGAGTTTTCCCCCGCAGGAGGGATCTGGGGAAGCCCTTGGGTAGGGCTCAAACATTTTGAAAGCTTTTTTAACGGCATTTATTTTTGGCGACTGATCAAGAACACTATCTTAATCAACCTTTACGAGCTAGCATTCGGATTCCCAGCTGCGATTATTCTAGCGCTGTTGCTGAACGAGATTAGAAGTCGGGCATTTAAGAGGGTCGTGCAGACCATCTCGTATTTGCCGCATTTCATCTCGATCGTGATTGTGGCCGGCATGATGATCGACTTCCTCAGTCGGACCGGTCTCATTAACCAGCTCATCGGCGCTTTTGGCATAGAACCGATCGATTTCCTGAAAGACCCGGATTGGTTCCGCTTTATGTTCGTTTCCTCCGGCATTTGGCAAGGCGTGGGTTGGAGCTCGATCGTTTACTTGGCCGCGATTGCCACCATTGATCCGACGCTGTATGAGGCCGCTCGTATGGATGGCGCCAACCGTTGGAAACAGACTCTGCACATCACCATTCCCGGTATCATGCCGACCATCGTCATCTTGTTTATTCTACAGATGGGTTCCATGCTGACGGTCGGCAGTGAAAAGGTGCTCCTCTTGTACAACCCGCTCACGTATGAAACCGGCGACGTGATATCGACCTACGTATACCGTAAAGGGGTGTTGGAGGCGAACTACAGCTTTACGGCTGCTGTCGGGCTGTTCAATTCGGTAATCAGCTTCATCCTGATTGTGGCAGCCAACAGCTTCGTCAAACGGATCAGCGAGAATAAACTGTGGTAAGGAGAGCTCCCCATGAAACCAACTGTCGGTGAACGATCATTCGGTTATTTCAATACGATTCTCATGCTCGTGCTCTGTGCGGTCACGCTGTACCCCTTCTTGTACGTGCTGTTCGCTTCGCTCAGCGATGCGACCTCGCTGCTGCAGCACCGCGGCCTGATGTTAAGGCCGGCCGGTTTTGATCTTAGCGCATACAAAGCGGTATTCGATAACCCGATGATCATGAAAGGGTACCAGAATACCCTGTTGTATGTCCTGATTGGAACGACTATTAACCTGTTAATGACGTCGATTGGCGCTTATGTATTGTCCAGGCAAAACTTATATTTCAAAAATACGATGATGTTTTTCATAGTCGTGACGATGGTGTTCCACGGCGGTTTAATCCCTACCTTCCTGCTGGTGAACGATCTTGGCATGATGAATACGATGTGGGCGCTGCTCATTCCCGGCGCGATCAATACGTTCAACTTGATCATCATGCGCACTTCGTTCCAGGGGATTCCGGTTAGTCTGGAAGAGTCGGCCAGAATGGACGGGGCGGGTGACTGGACGATCTTGTTCCGCATCATTATCCCACTGTCGATGCCGGTCATTGCCGTTATGATATTGTGGTATGCGGTAGGCCATTGGAATTCCTACTTCAGCGCGCTGATCTACTTGCGAAATCGCGAAGCCTATCCGCTGCAGCTCGTGCTCCGCGAAATTCTGATCTCTAACAATACCGATTCCATGATGACCGGTTCAGCGAGCGACGACAAATACGCCATTGGGGAAACGATCAAATATGCGGCGATCATGGTCTCGACGATACCAATCATTACGCTCTATCCGTTCCTGCAAAAGTATTTTGTCAAAGGCGTAATGATCGGAGCGATCAAGGAGTAACGGCATTGGAAAAGGAGGATGGACACCGATGCACACAGTAACATACAAGAATGCCCCGAGCAGCTGGAACGAGGCTTTACCGCTTGGGAACGGTCATTTTGGCGGAATGGTGTTTTTCGAGGACCACACACTGAAGATGGCGATGAATCATTATGAAGTCTATTATCAGAAGCTCCACCGGTACAGTCAGAAATATAGGAATGGCGATGGACCCCGTTACGATCGTCAATACGGGTACACATATGACGAATTGAGACAACGAGCGAGCGACATGTATCGCAATCCCGATCAGGGTCCGTTGTTCCTTTACGGCGATGCCTTGTCCAACAACAATATGCATAGAAAGTACGGCAAGCCGTCCGGTGGAGCCTCTCACTATCCGACCGGAGAAATTCATCTGTTTCCTTCCGAGGAGCTGGCCGATCCGGACAGCTCCTCGCTTCAGCTTAATGTCGAGCAGGCAAGCGTCCGCTTACGGATGGAGAAAGGCGAGGATCGGCTTGACGTGCACACGATCGTCTCCCAGGGAAGCGATTATGTAATATCAGAAATCAATCAAACAAATGCCGCTCTGCTGCAATCCGTATCTCTGACCATACCATTCAGAAGATATGTCGATATGAATATACAGTACCATCAACTGGACGATACGACCTTTTACTATAAGGGCTCCTACTATCCGGACGGCGAGGACAAGGAACGGTATGGTCCTTTTTCTTTCCTTGTCATGCTTAGGTTGCTCGGGGCGAAGGGGAGTGCCGAAGTTACCTCAGAGTCCATCCGGATCAACCTTCTCGAGGCAGAGAAGACCATGACGCTGCTCACGACGGTGGTAACGGAAGAGGAAACGAAGGATCTGCTGCAGACCGCTCTGGAGCGATTGGACAAGTCTGTCCAGCAAGTCAAGGAGCTGGGAGAGAGCCATCAAGCGCATTGGCGCAGCTTCTGGAGCCGTTCTTCGATCACCCTTCCGGATCGGATGATCGAGGATTTGTGGTACGTCAATCTGTACGCCATCGCCTGCTGCAGCGGGAAGGGGGGCCGGATGTACATGCAAGCCTGCGGCTTGAACGGTTTGTGGGACATCCGGCAACCGACCAAGTGGGGCAGCATGTGGTACTGGGACGTCAATATTCAAGCGGTGTTCTGGCCGCTCTATACGGCCAATCACCTCGAAGTGGCGGAAGCGTTCAACGACGGGCTGCTGTCGTACACTGGACTTGCCGAACAAATGGCGAAGCAGTTCTATGGTCTGGAGGGCGTCGCCGCAGATTATCCGCATGCCTTGTACTTGAGCATTTGGCCGTGGTGTGCGCAATTCTTATGGGACTATTACCGATTCAGCCAGGACCTGTGCTTCTTGCGCGAAAATGCCTACCCGTTGTTTAAACAGATTATCCGGTTTTTCGAAGGATACTTGCAATACGATTCTGAGAAAGGCCAGTACAACGTATTTCCTGACATTTCGCCGGAACAGGGGCCACTGACCCGGAATTCGACCTGCACGCTGTCCACGGTAAAATATTTGCTGCAAATGTCAATTGAAGCGAATGCGCTGCTCGGCGAGTCCGAAGCCGATCGGCAAAGGTGGAGTGATATGGCTTCACGGTTGGCTCCCTATCCGACTGCCGTGTCCCCCTTATACGGAGATGTTCTCCGGGATTCGGAGTGGGCGCCTGCTGACTTGCATTTGCGGCATCCTTCTCTATTGATGCCGATTTATCCAATCGGCGAGATCGATAAGAACAGCGAAGAATCGTTGCGTCAACGGGCCGAGAACACGCTTCGCTATGCGGAGCAAAATACGGAGTACGGCATGTTTCAGTTCGGATGGCTTTCTTGCGTTGCCTCCAGACTGGGTAAAGGGAATACGGCGCTTCGATTGCTGTACGAGCATGGCATCGACTTGTCGCTCCGGAGCAACGGACTGTTCGCAGAGGAAACGGAACGTTGGATGAACTATTGCAATATTACGAACGAGCCGCTGTACCATCCTCACATGATGGAAGCCTCCGGAGAAATGGTCGCTGCGGTAAACGAGATGCTGCTCCAAAGCCATAACGGTGTAATCGATGTGTTCCCGGCGGTACCGTCGGGCGAGCCAGAGCCCGGACGGACGGTGGGCCTGTATGAGCACGATGTCGAGAAGAAGGTGCGCTCCTATGAGAAGTGGGCTGATTGCGCGTTTCAAGGTCTGCTGGCCGCCGGGGGATTCGAGATTAGTGCAGAGATGAAGCAGGGACGCACAGTTTGGGTCAGGATCAGAAGCAAGGCAGGCCAACCTGTTGTTATGCGGAACCCGTTTGTCTCGGATGAGAGGGTGAGGGTATCGCGCTTGGAAGGATCATCTTGGGAAATCGCAGAGCACAGGGAGGAAGGCGGACTATTATATTTCCTCACGGAGAAGGATGGGGAGTTTGCCATTTATGTACAATCGGAAGATATGCACCCTGAACTATCCTTGTCCAACCCCGATCGTTTAGCTGCTGCAGCACAAACCAATCACGACCCGCGTGTTCATGAAGCGCATACACATCGGAGGGTATTTCTCGGCAAAAACCAAGACACGCCTCATTACAAACTGTTGGATCATTTCACATTCGATTACTATTCCGGCAACTACCGCGAGTCGAGGCTTGCTGCCTATCGGCTGGATTGCGGGTTGCATCCTGATTTGCTGAACAAGGATTATTACAAAGCACTGCCCAGACAGGTTCATATGGAAGGGGTTCTCGGGCAGACGTTTCGTAAAATATCGCCGGAAACGGTATTCACGCCTTACACAGGCATCGGTTGGGATCGAGCTGATGATCTCATTGCTGCGGATAGTGGGGAGCCTGATGAGCTGCGCCGAGATTATATCGGTGGAGCAAGCGAAGCGACCTTGATCATCGAATTGCCAAGAGGCAAGTATGATCTGTTGTTCGTGTCCGGGGACAGCTGCTCGCAGTCCTATACTGAGATCGAGATTGCAGGGCAGGGCGTGTATAAGCCGACCAAGGTGCTGAGGGCAGGCGAGTTTGAAACGGATATTTTGCCGGTTGCGCAGAAGAACGACGGATACGCGCAAATCCGTTTCCGTACCCGTGAAGGCTTGCAGTGGAGGATCAATGTGTTGATAGTCAATAAAAATTATACTTATTTATAGTAACAGCGAATTTTATTCGACGACAATAAAAACAGTCGCAGAGTACCAGCGGTCATGCCGGTGCCCTGCGACTGTTTGGCGCGTATCGGATCGGAAACTTAGTTCATTGGGCTTCCTCGTCGGCCGAGGGGCCGTACATACCCGGCACCGGAATATCGAGAAGCCGCAAGTATACCCCGAGCTGTGCCCGGTGGTGGACCATGTGGCTTAATCCGAAGGTGCGGAGTGCAATCGCCCGCGGCTTGCGAAGGATGATATGGTCGCCGTGGCGCAACGTCCATTCCTCGCCGAGCGTTTTCTCGTCGCATTCGGCGATCAGCTTTTCTAACTTGCCTACGTTCACGTCGAACTCCTCGAGAACGTCTGCGCGCCTTTCCAAAGCGTCCCGCCTAAGCGGCACGGTCGAAAGATCGAACTCCGGGTAATGAAAAATCGCGATTTGCCAGTTCAGCAGGTTGATAAGGTGCGTGGCCAGCCCGCCAAGCGTCATCGATTTCTCGTGCGGTTTCCATGCCATATGTTCCTCGGGCAAGCGTTCCAAAATGCGGCGCGTAGTGGCCAGTTCATGCGTTGCGTCGCCGACAATCAGTTGTTTGACCATAAATTCCTCTCCTCCTTTATGGTTTAGCATACTATAAATTCCGGTCGAGAGGAAAGGATTGTCTCGGTAGCTGCAGGATTTTTAACTATATGACCGTAAACTTTACCAAACTTTTCGAGTAATTTACGAGAGGGTCGTCGTGGAGTTTTAACTTGAAAAATAAAGCAGTCAGGCAAGAGTAGCCTCTTGTCCGACTGCTTTACTTACTTGAAGTCTTTAAGATCAAGACCAGCTGCACGCATCTGTTCCACATACCCCTCAAACATTTTCTGACCGCCAAATTTAGTCATCATTTCAACGCGGTATTTGGGCCAATTGGTACCAGACTTCTCGTCGAACAACATCTTGATGTGATATTCATATAGTTTGTTGCGGAAATCCGCCAGACTGAATCCGGTTGGAGGTGTGACTACAACGGCAATGCTCTCCAGCGGCTTCGGATAAGAGGCGATTGTAGACATAATTTGACGATCACGGTCGGTCAATTTCGTATCAAAAGCTTCAAGTCCAAGCGCGGTTGGATTATTAGGAGTGAAGAAATCATACACATCCAAGAAATTTCCCTTATCAACAATTCCTTTTTGGATGGCGTCAGTTTTAAGAGTTATTTTGTTACCTTCCCGAGTAAAATGCTCCCCCGATTGCCCGTAATGAGTCAAGATAAACCCTTCCTCACTTGCTAACCAATCCAGTATTTGCAGGCTGCGTTCGACTTTTTCAGGTTGTTTGTCAGCAGTTGCTTTGGAAATCAGAATCGAGGAGGTTCCAATTGCTTCTCTCCATAATGCTTTGTCGGCGAATGGAGTAAACGGCACCCACAGTGCATTCGGGATAATGGCCTTCGTCCTGGATTGCAGACTGTTCGGATTGGAATCGAATGCGAAGTCTATCGTTGTTCCATATACGATACCAACCTTGCCCCGTGCAGCGCTATCGATATGTGTTTGTCCCTTATTCAGGAACCAATCCGGATCAATGACTCCAAGCTTAATAGTCTCGGCCAAATCATTGATGACGTTCTCCATTTTGGGGTCGCTTGTATGATCGTGGAATGTTTTATCTGCCTGTATGCCGTTTCCACCGATAAGATCGTTATGAACCCACATTGGAAAATCATAGGGAATACTAACGCCATTTCCTGATGCTGAGAAGCCATAGGTGTCATTCTTCCCGTTTTTGTCAGGATCATTGAAAGTGAACGCTTTCATCACATTGACCATTTCCTCATACGTTTTGGGCACTCCCAGCTTGACTTGATCTAGCCAGTCTTTTCGCACGTAGAAGGATCGGAACACTCTCTTGTCGTATGGGACGGGGATTCGGACCAGCTTTTTTTCGAGCTTGTATTGATCGAGTTCTTTTTCTGCAATCCATTTGAAGTAATTGGGCATCGTTTTCGTAGAAACAAAAGGAGACAGGTCGGCTAATACACCTTGTATGGCATACTGTTGAGCCAAAGTTCCGGATGTGAGCATCAAGTCAGGCATGTCGTTGCCTGAGATTAATACATTAAGCTTCTTATCCCGATCTCCACCTAATGACATAGGTTCGATATTTAATTGCACATTAAATTTGCTTTCAATCGTTTTTTTCACAAAGTCATTCTCCGAACCGAGCAGCGAAGCGGCTTGATCTATAGGAGTAAACCATTTAAGTGTCAGTTTTTCAACGGGCTTGGTTGTTGCGTTAGCAGTAGCAGTAGCATCTGGTGATTTGCTCACTCCTGCAGAGTCAACTTTCTTAAGATCCTCATCATTCGTGGAGCAGGCACTTGCCAGTAATCCCATAGTAATGACCGCTGTCCAAAGCGTTTTGCGTTTCCATTTTCGTAATGAATGGATTCGGTTTCTCATTTTTCAAATAACCCCCTGTATAAAAATCATGTCCATTTCATCTGTATGGTCTTACAATAGTATCGCTTTGCTGATTTGTCCGATAATAATATCTTCGATCTCCGGTATAAAGGGCCCTCTTAGACCGAAAAAGTAGTTGCACTCCGCTTCATATCCGCCTTCATGTATCATTTTTGCGGTGGGAACATAACTGAATACTCCATTCGTATAACCCAGAACAATCGTTGGAGTCGAGGAGAACATCTTCTTGATTTTTACAGCATACTCCGTGGAAACTTCGCCTTCTATTGCAATGAGTCTTAAATCTTCCGCCAATTGCCAAACCGCAATGTACAGAGGCAGACGATCCTTGATGGTGCCGTCAAGTATTGAACGAACCGCGCGCTTGGCTGCACTTCGGTAAAAGCTTCCGGTGTCGGGATTATCGGCGATTTGAGCGTAATGCTTTATATCGGTCTGCTCTGTATATATCAGAGGATCGAGAAGTGACGTGCGAAAATGGCATTGTACCGGAGCAAAGTCCGTATGTTCAAGCACTTGGATTATATCGTTGGCGAAGTCTCGACCAGCCTGTTCCATCTCAGCCATGCTGCAGCTTTTGAAACGTTCGCCATTCGCACTGTTGCGCGGCTTGAGTTCAGCAGCACAGCCCTGTAGGAAAATAGCTGTTGCACCAGGATAAGATTGTTCCAGTATTCGCGAGGTGGCTCCGGCAAAATCATTTGAAAGCAAGTAATTGTCAGGCCCCATCGATGTTGTGTGGCATCCGTAGCTGTATACAATTGCTTCTATTGTGTTCTTCTCATTCAGCAGCTTAAAAACGAAAAGGTCTTTATCAATAGGTGCTTCCCAATACGGAGCTGATTCTACGCCGCTGCCCTTCGGTCTGCGGCGAGAGACGGCAAAGTCAGAAGTACCGCGTCCGACCAGCAGCGTGCCCGGTTGGAGATGGTCACGGCAGTATGCAGTCATTCGAACGATAGTGTCTCTTACGTAGAAGTAGAAGTTCTCGTCCACCTCATAGTTCAACATACTCTCGTCGTCGCTCCAGCCTTCTTGACCCATACTATAGCCTCCTTTTCGTAAGCTGACATCCGTGCCGGTCAGATAGAAGGAATGATGCGTATGGGAGAAATTAATAAGTACTTCATCATGGGCTAGCCCGAACTTGTTGAACAATTCGTCTTTAATACCGACAACGAAGCTGCGATCTGAACCGAGTGCATCAATCGTCAGAATAAGCACCGTTTTGTTGGCAGACAGCATCGTCATACTTACAAAGATCGGATCGTGCACTCCTTCGCTCTTATGTGTTCTTGCTCCGAAGCCATGCATGAATATCGGCTTATCCGGTGTTATTGATTGTTTGATTACACAAAATCTCATTTGCTCCTCCTATTGGTTCACTGTAACCATAATGCTGTCCGTGAAGCGGCCATACCAGGTCTGAACTGTAATGACCGCTGTTCCAGAGCTAACAGCTGTCAGCACACCGGTTTGATCGACTGTAACGATACCAGGATTGCTTGAAGTCCACTCCAGGTTATAAGCAGGTGCTCCAGATGGGGAGAGTGCTGCGGTTAGTTTGTATCCGCTGCCTGTTATCGTAACACCGATCTCGACACCTGTAGTGTAATAATCATTTAGATAGGCAGAAGTGATCATCCTCGAGGCGTTACTTCCTGCCATCGGCGCAAGGAACATTTCCTTCATAGATTCATAAATATCATAGTTCCACGGAGCCAAATTCACCCAATCACGCAATACCCTTGCTTCATAAGTATCGTTTAAATAGTAGTAGGCAGGGGGGCTCGGATTAATTCCCATGAATCGGTATATGACTGGATTCTGCAAATCTCCATTCCATACTAAAGTACTGTATGTTGCGACGAACCGCTGCATATCTTGCTCTGTGAATACAAGCCCACGCTTATAGCCAGCCAATGCCGCCTCTATGTCCAAATTGGCATGAGAGACATCTTCTGGCTTGATAATTTGTGGGATTTCGTTGGTAAATGCTGGATCATAGTAATGCCATGTATAATATTTGTTGTTAATCAATTGCAATTGATTTTT
This sequence comes from Paenibacillus sp. J2R1T-4, assembly GCF_059692235.1. Classification (NCBI taxonomy): domain Bacteria; kingdom Bacillati; phylum Bacillota; class Bacilli; order Caryophanales; family Paenibacillaceae; genus Paenibacillus; species Paenibacillus sp. J2R1T-4. The sequence goes on along the minus strand of NZ_JCAUBA010000003.1, from coordinate 115,155 downwards.
GAAGAAGGTCAGCATCTTGACTGCTTTATCCAAGTAAACGGTGTCATTCGTAATCGAATATAAGGGGAGCAATACAGAGACCATCTTCAGATATTGGTTATGCGGGAGTGTATTGCCAGGATAAGTAGCTTCCTCATCAGGTTGAACATATACGCCTTCGGTTGTCGATACATCCTCCCAGTCCTTCTCCCACTTATCAACCAGATCGATCAAATACGGCAAGTACTCGTCTGCCTTATCTCCGAAAGTATCGGTGCCGGAGTAAATCGTGTTAGCGAGTGTGCTGTTAGAGTTCACTTCCTCCACGAACATGGCGATCGGAGCGAACATGTTAGCATCATGCACCAAATATTCGAAGGATCGGGAAATCTGCACCTCATCGACATACAAGGTTCCAGTTTCATCAGGATCATTGTTGAGAATATAGGCGATCAACTCATGCCCGGCAACAGGTGTTTTGAAGTCGAGCGAGTAGCGCTTCCAATCAGACTGATTCTGAATTGTTATGTCTAGAGGCTGCAAGTCTACATCATCCAATATCTCGTCCGCTGTCATGTCGTAGATATAGACTCGTCCTCCTGCGAGATGAGGGGGTTGTCCTGAAGTGGGTTCATCCTTCGCATAGAAAGTAAGCTGATACCATTGTTCGGGTACATAGGAATGGATGAATGCTCTAACCCCTTGTACATTCACTTCGTCGGACTGAATGACCAATCCGTTTCCAGAATATCCTTGTGTGCTGTCTAAATGCACATGTTGAGCATCAGCTGTAGAAAGCAGGGCCCATGAATTCACATCCTGGTCTTCGGGTTTCACGAAAGCTGTTAATTGGATGTCATCGAAATAAGCCATACCACCACTTATCGCAGGCTGTATATGTGACAACACGATACCAAGCTTATTCACATAAGACGGTGTTTTGAATTGATATTGCACCTGAACCCAATTGGTGTCCTGCTTCTTGGCATCCATGAGATTCCCGTAGACATCCCTCGTTACTCCAGCAGGTGTTGCTCCCCAATCGGAGAAGAACATTCGTGCACCAGCACCAGAGCTATCTGTTTTCATGCGCAACGAGAGGGTATAATCGGTATCGGGGAAGTAATCAGTCAAATAATAAATAACCTTTTGCGTATACCCTGTTGCAGATTCCAATACGACATCAACCTCGTCGCCTATCGTTATTTTCGACTTGTCGCTGCTTGAAGCAATCGACCATCCATCAGGAAGGATGGGGATGTTCTGCCCCTGCCCTGTATTAAAGTTGTACGGTGGGATTGAAAAGCTTCCATTCTTGGTCAATGAGCTGCTGCTATTCGCTCCTGTGTGCCAACCGAGAAAGCCATCTTGAGCGTAATCCGTCATAAGTGCCAAGCTGTGGTCAGCATGCTCAACCAAGGAAGTCAGATAATCCGTATCATTCGTACTCTGGTACAGCTTGAGATAGGAGTCTAGTACGGGTCCCTCGTTCCATGCCAATATGGATGAATCTCCTTCCGCAAGGCTTCCATAACCGAATTGTCCATAGGAGCTTACGATTTCCTGCTCTAAAGAAGAGTGATTTTCGATAAATACACGATCCTCACTTCCAAGCTCGGCATGGATGATATTGCTTCCTGAGAACATTGCTGCGACAAGACTGAACAAGGCAATTTGGCAAACCCTTTTAATCATGGCGTTCCCCCTTAATACAAATTTGGAATAGGGCATTCGGAAGATAGGAAACCAAATGCTCTTATCCTAAAGGTATCGAATTGAAAACCAGACTGCCAGTTGCAATATCGGATTATTTATTCAATTGAAGGTTCAAATTATAGGAAAAAGTGCAATTGAGCCATTGAAACACTAAGCATGTTGACAGTATCCATCCGATACCCGAATATAGAGTTACAAAAGATCGGAATTCAAGCATAGAGGATGATTTTCTTTGGAACAAAGAAAAATGAACTATTTCCAAACCATTTTCGCCCGAATTATATTTTTGACAACCATTATCATTCTTTTACTGACCTTTTTCTTGTATTACAATTATAAAAATTATGCTTTTGACTTGCTCAACAAGTCGAATGAGAAATTGATGAATCAGGTGTTCGAGAATGCATTGCAGGTGAATTCGTATGTGAAAACGTATACGCTTTCAATGTTCAGCCATCCAGATGCTCGGAAACTGATGGGTGCAGGAAGCAGCACTCCCCCGACACCAGTTGAGATTCTGAACAGCATACGAAATCTCGACGTTTCGCTAAGCATAACGCCATTTCTGCTATCCGCGTATGTTTACAATGGGACAACGAATACTTTCTATACGCTTGGACCGAACCCGACGATCCGACATGATGATTTATTCGATCAAGGAATCGTCAAGATGCTCTCCGATCCTCAACTAGAGACACTAGTTCCAATCCCCAGAACAATTGCTTATTCAGAATGGTTCCCCGAGAGAGATGTCCAGGTATACACCTATGTGTTGCCTGATTACGCCGATACGAGAATGAAGCTGAAGGGGGCACTCATTATCAATGTGAAGGCCGAGTGGATTTTCAAATCACTCCAGTCCTATAAAGAAACGGGTTCTCTTAGTGGCAATAATATTCTCATCATCGATTCGAAGGGCAAGGCAATCGGGCATTCTGATAAAAGCTTGTTTTTGCAGGATCTGTCCACAGAGCCTATTGTTCAGGATATTTTGACTTCCGACAAAGGGTCCGGGTATTTCTTGGCATCGAATGAAGGTGTCGATTCTGTCGTTACTTTCTCATCCTATCAGTCTCCCCCCTGGACACTGATCAGTATTACTCCTTATGAATATCTTGCAGGAACCTTGAAAAGAGTGAAGTCAATAGCAGTGACTATCGGTTCAATTGTTTTCGTAATCTGCATATTAGCAGCTTTCCTGTTATCTAAAAATTTGTATTCGCCCATTAATGTGCTAAGGAAGAGTATTGGAGCGAGGATCGGAAAGCCCAATCCTGCTCTGACTGGCGGCAACGAGCTTGATTTCATTGCCCATTCATTCGATTCTGCGCACGAACAGCTGTTGACATTGAAATCGTTTAAAGACGAAAACTTGTTCAAGCTGACACAGGATTATTTCAAAAAAATGATAATGAATCCCACAACCATGCACAAAGAATACGATAAGCACTCCTTGAATATGAACGTAAAAATTGACATGCATAGCCCACTGACTGTCCTGGTGTTCCGGATCGACCATTATGACGGGATTTGCAGGAAGTACACCGACTCTGATCGGGTGCTCTTGAAATACGGATTAATTAATATGTCTGAGGAAATTCTGAAACCAATTGCAAAGAGCAATGGTGTCGATATGGAAGACGATCATATAGTTGTTTTGGTTAACACCTGGGAAGGCGATGCGAGCATAGAAGAAGCAATCCGACATATTCAGGACGCGTTCCTACATTACTCTTCTATATCAGTTTCGGCAGCCCTGAGTGCTCCAACCGCTAACATCAATAATGTGTATTTGCTATATCCGGGTATCCTGGATTTATTGAAATATCGCATGGTGTTCGGCCACGGGTGCATCATCAAGCAGGAGGAGATGGAGAGGAGGATGTACAATAACTATGCGATTGACGACTTGATGATAAGCGAGCTGTTGAATGCAGTCAAGAGTGCCAAACTGGAGGAGATCCGCTTAAGCTTTGGACAAATGATCGATTTGTTGAGCGAATATTCTTACAATAATATGATGTTCACACTCTCGTACATCTCATCCTCTGTCTTCAATACATTGAACCTGCTTGAGAAGAACAGTGCGATGTCATTCGAGCTGGACTTCGTAGTATTCGATAACCAAATCAAATCGTTGGAAACGTTGGAGGAAGTCGAGCACGAATACATGGAGTTGTTCAAACGGATCGTTGATCACATCATTCATTTCAGAGATGATAAAACCGAGTTTATCGTAACGAATACGACGCAATATATTGAATCGCACTACAAGGAAAGCATGCTCTCGCTTAACATGATAGCTGACTTCTTCAAGCTCTCGCCGTCTTATCTAGGCCGATTATTTCGCGAGCACACCTCATCATCCGTGGCGGAGTATATTACGAACAAACGATTGTCTGAGGCGAAAAGGCTGCTGCTTGACAGTCGATACAATATTGATGAAATTATTGATAGGATTGGTTGGGAGAATAAGAAATACTTTTACACCGTTTTTAAGAAGCATACAGGTGTTACGCCTACGGAATATAGATTGACTGCGAAGGTCAGAAATCTCAACGAATAAGCGCTGTATGAAGTATACGCCCTGATCATTGCATGTACTGCACTGGATCAGGGCTCTTTCTTGATGGATTGCGAAGAATGCGACAGGGAATCTGCATAATGGCTGTATGCCTTCGTTAGCTGTGAATTGTAAGGAAGGCCAGATCCCATAGCGGCTTCCTGCTCCATTGAGAACAAGATTGCATGAAAATCATTGACATAATTTGTCTGAGCGGAATAAAATTAGAGTGAGTCAGATGTGAATCAATTAATAAGGAGATGATCTCCATAAATTCTTCCTTTTAGGCCGGTTGCCAGTTATTCCTCTACTTTGTAGTTGAAAGATGAAAGCGGTACCATGTCAATTAATTCCCGTGAAGTGGAAGCATTAGGCCGGGCAGGTTCTCGGGTTCCATTATTCAAGTAACTTAACCCGATTAAATTCATGAAAGTGGTGGGATATATGAAAAGGAAGTGGACCTGGCTAATACTTGTAAGTATGGTACTGGGTATTGTTGGTATGCTACAGTTACCCAATAAGGCAGGAGCTGCAATGACGCAAATTGAATTGGTGAATCCTGGTTTTGAGTTATCCACAGGAGCACCGTACCCAGGGTGGACTCAAACTTTTGGAACCGGCAAGTTCGCGGTTACGGACGAGCAGAGCAATACCGGCACATATTCTCTGGTTATTCATGATAATGACAGCCGTAATTACGGAATGCAAAGCGTATTTCTTCCCGCCGAACCGAACTTGATGTATGAAGCGTCGGTATTCACTTATGTATTGAAGGGATCCTCAAGCATTTATTTGCAATTTCACGATGAGAACAAAGTTAGAATCGGTTATAAATCGGTCTCTGAGTCTGGACTGAATAACTGGAAACCATTAACAGCATCCTTAAAAGCGCCTTCAGGAACTAAATATGTGACTGTGCTGCTTTATTCGGGCACTACCACGATTACAGACGCGTACTTTGATGATGTTCAGCTTAAGGTTGAAACGGACAATGAACCCGAGCCTGCGGATCAGCACGTGGTGCGGATTGGGACGGCGATCAACTCGATAACGATTCCCCATGCGGGGTACGGCTTGGGACCGAACGGCGAACCGTATATTTATACGACAGCTAACGGGGCTCCTGCTGTTTTTTCGGTCGTGAGAGCCGACACAGGGGAACGAGTAGCATCGTTTCCGCTCGATCAAGCCGGCTATTCCTGGGGCACAATTGTTGCTCCGAACGGCGATGTGTATATAGCTACCCAGCGGAACGGGTATTTGTACCGATACCGGCCAAGCACGAATCGGCTCGAGAATGTAGGCAAACCGATACCTACCGAAACTCATTTATATCGGGTCACGGCTGACGAACAAGGTAACATCTACGGTGGAACTTATCCGAATGGGAAGGTGTTCAAGTATAACCCGGCGACGGGGACGTATACAGATTATGGACAGCTAGCTCCAGATGAGAAATATGTCCGAAGCATCGCGTATGGCAATGGAAAGGTATATGCGGGCACGGGAGTAGTAAAAGCACAGCTGTTCGAAATCAACGCTGTATCCGGTGAGAAGAAACCAATTCCGCTACCGGAAACTTATTCATCGAGTAAAGAAGTGTACGATTTAACATTCACATCTGGTCTGCTTTTTGCCCGCATGACAGCAGCGGACCCTACTAGCGAACAAAATAACGTAACTCTCATCTACGATACCGGAAGCGGAACCTGGATCGGAGAACTCCCCAAAACGCCGGGACTGGACGTTTCTCCAATCGGACCGGACGGGAACGTCTATTTTGTACAGAACAGTGTTCTGATGGCTTATAATGTTGCCAATCGGACCATCACCCCGACTTCCTTCGCTATAGGCAATTCAGCCAGCAGGGGATTCGGATGGTTCCATCTGAATCAGCCGGATATGCCGGGTGCGACGCTCATAACTATTACTTCCAGAGGCGTGATTCTGGCGTACAACCCGGCTACGGGCAAGGGGAAGGTGTACGACGGCGATCCTCTCGGGTCCGCCAACACGCTTCGTTCGGTTTCAACCGGTCCTGACGGAAATATTTATGTCGGAGGCTATTTATCTCCGTCCTCTATGACGCGCTTTAATCTGGACACCTTCAAGATGGAATCGCTTACCGGCATGTCGCAAGTCGAAGGTATGGGCATTTACAACAATAAGCTTTATATGGGTGTTTATCCCGGAGCTGCGGTATTCGAGTACGACCCGGCTCTTCCATGGACGGGATCGCAAGGAACAAACCCTGCTCGCCTAAACTTGAATTTGGAAACATACCTTCAGGATCGGCCTTTCGCGTTCGCGGATGCGGGTGACAAGCTGACTATCGGAACCGTGCCGATTGCAGGCAAATTAGGCGGCTCCCTTGTGCTTTATGATACATTGTCGAAAGCATCGGAGGTGTTTTATCCAATCGTCGAAAACGAGAGCCCGATGGCACTGGCCTACAAGGACGGCTTAATTTATGGCGGTACGACCGTTTGGGGAGGAATCGCGGCCGACCCGGTGGAGCAGGATGGCACATTATTTATTTTCGATCCTAAGACCAAACAGAAAGTGTTTGAAGTGAACCCCGTGCCTGGGGAGAGGGCAATCACCGCATTGACTTTTGACAAGTCAGGCATGTTGTGGGGTCTTACCAATGGGACTTTGTTCCAGTTCGACCCGGCCAAACGGCAAGTGGTTCGCACAAAAGTGTTATACCCGTACGTATGGAAGGATATCGTGCTCGCTGGAGGGTACCTTAACTTCCACGACGGCATGCTGTATGGGGAAGCGGCCACCCGAATTTTCCGTTTCGATCCCCAAACCTGGGAGTACACTACTCTCACGAATGGGAACTATTTCGCACAAGACGCTTTCGGTCGGATCTATACGACGAAGAACAGCACGGATTTATACATGTACGACAACATTGCGCCTTCCTTTGGGCAGGATGCCGTATTGAGCAGCATCTGGAGGGAGAACGGTAGCCTGCAGCTGGAGTGGCCGGTTAATGCGGATATGAAAAGCTTCCAAATTTACCGTGACGGCGCAGCTGTCACTGCTTTTGGCACGCTGAGCAGATCAGCAGCTAATGGCAAGGCCTCGCTGCTGCTGCAAGCGGAAGCCTCAGCTCCAGGCACATATTCTGTGATAGCAGTCGATTACGCTGGAAACCAAAGCACACAGCCATTGTCCGCCGTCGTTCATCCATTGTTGTATTGGGCTGCATCCCCAGCCATGACTCCCGCACTGGGAGGTGAACCCTACAGCGTAAGCTTGGCCGTATATGGAGGGAAGGCGCCATACACGTTCACCTTAACTGACGGGGGACTCCCAAAAGGTCTCACGTTAGACCCTGTCACCGGAACGCTCTCCGGTTTGCCAACCTTGCCTGGCAGCTATAGCTTCGGCATTACAGTAATGTCCCAAGACGGCCAACAAGCCTTGCAGGTATTTACGTTAAACGTGGAAAACCCCGGAAAGTCTACTCTCGCTTCGCTTTTTTCTGATACGGGTGTCTGGGATCCTGCTTTTCAAGCGTCTGCCCATGATTATCGGGTCAACGTATGGCCCTCTGTCAAGGAGATTCAGATCTTCGCGGTAACGGAGGATGCTGGTGCTACGATTATCGTTAATGGAAAGGCACTTGGCACCGGCCAACCTGTAATTTTGAACGTGAAGAAGGGCCAAACCTACGTCTCGTTAGAAGTTCGGGCGCCGAGAGGCACAGATAAAACCGTTTATACGGTAACCATCAATGCCTGCAAAGGACCGAAGGATGGATGTGGAGAGCCGCCAAAAGAGTCGGGAAATCACAATCAGAATCATGAGATGAACGAAACCGGTGAAAATTCGAGAGTTAAACGCGATTAGAAACATGGATTTTGCAGGAACGGGATGATGTTGGATAGCACAAGGCTGCCGCGATTGCGGCAGCCTTCTTCTTGGTGTGCCACGCATGGCGATTAACTAGGTGGTGAAAGGCTAAGTGTGAGAAAGAATTATAATTGGGATGGTGGAATTATTGTAGCAGTGAATTGGATAAAATGGTTAATGTACAATGTCCATAAAAATACTTTGGAGGTTTTGATATGCTGGCAACAGGAACTATACTTACAGAAGATTTAGATTTTGAAAAAGCTAGAAGCCAAGGCTGTACAATAGAAGCAAGACAAGGGAATTTAAAGATTTTTGGACCTGGAAAGGTTACAGCATATGGATCACATCAAGTAACTATAAATGGAAAACAATTAATGAGATCGATCAATCAATTTTTGGTAGTATAATGGAGCTTTTAAAAGTAAGAGCGATACGGAAATATCCGTCCATCGCTCTTATTTACTGTTAGGTATAACCGACTTAGAATGCGGAGTTTGCCTGCTGCCGGAAGGATCGATGTCTGCGATCGAAACAGCGATACTGTAGTGAGTTCAAAACTTAGGGACAGGCCAGGAACCTTTGTTTTCCAACTGGAGCCGGGCATGGAGTACGAGATAATCGGCTGAATTTCCATATAACGAGAAGAGGGCTTGATCCAGCAGATTTACCACTCTGCAAGGGTCAAGCCGTCTTTATATCACGCCGCTGTCAATCTAGCGCCAGGCTCCGAGCAAAATAATCCAATAGAACCGACAGCAAAACTTGTATGATAAGTTGAGCTGTCTGTATCTGACGTATCATGGCTTTTCCAGTTTTTCTACGGAGGTAGAATTATCGAAGCATTGTTCATTCCATGGATTACTGCGATTTCTTTATTAATATTGATTTTATAATAAAAAGCAGGAAAAGAAGTGAATCTCAGAGAACTAAATCTGAAGATGGAAAATATTATAAATATTTGAAGGAGACTGTTCATGAATTCCACTTTATTGCCTCGCTCACTTGTACTATTGATTGCTGTACTTGCGTTATTGTTTCAAAGTTTAGTCCCTTCATTGGTGCAGGCAGAAGAGGAGAATGCTGGGTCTCAAGCCATTGCAGCATCGCCACTACCTATGGAACGAATTTCCATGAAAGGAATTGGGGCCAATATTACGGAATGGCTTATGGATGAGAATCGGGGAGTTATATATGGGATCTCTCGAGAAGCGAATACATTGTATTTTGTACGAATAAGTGATCTTACTGTGCTGAAAACATTAGCCCTCGGATCGATGCCTTCCGATCTGGATTTGTATGAAGGAAAGCTTTATATTGCGTTAAATGGAGCCACCTTGGTTAAAGTAGTTGACCCCGAATCAATGGAAATTATAGATACACATATAACTTCTGCTAATCCAAATCGGATGGTCGTTCACGACGGCAGGATCTATTATTATGCTTCTGAGGGTCTCCGTATTTATGATATTAGCAGCAGGTCGGATGTGTCCGGCCCTAATCGGGATACTAGTGTAACTACATTTTTTGATCTTGCGGTAAATACGCAGGAAAAGAGGCTGTATATTGCTGGAAGCTATAATATCCTATCCGTAAATTTAAATAACATGTCAGTTGAAGTGTTCGGGGATTTCGGTGGATATAATTACGGCAAACCAGTGTTGGTTCAAGGCAATGACGTGTATTTCGGAGGGCAAAGATTTAATGGATCCGATTTGAGGACAATCAAGGGACTCTACAAGCCTTATTCACAGTACCATACCGATAACATTCTCGATGTTCGCGGATCATACGTTGTTAGTGACAAAAGAATTTACGACAAGGAAACGTACCGGGTTGTTCGGGAATTCCCATATGAATCCGACGTAGCGTCACTCGATTCAGCAAACAATCTTTATCTGTTCAACTCAGCAACCAAATCAATTGAAAAATGGAAGTGGAGTGTCCCTGTTGAACAACCTGGTTGGAGCTTGGAGGGAACCCAGTTAAAACTGACTACTCCGATTGTTGATTGGGTGGAGGTAGGACAATACCTTTATGCTATTTCAATGGACAATCAACTTCTAAAGATAAATCAGGGAACGCTTGGGGTTGAAAAAAATTTCCCAGTTACATCTCGCCCAATAGACATCGATTATTATAACGGAAAAGTATATGTAGCAGGTCTTGGATCAACGTATGTATCTGTCATTGATACCGTTTACGGGGATGCGGTTAGTAGTTGGAATCTATATGGCCTGCCCCTTGAGATTGAACCGGCAGACGAAAAGATTTTCTATGTAAATCAGAGTGGATTCCAGGAATTGACTGTATCCACTGCTGTTTACAATAGGGCAGAAACGATTAAGCTGCAAGTTCCTAACTCGTCATTCCCTCAGATGGTGAGACATGCAAAATTACTTTATGATGAGAACACTAATGTCTTGATGGCGGGCGCTTCGAACACCTTTTACAAAATAAATGCAACTACAAATAACTATATCAGTCATACTGACGGTATAAATTCAGTATTTTCATTAACTAAAAAGGATCAATACCTGTATATTGGGAATTCGAAGCGCAACCTGCTCCAACCCAATCAAATATTTGCTACTTATCCTGGAACGGTGTTATTTGCCAAAGACAATTATGTCATTACGAACAATGGAATATATGACTCCGATACGGCAGTTTCCATTCTTGCATTCCCTTTTAACGTTCAACGTGCGCATATGAATGATTCGGGTAATCTGTTCTTGTACCAAGGGGAAAATTACTATAATTCATCTTATTCCTCCCCATCTCGTCTTTTGAAATATGAATCAATAGCATCGCTTAGGTATTTGTTGAAAGAGGGTGCACATCCCGGCGAAGGCTTATTTCTTGATACGGACTTCGTTGAAGGCTATATAAGCGGGAATATTTATTTTGATCCTGCTGAGGACGAAACGTTTATAAGCAATTATTCAGTTGGCTTTTATAACCGGTCGGGAGAAAAAGTACTGAGCTATATGACTACAATTTTCAAGAATGAGATCTCGAATGGTTATTATCGTAAAAATTTTTCCGCCAATATACCTGAAGGAGCTCATTATCTAGGAATCGTGTCCAATATATACAACTCCAACAATTCATCAAGTATCCAGTCCGAACCCAGGTTGATTGCACTGTGGGACTTCCCAGCTTATAGGCCAACAGAGTCGCAGTTCGTTGACTTAGATTCTGATCCGAATGCCGTAGGAGGAACTGTAAGTTGGTCCAGAGCATCCAATGAAAAGGAAGGCTCCCAATATCGAGTCTACTTCATATCGGGCGATAAATATATCGGCTCACCGCTAGCAACTCTGCCCGTAGGGCAACAAAGCTATTCTATTTCCATTCCGAAAGGCAGTCGAATTCCGGACCAGGCGATCGCCTTTGGGATCGTGATGGTTAATGAGCGAGAAGAACTCGCGCCCGTTCCTGTAATTGTTCCGATCTCGGATCGCATGACAATTGCTCCTTCGCAGCAGCAAATTACGGTTCTGAATGTGGTTGGGCCTTCGGATAGTGTAACAGTTTCCCAACTAACCTCCGGTGATCTTGTAAAGATCTACGATACGGAGGGTGAAATCCTTACACAAGCAAAAGTAGTTGACGGACAGAACTCGCTCACAATGGGCTTGACACTTTCTACCCATGGGGGAGTTGTAATTCTCTCCGTAACGAGTCCGGGAAAAGTAGAAAGCTTGTCCGTCTTGAAGACCTATGCGCGGGAAAGCGCAGCTCCAGGCGGAGGCAATGGCGGGGGTGGTGTGGTCATCCCTGGAGGCGGTGGAAGTGGCGGTATTATTCCTGGAGGAGGAATGATTCCTACCAACACCAAGGAAGCAAAAGCGGAATGGAAAATAGTAGTGAAAAACGGAATATCTGTGATGGATTCCAACTTTGATACGGAAAAATTCGAGCAATATTATGAATCCATATTCAAAGAAAGCAGCACAGGAAAAGTAACGATAACACTGGATAAACCTGCGGACGGCTACCGTTTTACTTTAAAAGCGGATGCCCTGGAGAAGATGCTTAAAGCTCGAAGTGACGCCTCTTTATCTATTGAAACCGCGGCGGGTGAGATTAACTTTCCAGCTAACGTATTGCAGGATGTAATCGGCGGAAACATATCGAAGGGCAATTCAGTGCTTGTTCAAATCGATTATTTGTCCAGTCAAGAAGAAAAAACAATAAGCGGATCGGAAGAAAATCGGGGTACTCTTATTGGCAGACCTGTTTCCTTCGAATTGTTTTTAGTAGATCAAGATGACAAGAAAATGCCGATTTACGCCTTCAAGGAATATGTAGGCCATACCGTTCCTCTTCCTTACGATTTTAAGCTATCAGCAGGGGAAACTCTTTATGGGGCTGTGTGGGATCCCGTCACTGATACGATTACGCCGATTCCTCTTACGATTACACCGGCCGCAGGAACCCAACCTGCATATGCAACGCTTTGGAGAAACGGGAACTCTGTATACGCTGTGTTTAAAACTGGTGCAATTTCGTATGACGACCTGGATGACTCGCATTTTGCATACTCTGCTGTTCAGACTCTAACCGCAAAAAGAATATTGAATGGTTTTGAGGATCAAACTTTTCGAGCCGGGCAGGGTGTAACACGGGCGGAGTTGGCGGCTATGTTAGTCCGAGGTTTGGGGATACCCTCGAAGTTGAATACCGCTTCAGCATTTAGAGATGTAAAATCTTCTGACTGGTTCAGTGATGTGGTAAACACGGCTGCAGAAGCAAAGCTCATCGCCGGCTATGAAGATGGAACTTTTAGACCGGAACAAGGCGTCACCCATCAGGAGGCCTTGCAAATGTTTGCCAATTCAATTCGAGTAATTCATTCTGAGATTCAAACGGTGTCTGGTTCAGTGGAATGGGTAGATGGTTGGGCTGAAGAGGCAGCAACTCTGATCCTTAGTCATGGGATTTTAAAGGTAGATGATGTCTTTGAATTTATGAAAACCCGACAAGCAAACCGTGGTGAGATGGCATTGCTTTTGGCGAGACTATTGGATAACGCACCTTGGATTAAATAAAGAAAAGACAGTTTGACAGCTGAATATTAGCAAGCAAGGGGCTGTCCCAAAGGTCTGTAAAGACCTAAGGGATTAGCCTCTTTTTTTATTTCAGCACAGGGAAAAGATGAAGGGAGCGATTGACACGAATGTGCAAAAAAAACGGAAAGAAGGATAAAGATCGATTCCATGGTTGGTTCTATCATGAGAATAGCGAAATGAAATTTAGCAAGAGGAGGGAAGGATAGAAAAAAAAGGAACCTGTGTACTTTCACTATTCTGTTAGCGCTTCCATGTCAATCATTTATAAAAAATGAGGGGGAAATGCATTGAAGAATCGTTTAAATTCAGGGCAAGAGGGTCAAGGGGATAGCCAATCAGGGGATCCGAGCAGTTTAATAAGCAGAAGAAAACTGCTCTCTTCCATCGGTATCGCCGGAATGGGCGTTGCGGCCGGGACTTTGCTCACCTACGGGATTGGATACGCTAAGCCTGGGGGCTCCGTCTCGGACAAAATGGACGATAACTGCGTTGTTCTGACGACGATAGCAGAGCTGAGAGATATGAGGAACCCGGCTTCGGGTAGCGTTTACTATGCAACCGATTCGATGCAGGAAGGGCATTTCTACTTCGATGCCGCCGATACCGTTTCGCCTGACAATACGGGCCTGGTGCTGGTCAGTACTTCCGGGAACCGATTCAAGCGGATTTATGACGGTCCGGTCAATGTCAAATGGTTCGGGGCAAAAGGTGACGGAAGCGTAGACGATACCGTGGCCATACAGACCGCTATCGATAGCCTGAAAAGCGGCGGTGTTGCGTTTCTGCCTTCATCAACCTATATCGTCAGTGCGACTCTCAACATTCGCAAACCTAACGTTAAGGTCATGGGAAGCGGAAGCTCGACGATAATCAAAGCGGCCGACAAATCCAACTATGAAACGATGATTATGGCAAGCGGGCTGAGTGGGATCGAAGTTACCGATTTGGTCGTGGATGCCAATCATGGGAAGCGGGTCGGATTGACGATTCGAACGGTAGGCATATATTTTGCAAGTTGTACGGATTCGACCGTCGACAATTGCATCGTGCAGAATACGATTGGAGGGAACGACATACCGGGAGTAGGAATCGCGCTCGGCGGAGCTTCGGTACGTTGCAAAATAACCAGCTGCATCCTGAAAGATAACGGCGTCACCGGCAAAGCGGCTGACGGAGTGTATACAAGCGGTACGCAAAATCTGATTATGAACTGTATCGCCCTGAATTGTGTGGATACGGGCTTTGTCATTGAAAAATCCAGTCTATCGGGAATTATCGGCTGCACGGCCAAACAATGCTCAGCAGGAGCCGCTATTACGAACGCTTCGGCGGTAGACGTTACAGGAAACTTCATTGACGGGCTTACGATATATGACTGGAGCGCAGTGAATACAGGAGGCATTCAGATCGGCACCCCGATCGCCGCACCCGGGGCATTGCTGAACACCAGGGTGTCCAATGTGACGATGGAACGGGTAGCGGGTGTGGGCCCATCGATATATGCCAGACAAATAGGCGGGAAGATTATCGGGTTGACTCTGGAGAACATACGGATCAATGGAGCCGGAACGCAAGGGATTTTGTTTACCGCAACCGATATCATGATTGCGAATTGCCACGTATACAATACGACACTCGCAGGGATCCAATCACACGGCAGTTGCGAACGGGTCATAGTCGAAGGCTGTTATATATACGGCGGCTCGACCGGGATAGCTCTCACCTCCGGCTGCTCGGATTGTCATTTGGTTGGAAATGTCATCATCGGAAAAACGGGACAAACCAGTTATGGCGTCTATTGCTTCGGGATAGGAACGAACATTAACTGCATCATGAACACGATTGAAAACGTCAGCGCTCTAAATATCGGATATGACTCAGGAACGACGCCGAATATATTCTCCACGGTGAATGCAAGCATCAGTACGAATGGAACGCAGACGGCCAGTTCACTCGGAAAGGTTGAGAGAAAATTGCAAGTCTTTGACAAGGATGGCAGCTCCATTGGATTTCTACCGATCTACAATACGATTACTTAAGCGAGTCATTACGTTTGAAAAGGGCAAGGGGGTGGACGTATGGGAAGCATTCATTTTAAACATGTATATAAAAAGTACAAGGGAGAAGCTCAACCCTCAGTCAAAGATTTCGATCTATCCGTAGATGACGGAGAGTTTCTGGTGTTAGTCGGACCGTCTGGATGCGGTAAATCGACGACGTTGCGCATGCTTGCCGGTTTAGAGGATATTACGGATGGCGAACTGTACATAGATGACAAATATATGAATTACGTTTCTCCCAAAAACCGCGATATCGCCATGGTGTTTCAAAACTACGCCTTATACCCGAACTTATCCGTCTATGAGAATATGGCGCTCGGATTAAAGCTGCGTAAGACGGCCAAACATGAAATCGAGCTGAAAGTAACTCGTGCGGCCCGCATATTGGAAATATCGCATTTGCTCGACAAAAAGCCGAATCAACTGTCGGGAGGACAAAAGCAGCGTGTCGCGCTGGGCAGAGCGATTGTCAGGGAGCCGAAGGTGTTTCTGATGGATGAACCATTGTCCAACCTCGATGCAAAGCTGCGCGCGCAAACCCGGGCAGAGCTGATTAAGCTGCATGGTACGCTGCAAACGACGACCGTATATGTGACGCACGATCAGGTCGAGGCCATGACAATGGGGACCCGGATTGTCGTCATGAAGGATGGGATCATTCAGCAAGTGTCACCTCCGCATGAGCTGTATGAATACCCGGTGAACTTATTTGTAGCAGGCTTTATCGGATCGCCCCAAATGAACCTCATTGAGGGCGGCATCTTCATAAGGGATGAGGAGTATTTTTTCGAAAATAACAGACTTAAGCTTCCGGTACCCAAAGAGCATACAAAGGTTTTGAGTAACAGCTCCACCAATTTGCGGCAAGTTGTGCTTGGCATAAGACCGGAGCAGGTGACGCTGTTCAAACCAGAGGGAGCGGAGGGAGCAGAGGATTGGTCCGTACCCGCCATCGTCGACATGATCGAGTTAATGGGAGCGGATTCCTATGTTTACCTGAAGATCGGGGATTACAGCATCATCTCAAGAGCCGGGACACACGTCCCGGTAGGAAAGGGCGATCACGTCCACATTTCTTTTAATATGCATAAAGCCCATTATTTCGATAGAGAAACTTGTGAATCGATTGGGTATCGGGGAGCTGCACAGAAATGAAGCGAAAGTACCGCAAAATGATAATCCTTACGGCGGTAACGGTCCTGTTGGTGACAGTCGTCCGGTTCTTTTCCTGGGAAGAGCAGATCTCATACGCACAAAATGTAAGCGCTGCTGATTTGCTCTCGTTCGAGCCAAAAGCGGGAACCGCACCTTCCTACGCCAAGCTTCACAAAGACAGTGCAAGCGTTGGCGATCCCGCTAATACTCTTGCTTTCGATATTAACGCGGTCGACTATTCAGACGCTTCTCCGGATGCCTCGCTCGAAATCCGAAAAGAGCCGTCAGGTGAGAAGGCGTTGTATTGGACCAACGAGTCGGGGTGGGTGGAATGGAAAGTTGACGTTCCAAAAACAGGCGTTTACCGGTTGGAAGTTGCTTATCAACCATTAAAGGGGAGCTATTCAAACATCGTCCGCGGTCTGATGATTGACGGCAGCATCCCGTTCGCAGAAGCAGAGCAAATCACACTGGAACGGTACTGGAAGGATGCTAAATTTCCTTACGACAAAAACGCGATCGGCCAGGAGGTTCGCCCTGTTCAGACGGAAATCGAGGGCGCCAAAAGAACATTCGTCACAAGCTATGACGTATCGTCTACGCCGCTGGAGTTTCAGCTTACGAAGGGCGTTCATACAATCCGGCTCATTAGCGGCAAAGAGCCGGTTGCGCTGACCAAGCTCCGCTGGTCGGCTCCGGAAGCGATCCCGGCTTACAACGAGTATAAGCAAGCCCATCCCGACACCGCTGCGAAAACGTGGTATGAAATTATCGAAGCGGAGCGGTATTTGCAAAAATCCAATATTGCAGTGCAAACGAATTATTATTCTGAGCCGTATATTTCCCCGGATCCGAAGGGCCGGATCGTTTATAACGTACTGGGAGGAGAACGCTGGAGGACTGCCGGTGATTGGGTGGAATGGACAATTGAGGCACCTGATGACGGCTGGTACGAGATCGATCTGAAATTTAATCAGGGTTTTCGGAGAGGATTACAGGCTTATCGAACCATAATGCTGGACGGCAAAGTGCCTTTTAGGGAAATGCTCCATTATTCCATTCCCGCAAACGCTAACTTTCAGATTCGTTCACTTCAGGATGAGAACAATAATCCGTTCCAATTTTATTTGACGAAAGGCAAACATACATTGCGCCTCATAGCGGATGCTTCCCTGACGAAGCCGGCCGTGCTCGCTATGCAGCATGCGCTTCAAGAGATGGATGCCTTGGATAGATCAATCCGTCTCATCACGGGTAATTACGGCCAAGGCGATGGCGCTACGAAGCAAAATTTGGATATGCTGCGTACCTGGAATTTGCAGAAATCCGATCCTGGCATCAATAACAAGCTACGATCGATTATTGAGCAATTTCAACAAGTAGCTACATTTGTAGACGGGTTAAACCAGGATAAGTCCAATCTTACGACCGCCATCGATGTTGCCATTGACAACTTGCAGACGATGGCTGCCTATGTGAATGATATCCCGAACCGGATGACTGACTTTGCCAGGATTCAAAGCAATATCGTCACATGGCTGCCGACACTCAGCAATCAGTCTGTACTGCTCGATTATATCGTCGTTCGTACACCTGATGCCCAAACCGGCCTCAAAGAACCGAATGCGCTTAACCGTATTCCCTATGCGCTTGGTAATTTTGCGCGTACCTTCTATATGTCCTACGATACGCGCAAGCTGAACAAGCAGGAAGCGATTACGGTGTGGGTACAGCGCGGACGCGACTATGCCAACTTGTTGCGGGAAATGGTCGATCGCGATTTTACGCCAAACACCGGAATTGAAGTCAATATCAATCTAATGCCCAATCCGAACCAACTTATTCTCAGCAATGCTTCCGGTGAACAGCCAGACGTAGCGCTGGGTGTCTCGATGGAAACGCCGGTCGATTACGCGATGCGGGGGGCAGTCGCCGATTTGACGAAATTCGCCGGCTTCCAAGAGGTGTATGACCGTTTCAACCCTGGAGCGATGCGATCGTTCGCCTACAACGGCGGTACGTATGCGCTTCCTGAAGTGCAGAACTTCCAGGTGTTGTTTTACCGGACGGATATATTCGATCAGTTGAAGCTGAAAGTACCCGATACGTGGGATGACGTGTATGAGCTGCTGCCCACCTTGCAAGAAAATGGGATGACGATGTACGTGCCGACCAAAAACTTCCTGCCCTACATGTTTCAGAACGGGGCTGATCTGTACTCACCGGAGGGGCTCAGTAACAACCTTGGCAGCGAACAGGCGTTGGCCGCTTTTGAACAATGGACGAATTTGTATACGAAATATTATTTGCCCCTGGAGGCGCCAGCTTTCCTCAATCACTTTCGTGACGGCGATATGCCGATCGGCTTAGCTGATTTCAACATGTATGTGCAGTTGATGGTAGCGGCTCCTGAAATTACGGGGCATTGGAAAATCGCACGCGTTCCCGGAATCAAACAGAAGAATGGGGAAATTGTCCGTTGGACGGATCAATCGGTTTCCGGTGCGATCATCATGGAGAAGAGCAGTAAACAGAAGCAAGCATGGGAATTTATGCAATGGTGGACCTCGAAACAGACACAAATCCAATACGGGAACGATATCGAGTCGTTGTACGGTTTGGAATATCGATGGAATACGGCCAATTTGCAAGCCATGACATCCCTTTCGTGGCCGGTCAAGGATCTGGAGACGATCGTGGAGCAAGGGCGCTGGGCGAAAAATGTACCTTATGTGCCGGGATACTACTTTTTGACGAGGGAAATGGATTTTGCTTGGAACTCCGCGGTATTAAAGGGCAAACCACCCAAAGAGGTGCTGGAGTCGGCGGAGGTTTCTTTGCAACGTGAGATGAAGCGAAGGCAAGAGGATTTTGGCATCACAGGAGATGCTAACCTGCATGTTCCCGCTATCGATCATCCAT
Source organism: Paenibacillus sp. J2R1T-4 (assembly GCF_059692235.1). NCBI lineage: Bacteria > Bacillati > Bacillota > Bacilli > Caryophanales > Paenibacillaceae > Paenibacillus > Paenibacillus sp. J2R1T-4. The sequence continues at coordinate 95,815 of NZ_JCAUBA010000003.1, read as the reverse complement.
TCGACGGGGAGGTGAAGAGACAATGACGCACAACACGGAAGTATCTTTAGAAACGGGTACAACTGCGCGAGCTCCCTTGTTTGCACAAAGGCTGCGGCAATTTGTGAGCGAATGCTGGCGGGATCGGATCTGTTATTTGTTTTTGGCTCCGTTCCTGCTTGTATTCACAATGTTTATTATCGTGCCGGTGTTTATGGCGGGATTGTTAAGCTTTACCTCGTTCGATGGGTTCGCGCTTCCTGCCTTTATCGGATTTAAAAATTACATTGTCTTGTTGACACAGGATATCGTGTTTCTGAAGCACGCGCTGCCCCATACGTTCAAATTCGCGTTGATTGTCGGTCCGGGGGGCTACCTGCTATCGTTTCTGTTTGCGTGGCTCATTCATCAGCTGCCCAAAAAGATGCGCGACTATTATACACTAGCGTTCTATGCTCCGTCGATGGCGGGCGGCGTCGCGCTTTCAGTCGTATGGATCGCCACGTTCAGCGGAGACCGGGTCGGTTATCTCAACAACTTCCTGATCGAGATGGGGTGGATCGATTTGCCCCGTATCTGGCTGCAGGATTCGCGTTACTTGCTCGACATTATGATACTTGTTTCCTTGTGGATCAGCTTTAGCGTCGGCTTCCTGGCGATGCTCGCCGGATTGCAAACCGTCAACACCGAGCTTTACGAAGCGGGGCGGCTCGACGGCATCAAGAACAGGCTGCAGGAAGTTTTCTATATTACCTTACCGTCAATGAAGCCGCAAATGCTGTTCAGCGCCGTCATGACGATCGTGTCGACGTTGAAAGCCGGGGGTATATCCGTTCAACTGACGGGGATGGCGATTACGCCTGAATACATCGGCCACTTGATCAGCAATCATATCGACGATTACGCATTCATCCGCTTCCAAATCGGGTACGCTTCTGCCGTCTCCGTGGTGCTGCTGGTTATCTCGTTCTTCGTCATGAGATTCGCGTACCGGCTGTTCGGAACGAAGGGGGATGAATAGATCGTGCAAATCAGCAAGCGGCTCCGCAGCATTCAGCCATTTGAAGTCGTACTCTTAGTAGGATTAACCGCTCTTGCGCTGTTCATGCTGCTGCCCATCGTGTTTATTATTAGCCAGGCATTCAAGCCGATGAACGAACTGTTTTTGTTTCCGCCGACCTTTTTGGTCAAGCATCCGACAACGCGCAGCTTCGAATTGTTGTTTCTGCACGCGAACAGCGATGTCGTGCCGTTCACCAGATATTTGTTCAATACCGTCATTGTTGCATCCATCACGTTGGCGGCGGTTATTATCGTTAGCACTTTGGCGGCTTACGTGCTGGCCAAACGCAGTTTTCATTTCAAAGCGCTGACGATGTCCATGATTATGCTTTCCCTTATGTTTGCGCCGGAAACGGTACAAATTCCGCGTTTTTTAATCGTCAGCAGCATCGGGATAACCAATACGTATTTGGCTCATATTGTGCCTCATTTAGCATCGCCTGTTGCCGTGTTTCTATTGATCGGGTTTATTTCGCAAATTCCTAACGAGCTGGTGGAAGCCGCCAAACTTGACGGAGCATCAGAAATTGGCATTTTTGCCAGGCTGATCATTCCGTTATCCGCTCCCGCTATAGCAACCATTTCGATTTTTACGTTTCAGGGGGTTTGGGGGGATACCGAAACGTCCTCGCTATACGTACAGGATGAAACGTTGCGCACCTTGTCATTTTACGTCAGCAGCTTGGCGGGCGGACTGCACAACAGCGTAGCCGGACAATCGATGGCGGCAGCTGCAGGTCTTTTGATCTTTTTGCCCAATCTGATCATATTTCTATTGTTTCAGAAAAGGGTATTATCCACGATGCTTCATTCCGGGGTGAAATAGCCCATGACAATAAAGGAAGAAACACGGATGAACAAACGACTCCCGATTATCACGCTTTTGGTCTGCTTCTTGTTTGCGCTTCTTCCAGCTCCCGTCCATGCGGGCTTGCCTTACGAATCGTTTTACGTGGACAGCAACTCGAATAAATGGCGCGAGAGCCAAGCCGTATATGTCCCTGATAAGGTCATCCGTCAGTCGTTCATGGAGCCGATGGATCTGTACATCGACGATCGGGACATCGCCTATATCGTGGATCGGGCTGCCAATCGGGTTGTCGTGACGAATCGCGACGGTCAGAAGCTCCGTACCGTTGGGGATACTGAAGGTCAAGGTGCCTTGAATGCGCCTGAGGGAGTGTTTGTGACCGGTGACGGTACAATTTACATTGCTGACTCGGGCAATAAGCGAATAGCTCTGTTCTCGGAGGAGGGGAAGTTTCTACGAGCGTATACGAAGCCCGATTCCCCGTATCTTACCAAGGACGATTATTTTGTTCCGTCCAAGCTTGTCGTTGATAAGCGCGGCGTCATGTATATCGTGCTCAGCGGGGAGAATAGAGGGTTGTTTCGAATGGACGCAGAAGGGCGGTATACGGGCTATTTTGGCGCGAACAAAGCGGAGCAATCGTATACGAACTGGGTCAAACGTCTCGTTCTCAATAAGGAACAGCTTGAAAAAGAAGTGGCCAACCTCCCGCAACCGATCGTGAATGCAACGATGGATGCATTCGGATTTTTGTACACAGCAACTCCGAGGGCCCAGGGCGGAATCAAAAAGTTGAATGCAGGGGGATTTAATGCTTTCCTTAACCGTTATATTCGGCATTCGATGAAAATAATCGATCTCGCGGTCGATCGGGATGGCTTCCTATATGGAATCGATTTCGATTCTGGTACGGTTACCATTTACGATCCTTACGGCAGCGCCTTGTTCGCATTCGGCGATATCGATGCGGATACACGGCAAAATGGGATATTCGGCTATCCGACGGGTATTGCGCTGAATTCACAGCATGAAATATGGGTAACGGACAGCAAAACGAAACAGATACAGACGTTCGTCCGCACCGAGTTCGGTCAAAACATGTTTACAGGCACCAAATTATATATGCAAGGCAGGTATGAGGAAAGCAAGCCTTATTGGGAAAAGGTACAGATGCAGAACAACATGATCAACTCCATCTATCAAGGGATAGGCAAAGTAGATTTGGCGGAGGGTAAGTATGCCCAGGCGATGGACCATTTCAAAATTGCCTATGATGTGGACGGTTATTCCCGGGCGTTCTGGGATGTCCGGCTGCAATGGCTGCAGCGTTATTTGATCACATTGTTGGCTGCTTTGGTAATCGTCATTCTTGTGATGAGGTATGCGTTGAAGCGGTTTTTCCGATACGCTGTGAAGCGGCCCTGGCCGCCGAAGCTCGTCCGGTACGCCAATGAGTTCAAAGATTTGGGCAGCGTATTGATTCATCCGTATCAAGGCTTCTACAAATTGAAGGAGCGGAAGGTTTCGTTCGTCGTCATACTATGTATCCTGCTGCTCGCTGTACTTGTCAAAATCATGCGGATCTATGGGACGGGATTCATCTTTAATCCGGTGGATATAAGCTTGATTAACGTGTTCTCTGAGCTTGCCTTTTTCGTTGTGCCATGGGTCACTTGGGTTATTGCCAACTACCTCGTTTGTAGCGTCAGAAGCGGTGAAGGACGTTTTCACGAAGTGTTTCAGGCAAGTGTATATGCTTTAATCCCGTATTTGTTTTTCTCCATACCCATATTGATCTTATCTAATGTCGTCGTGCTTGAAGAGAAAGTGCTCGTCACGTCTCTGGAACAACTTATGTATATCTGGCTTGGAGTGCTGTTTTTTGTCATGACACAGGTCATACACAATTTCGAGTTTGTAGAAACGTTTAAAAACTCGCTAATAACTGTAGTTACCGTTCTGATAATCTGGTTTTTCGTGTTTGTCGCGTCCGGGTTAACTTACAATGTTTACGACTTTCTGTACCAGCTGCAGCGGGAGGTGAGGCAATATGTATAACATCCGTCTGAAGCGACAGCAGGGGATCGTACTGATTCTCGTCTTTGCCGTAGTTGCTAGTTGCTTGTTTATTTATCGCGCAGTGAGCGGCAACGACATTCCTACTCTGGAGCAGATGAATATGAAGATGGAGCAGGAACCGAACTTGCCTGTGTATGAGGGAGAGCCGTGGAAACCGGGACTCGCAGATGCAGAGGGGTTTGTGACTGCGCTCGAAAACCGTGATTTTGTACTCCGCATCGATCCGTTAACGACGCAAACGATCGTGACAATCAAACGCACCGGGTATGAATGGCGGAGCAATCCGCCAAAGGAACGGCTCCAAGCGGAGACGGTGAAAGGGCTGCTTCTGTCGAACTTGAAATCTCCATTTATTATGGAGTACTTCCAGGTAGCCGGCGATAACAAGGCGAGGCGGGGCGTTACGAACGCAGCAGATATGAAGCTGAAGAATTCATTTGTCAAATATGACAAGGGGCTGCAGGTCACCTACTTGTTCGAGGATACGGGGATCAGCTTTTCGCTTCAATACGAACTGACTGAGCATGGGTTGGAAGTTCATGTGCCTACAAAGGGGATTGAAGAGAAAGGCGAGTATGCCTTGTTCTCCCTGGAAGTAATGCCTTACTTCGGAGCCTCGCAAGCGGGGGAAGACGGGTATATGTTCGTCCCTGACGGGCCCGGAGGATTAATTCGTTTCGTTGCGGACCGATCGGGTACGGGGCAAGGATACATGCATCCCATCTACGGCAGGGAAGTGTCCAACGAACGTCCGGACTTGAATGCAGCCAGACGTCAAACAAAACGAAAAACGATTGCTTACCCGGTATTCGGCGTTAAACACCACGATGACGCGTTCGTTGCGATCGTCAAGGAAGGGAAATATGCGGCGAATATTCAGGCACAGTCGCCCGGCCTGAAATCAACATTTTATAGTATAGATACCAAATTTCAATACCGTGAGGAATATTTGCACAAGACGGGCCGATTGACAACGCCTGTCAAAACGGTGGAAAAAAACCGGATACCGCTCGACCGTTCGATCGAATACCGATTTCTGAACAGTGATGAGGCCAACTATGTCGGGATGGCCAATGCTTACCGGCAATATTTGTCGGATTCCAAGCAGCTGCCGCAGCAGCTCCAGACCGCAACACACATCCCACTGCATTTGAGTGTGGTAGGCGGTAACGTTCAGGAGGCGTTCAACAGCGAGAGATATGTCGCAGCGACGACCTTTGCCCAAGCGACGGAGATGGTGAAGCAACTGAAGGACAGTGGGGTCGACAGCATGAGAATTATTTATTACGGATGGCAGAATGGCATCGATTTCACTTCGACAAAGCGGGATCCGATTGAAAGCAAGCTGGGCGGACAAGTGGCAGCCCAATCGTTTGTCGATACGATGCATGGGATGAATCTGAAAGTTATGTTTGAGGATAATTTCGTCTTTGTCGACGAACGTTCCTCGCTGTCCGCCAAGACTAACGGAATTCGGGGCATTGACGGTACGGTGTTTATGAGCTGGAATGACAAGTTTATTCTAAAACCGCAGCTTACGGCTGGTTATGCGGCACAGAAGATTGCCTTGCTGAAGGACATCGGTGTCGACGGTATTCATTACAATTGGCTCGGCGAATTGATTTTCCGCGATTATGAGTCGAAACCGACAGAGCGGGGGCAGACGGCAGATGTTTACCGGCAGTTGCTTGCTTATACGGGGGAAGAGCTTGGCCAATCAGGGATTTACCAGGGGAACGATTATATGCTGGGTGAAGCCGATTATATAAGTGATTTCACGCTGGATTCGAGCAACGACTTCATGATCGACGAGACAGTGCCCTTCTATCCGATCGTACTTCACGGCTTCGTCCCGTATTCAACGACGCCGGCTAATTTCCGCAATGATAACAAGGCGGAATTTCTCAAAGCAATCGAATATGGCGCTGTGCCTTCCTTCTTTGTTACTTACGAATCGTCACGGGTGTTGAAGAATACACCGTCCGAGTACTTGTACAGCAGCGAGTTCGCGCTATGGAAGGAACGGATTGTGCAGGAATACCGGGATTTCGACAAGTTGGCGCTGCTATATAACCGCAGGATTGTCAACCATGAGAAGAAAACGGACGGCGTATACGTCACCACGTATGAAGGCGGTACTCAGGTCGTCGTCGATTACGGGAACAAAACGTTCGCTGTGAGGGGAGGAGGAACCGAATGAAGCTGCCGCTGCCTCATCGGAAAGCATACCTCGCTCACAAATGGAAGCATTACGGGGTTGGCTATTTGTTCATGCTGCCCTGGCTGATCGGCTTTCTTTCACTTATCGCGTTTCCGATTGTGTGGTCGCTGTTTCTGAGCTTTAACAAGGTGACGCTGACGGCACAAGGGTTCGTATATTCATGGGCCGGTCTGCGCAATTTCAAGAATGCGTTCGTTGTCGATAACGAATATCCCGTCCAGCTTATCTTATACGTTCAGGAAATGCTGTTGATCATTCCAATCATCGTTATTTTTGCACTGCTCGTATCGCTGTTGCTTAATCAGAAATTTCCCGGACGTTTTTTGTACCGGGCGATCTTCTTCCTCCCGGTTATTTTCGCCACAGGACAGGTGCTAACCGAGTTGTTCGTGCAAGGCGCCGGGGAAATCCCGTTCATGGAACAATACAACATTGATACGCTTGTCCATGATAATGTTGGCAGACAGTTTGCCGGTCCTGTTGTGGAGGTACTCAAGCGGACAGTCATCATTTTATGGTATTCAGGTGTGCAAATTCTGATTTTTATTGCGGGCTTCCAGACAATTCCGAAGTCGGTATATGAAGCGGTCCGGATTGACGGCGCCTCTCCATGGGATAGCTTCTGGAAAATTACGCTGCCTGGCATTGTGCCGTTTATCAGCTTGAATCTACTTTATACGATTGTCGATTTGTTTACGTTTCCGTTAAATCCGGTGCTGGACCTCGTGCGCAAAAATATGTTTAATCCTGCCACCGGTTATGGATATGCGAGTGCGTTGGCCTGGATATATTTTGCAATCATCTTCGTCCTGCTGGCGGCTGTTTCGTGGATGTTCGGAAGAAGCGCAAAACGAAGGGGGGGAAGAGGGTGAATATCATCAAAAGCTATCGGAACGCGACGCAAACCGTAAGCCGATTCATATGGGGCAGAAAGATGCAGAAGGTGAAAATGCTGGCGCTCGGCAGACATGTCAACGATGGGTGGATAGCCAAGCTGATCATTTTTTATTTGCTATCCATATTGGCTTATCTGTACTTGCAGCCGTTATTGTACGTCATTAGCACCATGTTCAAAAACGTACAGGATTTGTTCGATCCGACTGTCAAATGGTTCCCGCGTCAGCTCGAATGGGCAAATCTGGAGCAAGCTTGGAAAGGGTTGAAATACCCTGAAGCGCTAGCGAACACGTTTACGATTGCGCTCACATGCTCGATCATTCAGGTGATAGTCTGCTCGCTATCGGGATATGCGCTTGCGAAACTATATTTTCCGGGTAGAGCCCTGGTTACGTTCTGTGTCATTCTAACTTTTCTGATCCCGCCGCAGATCATCATTATTCCGCTCTACGTCATCTACAGCAAGCTGGGCTTGTTGAATACGCCGTTTGTGTTCATCGTTCCTGCATTGTTCGGGCAAGGGCTGCGAAGCGCTCTATTCATCTTGATCTTTCGCCAGTTTTTCAAATCGCAACCGGTAACGCTGGAGGAAGCAGCCAAACTGGACGGGGCATCTACTTTCCGCCTTTTCTTTACGATTATGCTTCCGCTTGCTCGTTCAGCTTGCCTCGTCGTTTTTCTGTTCTCGTTCATTTGGTACTGGAACATGTACTACGAGCCGTCGTTTTTCCTGAATGACAAGTACATTCCGTTGTCGATCAGCCTGAACCGTATGAATGAAGTTCTGACCGGAACACCTGCCGCTTATTCCACCTTAACTGGCGGCGTATCGATCAACGAAGGCGCCAAAATGGCCGCGGCGTTTCTGATTATGTTTCCACCCCTTATCCTCTACATGTTTCTCCAGAGGTGGTTCGTGGAAAGTATAGAACGATCCGGGCTTGTGGAATAAGGCGACTTCTTGAAGGGAGGTGGTTATTGGCAGACATCTAGCACCACGTTAGCACCATTTTAGTACCACGCACGGTCAGTTGCAGCTGAGAGAAGCTATTGCATGAAGGTTTTTAGTTCGCATCTACTAAGGGAGGTAAAGGAATGAAGACAAAACGGTATTTAGTTTTAGTGGTTGGCATTATCCTCGTATTATCGATGTTCTTGTCGGCATGCTCATCAGGAGACGACAAAGGGAGTGCAACGACTGCTCCGACGGCAACAGCAACAGCAACCGTAAAGCCGCAGGAGAAGCGTGATCCGGTAACGCTAAAAATTGTCACATGGGAACAATCGTACACCGATCTGTACAAAAAATTTAACGAGAAATACCCGTGGATCACAATTGAACCGAACTTCCCGGCAAACGGATTAGATACTAGTATTATCGAAAAAATTGCCGCTTTGCAAGCTGCGGGAACACCGGCGGATCTGACTTGGCTCACCGACTTGAGTCAGTATACGAAAGGCGGCTTGCTAGAAGATTTGAAGCCGTATATTGCGAAGGACGAATCACTCAAAAGCAAGAAGCTTCCAAAAGGATTCTTCGAATCGTTCGATAACGCGAAGGGCCAGCGTTTTGCCGTTCCGATGGTTGACGTTCCGATGTGGGTCTTGGTGAACAAGGATCTGCTTGCCAAGCATGGCTTGGAAATGCCGAAAAACGATTGGACGTACGATAAATTCCGTGAGCTCGCAAAAGCGGCAACAGACCCTGCGGCAGGGGAATATGGCTTGACGAGCAATGGTATTTTCGCCCGATATTTCTTGTCTGCAATGTCGGTAGCTAACGGAAGTTCTCCTAATCTATGGTATATGAATGAAGATTTGACACAGACTGTGCTGGATAAGCCGGAAGCGATGAACGATTTGAAATGGATACAAGAGTTAATTACGAAAGACGGTTCCTACCCAGACACAAAGAAGGCGACGGAGTTGGGCGGTTCAGTCAGTAAATTTATTAATGGCAAAACATTGTTCGATATCGGCGGGGACTGGGTCTTGGAATCGTTGGCAAAACAAGCGAAATTCAATTACGACGTCTTGCCGTTCCCTAAAGGTAAAGTGTCGCAGGTTACTCATCATATTTATGGCCCAATCGGCTTGTTAGCTAGTTCGAAGCATAAGGAGGAGGCGTGGCTGTGGATCAGCTTCCAGTTTGAAAACGAAGCGCAGAAGTGGAAAATTGATCATGGCTCCAACGCGTCCGTCATCGATGATTCTTTGAAGAATTATATCGACCAGTCACCACTATGGAAGGGTAAAAATACGGCGGCTGTAAAATTAACCAAGGATTTGTGCTGCATCGCTCCAGGTGCTACCATTCCTGTATTCCAAGAACATCCGTTTACGTTTTTGGCGGAAACCATACTGGCGGGCGGGGATATGAGTACGCTCAAAGCAAAAATCGATGCATGGAATAAAAAGACGCTGGACTTAAGGAAGGCGGCTTCAGGCCAATAATCGGAGTACGTAAAGGACCTCTTAGGATGCGTAGTAGTATCTTAAGGGGTTCTATTACATCACAATCATATACCGGGAGGTTTGTCACACATGACGAAACCGACATTTTATTATTTTTCCAGTTCCCATTGGGACCGGGAGTGGTACGAATCTTTTCAAGGCTTTCGTTTCCGGCTTGTCGACATGATGGACGATCTGGTTGAGGTACTGGAGAATCAGCCGGATTTTGAAATGTTCTACTTGGATGGGCAAACGATTGTGCTGGAGGATTTCATGGAAATCGAACCGGCACAAAGGGGACGTCTTGCCCGATTGATTCAGGAGGGCAGAATCGTTATCGGCCCTTGGTATGTCATGCCCGATGAGTTTCTTCTATCCGGTGAAAGTTTGATCCGAAACTTGATGACTGGTCGACAAATAAGCCAAGAGTGGGGTGCCGAGCCTTGGAAATACGGCTATGTTTGCGATATTTTCGGCCATATTGCCCAAATGCCGCAAATATTCAACGGATGTAATATCCCTTATGCGATGCTAGGGAGAGGGCTTAACGAGCACAATGTGCCTGCGCACTTTCGTTGGAGTTCGCCGGACGGCAGCGAATGCATCACCTTCAAACTGCCGGATGAAAACGCCTATGCCTCTTTTTTAGTAATCATCATGGATGCGGAGCACCGTCATTTATCGCCCGATGATACGAAGCAGCGAATCAAAGCCTTTATCGACAAGGAAATGGAACGAAGCCCGATCCCCGTCTGGTTGCTTTTGGACTGCATGGATCACGCATCGATTCGCCGAAATACGGTGGATTATCTGGGGATGATTCGCGAACTGTATCCGGATTCGGAGGTTAAGCATGGCAGTTTGGAGCAGATGGGAAAGCAGTTGGAAGGCTACGCTGAGCAGATGCCGGTCAAAATGGGGGAATTGAACGAACCGGGCAAACAGCCAGGTTCCAATTACTTGATTACTCATACGCTGTCCAGCCGTTATCCACTCAAAAAGGCGAACGACGAATGCCAGGCGCTGCTGGAAAAATGGGTAGAGCCGATGGTTGCATTATCTGAGCTTCGAGGTTATTCCGTCAAGAAGTCTTATGTCGATCTGGCCTACAAGTATTTGATGCAAAACCATCCGCATGATTCGATCTGCGGGTGCTCGATCGATCAGGTACATAAAGACATGGAGTATCGATTCGACCAAGTAAAAGAGATTTCTAAGTACGTAATCAGTAACATTTTGGAAAAGGAAACGCTCAGGAACGATGAGGGAGGAAGCGACCATACTAGCGTGCTGACATTGTGGAATCCACTGCCGTTCCCAAGGCGCGGCACTGTCACAGTGGACATTGATTTCGATCAGCAATATCCCGCCAATTATCAGGAGCCTTTCGGTTATGAAGTGAAAAACAGCTTTACCATCCATGATTGCCATGGACGAGAAGTTCCTTATGGCCTATGTCAGATGAAGAAAAACTTTATCGTAAACGGGCTTGGAACGAAGACGAAAGTGACGAGAACGGTGGACCGCCATACCGTATCGCTGGAAGTGGATGTTCCTGCGATGGGGAAGGCTGAATACTTAATTGTTCCTAGCAAGAAGCCGTCCCGATATTTGGACCGGTTATCCCGCTCCGAAAAGGAAGCGGAGAACGAATATATCAAACTTACAGTCAACGACAACGGGACGGTCGCTATTTACGATAAACGCACCGGCGAACGCTATGACAATCTGTTAAGTTATCTCAACGATGGGGAAATCGGCGACGGATGGTTTCACGCCAACCCTGTCAAAGATCGTCTGATCGGTAGCGGGGGAAGCGAATGTGTCATTGAAACGGTCGAAAACGGTCCGGTTCGTGCCGTATTTCAAATTACCCATTATATTCGGGTTCCCCAGTCTATGGAACGGCATCCCCATGGATTAAAGCGTTCGGAAGAGCATGTTACGCTAGCGATTCGCTCATTGATAGGGCTTTCAAGAGGCGCATCACATGTCGATGTTGAAACCGTAATAGACAATCAAGCCCGGGATCATCGGCTTCGTCTGGTTATCCCCACGGATGTGTTATCCCCGACCTTTTTTGCCAATCAGCCCTTTGCTTTTGTGGAAAGGCCGACGGGCATTCGTACGGAAACGCAGGATTGGAAGGAATGCGAGGTGCCGGAGAAACAAATGAGCGGGATTGTTGGCAAACGCAGAATAGACGGAGGCGGTCTGGCGTTCGTTTCAGCCTTCGGTTTGCACGAATGTTCCGCACCGGATGACAATCGGGGCTCCCTGCATGTAACGATGTATCGTTCGTTCTGGAAACCATATAGGACGAATGGGGAAGAAGGCGGTCAAATTGCCGGGAAGTTAACATTCAAATATGCACTAGCTGTTCTTGATGCTTCCACTTCTTATGCGGATTTGACACGCCTGCAAGATTGTTTGCAAGTCGATATGTATCCCGTTTACGCGAAAGTACCTGATGATCACGTTCCGGCCCAGCCTGTAAGCTATTTCGAATTATCGAATTCCGACATTTGCTTGAGCGTCATCAAGCGCCCGGAAAGCGGTAACGAAGGGGAGCTAATTGTTCGTTTCTTCAATTTATCAGAACGGCCATCATCTGCCCGGTTCACGTGCTTTAAGCGTATAACGGATGTGACGGCGATGAATTTGCTTGAAGAGCCTGCAGGAGAGATTTCACATGATTCGAATGGCTTTGACGTTCATCTGGGACCGTGGAAAATTCAAACCTTCCGCATAACTTTCGGTTAGCGTAATTAATAGGAGAGTGCGCGTAGTATGACGCAGCAAGGGAGAAGGAAAGGAACAAAGAGCGCCTTCGCGCTCGTAGCGGTGTTTGTTGTTATAGCGGCTCTGTACGGCAGGAGTGCGAGCAAGTCAGTAATTCCAAATCCGACAGAGAAACTAACAACACCCCATGATACAAAGAATAAATATGATCCTCCAATGGATACGATTGAGGTTCAACTGCCCCCGACGATAATCGCAATGACAGGCAAAGAAATCAACATTTACTTTGACAATCTGATTGTTGGCAATGCGGATGATTACCTATTCGACGTTATCTGCTCAGCTGGCATCCAACAAAATGAACGTTGGACATTGAACACGAATAAAGCAGGAACATATCCAATCACGATCAACGTGTATGACAAAAAGAGCATGCAGAAGGTCGGTACAGCTTCGGCCACAGTAATCGTCAGATCGAGCAGCGTGGGAACCGGCGTCACGAAAAGTGCCTTGTTTGTTGGGGATAGCACCACGGCTGTGGGTAAATATACCAACGAATTACTCAACCTGTTCAGCTTTGACGCGATGGACATCACGCTGCTAGGTTCGCAAGGAACGGCACCGAATATTCACGAAGGTCGGCCAGGCTGGCGAGTGGATCAATATAATAAGGATTCCTCCAGCCCCTTTGTGTTCAATGGTGCATTTAACTTTTCGCAATATATGAGCAGTCAAGGGTATATCGGAGTCGATTATGTGATCTTCCACCTGGGAATCAATGATATTTTCAACGAAACGAGCGATTCCGGCGCTGACGCTGTCGTTAATGCGGCGGTCACGACTTATAACAAGATGATCACTAATATTAAGACATCGTTCCCGAACGTTAAGATCGGCATGTGCTTAACGATTCCGCCGTCAAGGCATCAGGACGCATTCGGGAATAACTACGGCTCCGGACAAACGAAATGGCAATATAAACGTAACTGGTTCCGATGGAATAAAGCGATTCTTGCAAATTTCAAAGACCGGACCGCAGACAATATTTATCTTGTCCCGCTTAATGCTATCCTAGACACGGAACACAATATGAAGGTGTCGACCGTTGCAGCAAATTCAAGGAATAACATGACGATTGCCCGTCAAACGGACGGTGTTCACCCTGCTGACACGGGATACAATCAAATGGCCGATGCGCTCTACTACTGGCTGAAAGGATTTGAGAGCTGAAGTCTTTCCGTTCTGTTTTTATTTTCTTAATCGGGAATTATCGAGGGTCCCCAAATAAACCTAGACTAGATGGAGCCCACAAATTGCGGGCTTCATTTTTTTTTTATGGGCAAGTCGTTAGGTTAGGAAGAAATGTGGTTAATAAATAATTAACAACTTTGTGTCGTTTCTGGTCGGATTCGGTTGGCTGCTCGATACAATATGTCTGAGTCATCATTAGCAAAGCTTGGAAGGAGGGATATAATGATCCGGTTTCACCAAGTCAATAAACATTACGGGCAATTTCATGTGTTGAAGGACATCAATTTGTCGGTTAAATCCGGGGAAGTTGTCGTCGTAATCGGACCTTCCGGTTCAGGAAAAAGCACGCTAGTACGCTGCATTAATCGATTGGAAACGATTACAGATGGGGAGCTGATTGTAGACGGTATCCGTGTCAACGACAAAAAAACGGACATTAACCTGCTCCGCCGGAACATCGGAATGGTGTTTCAGCATTTCAATCTGTACCCTCACATGTCGGTTTTGAACAATATTACGCTTGCGCCGCTTCAAGTGGCGAACATTTCCAAAGCGGAAGCGCGGGAAACCGCGATGTTCTATCTTGAAAAGGTCGGCATTTCCGAAAAAGCGGATGCCTTTCCCTCACAGCTGTCCGGCGGACAACAGCAGCGCGTAGCCATTGCCAGGGGACTCGCGATGAAGCCGAAAATTATGCTTTTTGACGAACCGACGTCCGCACTCGACCCGGAAACGATCGGAGAAGTTCTGGATGTAATGAAAACGCTTGCATTTGAAGGAATGACGATGGTCGTTGTCACTCACGAAATGGGATTTGCCCGGGAAGTGGCCGACCGCGTCGTGTTTATGGATCAAGGCAGGATCGTAGAGGAAGCGGCTCCATCCGAATTTTTCGCCGACCCGAGAGAAGAACGGGCCCGCTTGTTTTTAAGCCGTGTTTTGAATCATTGATAGTCTTAAGTTGATTAACGAAAAAGGGGAGATTGACATGAACATGATGAAAAAGTTGACAGGTATTACGCTGACCGCCGTAATGGCCGTTTCTCTTGCGGCTTGCGCCGGCGGAGAGAAATCCGGGCAGGAACCGACGCAAGGGGCGAACGCTGGTACGAAAGCCGGAGCCGTCGAACAGATCAAAGCTCGAGGCAAGCTTTCGGTAGGCGTGAAGTACGACTTGAACTTATTCGGCTTGAAAGATCCGGCTTCCGGTAAAGTGGAAGGCTTCGACATCGATCTCTCGAAGGCGATCGCCAAAAAAATATTCGGCGATGAAACCAAAATCGAGCTGAAGGAAGTTACGTCTAAAACGCGGATTCCGATGCTGAAAAACGGCGAAATCGACATGATCGTAGCCACGATGACGATTACCGAAGACCGCAAAAAAGAAATCGACTTTTCCGACGTATATTTCATGGCCGGACAGTCGTTACTTGTTAAAAAAGACAGCAAAATCAACGGACTCGCTGATTTGAACAAGAACACCAAAATCGTTACCGCAAAAGGCTCTACTTCAACCACCAATATCCGCGCGAAATCTCCGGACACTCCGATTCTGGAATTCGAAAACTATGCGGAAGCCTTTACCGCGCTTAAGGCAGGGCAAGGCGATGCGTTGACGACGGATAACGCTCTTCTCTTCGGAATGGCGAAACAGGATCCGAACTATCGCGTTGTGCAAGAGACGTTCACGGAAGAACCATACGGAATTGGGATGCGTAAAAAAGAGGAAGATTTGGTCGCACTGGTGAACGCCGTGATTAAAGAAATGAAAGCAAACGGAGAGTACGACAAGCTCTATGAGAAATGGATGGGTGAAAAACCGAAGAAGTGACTAAAGCCGACGGGGTAGGCAATTACGCCTATCCCGTCTAGGTTTTTGGGTCCCTGCAAAGGGGCTTCGCCGAGGAGTACGCTTCGAAGATCCCGCGTCACTTTGTGGGGTTACTTTAAGAAAGGAGGGGCAGGGATGATCGATTTTTCCATCCTGACGAATCATTGGGACCAATATTTGGAAGGCTTTACGAATACGATAAAGGCCAGCCTTCTAGCTTTGATCGGCAGTTTCTTGCTGGGTGCCGTTTTTGCAGTGTTTCGCATTGCGCCCATACGGATCCTGAATGCAGTCGGGGCGGTTTACGTGGAATTTATCCGAAACATTCCTCTAATCGTAATCGTATTCTTTATGTTTGTCGGGCTTCCGTCGATCGGGATCCGCTTGAATCCATTTACGGCGGGAACCGTGGGCTTGACAATTTACACGTCTTCCTTCATCGCCGAAACGATACGCGCCGGCATTCAGTCGGTGCCCAAAGGGCAAATGGAAGCGGGACGCGCGTCCGGATTCGGTTACGTTCAGGTGATGCGTTATATTATTTTACCGCAAGCCGTCAAAATCGTGATTCCGCCGCTCGGCAACCAATTTCTGAATTTGATCAAAAATTCATCCGTATTGGGGGTCGTCGCAGGGCTTGATCTCATGTATTACGGCGATTTGATCTCTGCGTCTACCTTCGTTACGTTCGATGTATATATATTCGTAGCCCTGTTTTATTTGGCATTAACCATTCCGCTTAGCTTCGGTCTCCGTTATCTGGAGCGCCGCATGGCGAGAGCACGGTGAGGAGGGTTCCAACATGGATTTTATCGGCGCCTATGCTCCTTCTCATTTGAAGTTTTTGCTGCAAGGCTTATTGGTGACACTTGAAGTCGCGATCATCTCGATTGCGCTCAGCTTCTTGATCGGTACGATAGTCGGGATTGTACGCTATTGGCGCATTCCCATACTCTCCTCCTTGATGGCGATTTTGGTGGAGACGATCCGGAATTTACCGCTGCTTTTGATCATTTTCTTCACGTACTTTGCCCTTCCGGAAGTCGGAATCAAGATGAGCAAGATGAACGCGGCGATCGTAGCGCTGGTCATCTTCGAATCGGCCATGCTGGCGGAAATTGTCCGCAGCGGCTTGAATTCCATCGAGAAAGGACAGGTGGAAGCGGCCCGTTCTTCGGGCTTGTCCTCAATTCAAACGATGCGGTTCGTCATTCTGCCGCAGGCGCTACGCCGCATGGTTCCACCGCTCGTCAGCCAATTTATATCGCTGCTGAAGGATACGTCGCTGGCGGTTGTCATCGCGCTTCCAGAGCTGATGAATCATGCCCAAATCATTAACGGGCGCAACGTGAATTATGTCATTCCGACCTTCATCTTGGTGGCGTTCATATACTTCGCGGTCAACTACGCGTTGTCCGTCCTTTCCAAGAAGCTGGAAAATAAGCACGTTTGATCGACTGAAAGAGATCTCCATTTCTTGGGCAACCTAGGAAGGATGATCTCTTTTGCTTTCTTTCGTTTAGTAGGGAGGTTCTAACGCCATGTCGGATCGTGTTCGCATCCTGATCGTCATTTTGGTGAGTACGGTATTGCTCGGAGAAGTTAAATTGAATCCGTTCGGAGACTCGTTTCGGTTCTCACTCGGAATCGTCGCTTATTTTTTCGGGCTGCTCTGGTTCTCCGTTCCCGTGCTTTCAACAGGCTTATATACGGGAGCTTCGGTCGTATTGTTCCGTATTGGCATGGATGCTGTTAGCGGCGCCGATCTGTTTACAAGCTTCCTGCATCATATTCCAACCTTCGGCTTTTATATGACCTTCGCTGTGTCCGTACAGCTGCTCCGGATTCGCAAACAGGCGGAGTTTCCGATACAGGTGGGTTTAATCGGGGCGGCTGCAGATACGATCTCCAATTGCATGGAATTATTCGTCCGTTTCTTGATCCTCGATTCGGTCACGTTGACATGGAGAGGATTGATTTTGATCGGCATAACCGGCGTGCTCCGCAGTTTTTTTGTCGTAGGTCTGTACAACATGCTGTCCATTCGCCAAGTGCGCCAACTCGGGGAGTGGAGGAAGCTGGAGCTGGAGAGGCTGATTTTGCTAAATTCGAGTCTGTACACGGAATCGTTTTATATGCGAAAATTAATGGCCCACGTCGAGAAGCTCACGCACGAAAGCTATAGGTTGTATAAGAAATTAATGGAACAGCGTCTGCCCGAGCATCGCGAAGCCCTGCATTTGGCGGAAAACGTACACGAGTTGAAAAAAGATTTGCAGCGGATCGTCGCCGGATTGTCGAAGCTGATGAAGCCTACAATGGCCGGAGACCGGTTGGGGATCATTGAGCTTTGCGGTTTGGCCGTCCAGGCGAATGAGAAGGTTGCGGAAGCTAGCGGCAAACAAATTGCCTTTCGTCTTGAAGCGGACGTCCAGTTGTTCACCAATCAAACTTATGCGATGCTTTCCATCTTGAACAACTTGCTGATCAACGCAGTGGAAGCGATACCAGAGCACGGAGCAGTCCTTGTAGAAGCGGAACTGGCAGAGGATTGGCTGGTGGTCCGGGTGATCGATGATGGACCCGGCATTTCCGAGCAGGAACGGGATTTGGTGTTTGAGCCGGGTTATTCGACCAAGTTCAATCCGGAAGGTTATTTTTCTACGGGCATCGGGTTGACGCATGCGAGAGATCTTGCGCGGGCTATGGGCGGTACCCTGATCTTGAGCCCGGATATGGAATATGGAACGCGCTTCGAGCTGAGAGTTCCGATTCAACAATTGATGCGAAAGGGGGAGCATGAAGAAGATGAACCTGTTTCTGATTGATGACGATGCTGCTGTTCGCAAAATGCTGTCGCGGATGATAACGGAAAGCCAACTGGGGGAAGTCGTGGGCGAGGCGGCGGACGGCTTGCATGTGACGGCTGGACAGTTGGCTGATGTTGACGTCGTACTTATGGATCTCTTAATGCCCGGGCGGGATGGGATCCAGACGATCAAAGCGCTTCGAAGGGAAGGCTACGCCGGAACGTTCGTGATGATCTCGCAAGTAGAGCACAAAGAGTTGGTGGGGGAAGCTTACCAGGAAGGAGTCGATACTTTTATCCGGAAGCCTATCAATCGTTACGAAGTGTTGTCGGTATTAAAACGTGTCGATCACCACTTGAGCCTCGTCCGTTCCATCGATTCCATCCGCCATTCGCTTAGTGCTTTGGGAGGGGCTGCCGCTACGCTCCCGCCGCTGCGGCAGAAGATTTCCTTGGAAGAAAGGGCAGGGACGCTGATGCTGCAGTTGGGAATTGCAGGCGAAGCGGGAGCGGGAGATTTAATGAAGTTGATCCGATGGTTGGAGGAGGAGGAACGCCGAAGTGGACCTCTTCGGGAATTGCCGCCCCTGAAGGAATTGTACAGTCAAGTGCTGCGGAAGGAAAAGGAGCCGGGACCCGACAAGCATTCGGAAAGAGAGGTTCGCGCATTAGAGCAGCGGATGCGTCGAATGGTGCTGCAGTCGCTTACCCATTTGTCTTCGCTTGGGCTGAGCGATTATGCAAACCCGATATTCGAGCATTACGCTAGCCGACTGTTCGAATTTCAGGAAGTGCGAACGCGCATGCGGGAGTTGGAACAAGAAACGGAAGGGACAAGCAGCAAAGTGAACGTCAAAAAATTTCTGCAGTCGTTTTATTTGGAATTGAAGATGAGCTGACCGATTATTAGAGACGCCATCCTTTCGCGGTTAATAATAACGGCGTCTCCTGGTCTTTTCTATCAGTGGGTGTTACTACTTAGATATTATGGAGAAGATCTGTTAGCCAGCGCTAGTATAGGTTATTTGGGCTGAAAAGACGGCTTTTTCTGTAATAGCAAGTTTACTATTGGTTATTGGCCAGGTTTTGAGAAAAATGGGTACACAATGAGGAAATAGAGGATAGTCCGATTGGCTAATTCTTGGCTGAATGATGAAATCGCCCAAATAGACAGTAGTAACATGGCTTATCTGTGTAGGCGGAGTATGAGAGCCGTATGCAGTTAAGCGACCGAGGAGCCAGCAAGAAAATCGCGTTATTTAACGCTATAAGCGGCGGGTAGTGAATGACACGAATGTGCAAAAAAAACGGAAAGAAGGATAAAGATCGATTCCGGGGTTGGTTCTATCATGATAATAGCGAGACGAAAATTAGTAGGAGGAGGGAATGATAGGAAAAAAGGAACTTGTGTACGCTCGCTATTTTGTTAGCGCTTCCAAGTCAATCATTTATTAAAAATGAGGAGGGAAATGAAATGAAAAATCGTTTGCATTCAGGGCAAGTGGATCAAGAGGTACTAGAGGTACAAGAGGATCAAGGGGATCGCCAAACAGGGGATACGAATAGCCTAATCAGCAGAAGAAAACTGCTCTCTACCATCGGGATCGCCGGATTGGGTATGGCGGCCGGGACTATGTTGAACTATGGGACTGCATTCGCCAAGTCGGGAGGCTCCGTTTCGGAATCGGTTTACGGACCGTCGGAATCCGGGGAGGGGGATAACCTCGGAAACGGATTGGAACGGAAAGTAGAAAGCTACGTTTCAACCATGATTGACGAAAGCTGCGTTGTTCTGGCGACAATAGCAGAGCTAAGAGCCATGGTGACTCCGGTTTCGGGTAGCGTTTACTATGTAACTGATACGATGCAGGAAGGGCATTTCTACTACGATGCCGCCGATACCGTATCGCCAGATAATACAGGCCTGGTGCTGGTCAGTACTTCCGGGAACCGATTCAAGCGAATTTACGAAGGCCCGGTCAATGTCAAATGGTTCGGGGCAAAAGGCAACGGGAGTGTGGACGATACCGCGGCCATACAAGCCGCAATTAATAGTCTGACAAGCGGCGGTGTTGTGTTTCTGCCGGCATCGACCTATATCGTCAGCTCGACCCTAAACATTCCCTATCCTAACGTTAAGATCATGGGAAGCGGTAACTCGACGGTGATCAAAGCGGCTAACACATCCAACTATGAAACGATGATTCTAGCAAGCGGGTTGAACGGGATCGAGGTTGCCGATTTGGTCGTGGATGCTAATCATGGGAATCGGGTTAGCTTGTCGATCCGAACGGTAGGCATATATCTGGCAAGTTGTATAGATTCGTCGGTCGACAATTGCACCGTTCAGAATACGATTGGCGGGAACGGCATACCGGGAGTAGGAATCGCGCTCGGGGGAGCTTCGGTACGTTGCAGAATAACCAGCTGCATTCTCAAAGATTGCGGCGTCGCCGGCAAAGCAGCTGACGGAGTATATACGAGCGGTACGCAAAATCTGATTATGAACTGCATCGCCCAGAATTGTACGGATACGGGTTTTGTCATTGAAAAATCCAGTCTATCGGGAATTATCGGCTGCACCGTCAAAAAATGCGGAGCGGGGGCCGCCATTACGAACGCTTCGCCGGCAGATGTTACAGGAAACTTCATTGACGGGCTTACGATCAATGACTGGAGCGCATCGAATACGGGAGGCATTCAGATCGGCACCCCGAGCGCCGCACCCGGGGCATTGTTGAACACCAGGGTGTCCAATGTGACGATGGAACGGGTAGCGGGTTTGGGCCCGTCGATATATGTCAGACAAATTGGCGGGAAGATTATCGGGTTGACCTTGGATAACATACGGATTAATGGAGCCGGAACGCAAGGGATTTTATTCAACGCTACCGATATCTTGATTACCAATTGCCACATCTACAATACGACCAATGCGGGGATCCAATCTCAGGGCGTTTGCGAGCGGGTCATAGTCGAAGGCTGTTATATATACGGCGGTTCGTTCGGGGTCGTTCTTAACACCGGCATCTCAAATTGTCATTTGATTGGAAATGTCATCATCGGAAAAACGGGCCAAACCAATTACGGTGTCTATTGCTTCGGGACGGAAACGAACGTAAACTGCACCATGAACACGATTGAAAACGTAAATATTCGAAAAATCGGATATGACGCAGGAACGACGCCGAATATCTTCTCTACGGTTAACTCAAGCATCAGTACGAATGGAACGCAGACGGCCACTTCACTCGGAACCGTTTCGAGAAAAATGCAGGTCTTTGACAAGGATGGCAGCTCCATTGGATTTATAGCGATTTACAATACGATTACTTAAGTGAGGATTAAGGGAGTGCCGCCTAAGAAATTCAGGCTTTTGCAAGGGAAACAGACCTCGTGATTCTACAGGAATAGGGTTAAAGATATGGAACTGCTGATTCGTACCGGGTCGGCAGTTTTCTTTTGTTTCATTGAAACATCACATTGTAGCACGTCCGGCACGGAATCCATATAGCACTTTTTCAACAATCCATATGCCTTTGTTAAGATGCCGCCCAATGTTCATAAAACAGCATGAATTGGTTAATAATGTATTATTTCCTTCCCCCCACCTGTACATTATGATTATGCTGCAATCCAGAAAGAGGGAGGAAAATCGATGGTAAAGCGTATTCTAACAACTGGTTTCGCAGCAACGTTAGTCACAATAGTTATCCTAGTACTAGGCACCTTCAACACTCAACAGGCTGATGCTGTTACTACTGCAGTGTACGGCGTCTCGCGTGAGGATCCCGGGTTCACATACGGACCTGCTGCAAGAGATTGGGTGACCTCGGCGGACTACTACTACCTGGAGAACGAGCATGTGAAATTTACGGTTGGAACGGTAAGACTGAGCACCATGAGCACCACGGACTCCAGCTCGAATGCAACAGGCAATGATAAGTGGGGCTCTCTGACAAAGGGAAGCTTGATGGATGCCGCTCCCAAACCCAATATGCGCGACAACCTGGACTATACGGAATTTGTCCTTAGGGAACAACCCCACAGGACCTGGTGGTATCCGACCGAAAAGCTGGAAATGGACACGATCGGCAATACCGATCATACCATTACGGCAAGCGGGGACTGGGATAAGAACCCTGCTATTAAATCATCAATCGTATATTCCCTAGTGGAGAATACGCCTCTAATTAAAATGGAGCTTACGCTTACGAATCAAAGCACGATTAATTTCAGCGGACACTTTGGTTATTTCTTAGACTCGGATGAGTCTGCCGAACAGCACAGCTACGTCCCAGGTTGGGGGTGGCGTACGGCTCAAGCGAGTGAGTGGATTACTTCAGGCTGGAATAAAAATTACATCTTTAATGGCGTGAAAGACAAGTTCACAGGCAGACCTGCCCATGCCGTCATTTGGCCGCAGCAGAATCAACCGACTGCTCTTGTGCCGGAGGGCTACATCCAAGGGGTATGGTTTGATGCCAATATGGCAATCGGAGAAAGCAAAACGATAACGTTCTATCACCTCCCTCACGTGGCTGGACCTGCGGACAGTCCTTACATGACGGCTGAGTTTTGGGCTAATATGATTTGGCAGGGAACTGACCCTTCTAGCGCAGGCATGATCACTGGCACGGTGAAGGATAGCGACGGACTCGGAATTCCCAATGCCGAAATTTATACGAAAGATGCATTAGGCCAAACGGTTGCGAGGGCAGTCACGAACAGCGCGGGTTTTTATCAGCTCTATACCATGAAAGGCTCGAATTACAGAGTGGAAGCTGTGAAAAACGGCTATCAAACCGCGTCGAAGAATACTAGCCTCGCTGCAGTTGACCGGGCAGAAACCAATTTCAGCTTGCTGCTTACAGGTGCCGCTGCTCCAGAGCTTCCGGATTCAACGGCTGCTATTGCCAATACGGGAAGCGGTGATCCTGGTTTTACATATGGCCCCGCCTCAAGGGATTGGGTAGCGGATCAAGAGTATTACTATATAGAGAGCGATGAGGTTAAGCTCACCATTGGGACGAGTACATTAGCTACTCCGCATCCTACAGACTTTAGCGATGCTTTATCGGGTAATAACAAATGGGGGACTTTGACGCCCGGACATATTATGGATACGGCTCCCAAGTTCAGCGGAAGGGATAACCTGGATTATTCAGAGTTTGTGCTCAGTCCGAATGTGGGGCGAACGTGGTGGTATCCGACGCAAAAGCTCAGCATGCCCGATATTCAGGTAATGGACCACTCGATTGTCTCAAAAGGAACATGGGATAGCGATCCGAACATTAAAGCTCAAGTAACTTATACAACAGTAGAAAACTCTCCACTCATCAAAATGAAGGTCAGGCTGACGAATGAGGGAACCGCTAATTTTACCGGCAACTTGGCCTATATCATAGACCCGGAAGAGGGATTAGAGCAACAAAGCTATGTACCTGGCTGGGGCTGGAGAGGCGGACAAGTGAGTGAATTTATCACTTCCGGCTGGAACAAGAACTATATCTTCAACGGGATTCAGGACAAGTATACGGGGAATACAGCTCACGCCATCATTTGGCCAGACAACCAACAGCCTAGCGCACTTATTCCGGAAGGTTACATAACCGGTGCCTGGTTTGAAGTTGCCTTGGCTCCGAATGGAACGAAGGAGCTTGTGATCTACCATCTCCCGCATAATCCTGCGCCAGCGTATGAGTCCTATAAGGCAGCGGAGTTTTGGGCGGACGCGGTAAAGAACGGAATCGATCCATCAACAATAGGTTCAATAACAGGCACTGTAACCGATCTGGAAGGGACCCCTTCCCGTAATGTAGAGATCGAGCTGAGATCACAATCGGGCAGCAAGGTTGCGTCGGCCACGACTGACAGTCGTGGGATGTACAGTGTATACACGGTTACAGGGAGTGTGTATAGCTTGCATGCAACCAATGGAACCGATCATTTTGATTTGACACAACCCGAACGGCTAGCTGGGAATAGGGCACAGGTCGATTTTACAATGGCGGCGCCAGTGAAGGAGATTGTTACTGGAGTCACCAAGGGAGATCCGGGATTCACCTATGAAGGGACATCCAGAGATTGGTGGCCTAGAGACGATTACTACTACATCGAAAGCCCCGAAATCAAGCTGACCGTTGGTACGGTAAGGACGGCGGGCATGGATCCTGTCAACTGGACGAATGATGCATCAGGCAACAACAAGTGGGGAACGCTGACACCCGGCCACATGATGGATGCGGTTCCCAAGCTTAATATGCAGGAAAATATAGACTACACGGAGTTTGTTTTGAGCGACAACCTAGGCGTTACCCCGGAGGACGAAGCAAATGGCTTGCATATGGAATGGTCCTGGTTCCACCCGTTGAACAAGCTGGAGCTGCCCGATATAAGCCGGAATGGCAATAGTATTGTGGCCAATGGGGACTGGGACAAGAATGATAAGATGAAATCGTCTGTACAGTATTCCATTGTAGAGGGCACACCTTTGATCCGAATGGATATTACGCTGAACAACCAGACGGGTGTCGATTTCAACGGCAATTTCGGCTATATCGTAGATCCGGATCAACCAGGAGAGCAGCACAGCTACCTGCCGGGGAGAAATTGGGTGTTCAGCCAGGAGAAGAATGCGATCAAGAGCGGCTGGACCGATAACTACCTATTCAGCGGAATCAACAATTCATTTACAGGCAAAAGCGCACACGCCATTATTTGGCCTCAGGAACAGCAACCTGAAATCATTATCCACGAGGGAGTATTTGTCGGAGCCTGGTTCGATGCATCCATACCGAATGGGCAGAGCAAGAGCTATGTGATCTACCATATGCCTCATATTGCCGGACCGGCAGATAAGCCTTATGGGCTTGCTGAATTCTGGGCCAAAGTGATTAGAGAACACGGCAATCCGGAGGAATATGGAAGCATAATCGGCAAGGTTACCGATGAGGCAGGAGCTCCTGTGGCCTTTACGGAAGTTGTTAGCAGGGACAGCAGCGGGAACATTTACGCTCGAGCAATGACTACAAGCGACGGAAAATATCAGATTTTCGCGAAGAAGGGTACGTACGAGATCACTCCTGTGCATGAAGAATATTCGGTCGACAGCAGGACAATCGAAATCGCGGATGTCAGAAGGATACAGGCTGACTTCGTGTTGAAGAAGTATGCCGACGTCACTGTAGGGCTGCCTTCGGATTTAACAACCGATACTCCGTTCGACATTACGATAACTGTACGCAATCTTACAAACGAGATATTGAACGATGTAACCGTTGATGTGCAGCCGCCTTACTTTGTGGACCTGCTAGATGATGGAACAGTCACAATCCCCATGATGGAAGCACAATCCCAAGTCGAGGTTACCATCAGGGCTGTTGCGTTGGAGGGCGGAAGATCGGTTATCAAAGCCAATGTATCCCACGACCTCTTTAACATAACAAGAAAAAGCAGCTTTGACGTTAACGGCGGCGGTTATTACGCTGGTGACAACCATACCCATACCAAGCATACGGACGGGGTTCACACCATTGCCCAGAATGCGGACAGCGTGTATAACAAAAGGCTGCTGAACTGGGTTTGGAGTACAGAGCACAATATTTACTCGCATAAGCAAGATGCAGATACCGTCACAGCGAGCTATGGCGACCGGTTTCTTAGCCTAGCGGGTACCGAAATAACAACGCATGCTGGTCACGCGCTTGTCTACGGGTTGAACAGCCTGCCCCGGTTCGACATTAATAACAATGCAGGTCCCGAAGGATTCAGCTGGCAGGATAGCATCAACGAGGTAACAAGTCAGGGTGGATTGATCTATATTGCCCATCCATTCGAACAGACGTATCTGTTCCAAGATCCTTATCAATGGACAGGATTCACCGGCGTTGAAGTATGGAACGGCACATGGCATGCGCTCGACAATGGCGTGAATGAAAGAGCATTCAAGTTCTGGGACGAAATCAACATCCGCGGCGAAGCGAAGTACTACGGGATCGCCAATACCGACGGCCATACGAAGGATAAGGTAGGCGATACGTATAGCAAGGGGTGGATGCCTAGCCTTACCGAAGCGAATGTATTGACGCTGCTGAGGAACGGAGGCTACTACGGAAGCAACGGTCCTGAGATCCGGTTCTCCATTGGCGGAGTTGATATGGGCGGGACGTTGAAGCTCGAGAGAAGCGGAGACGCTCCATTTACTATACAAGCGTATGACCCGAACTCTAATCTGACCCGTGTGCGTGTGATCAAATATCCTGTTACCGGCGATATAGCGGATTATGCGAGCAGAGAAATTGTATTTGAAGCCGATCTTACGTCATTAAAGACGAATACTGTAATTAAAAGCTTATCTTTGCCTGTGGCGAACAAGGAGTTTTACCGTCTGGAGGTATTCAGTGAAAAGGCCAATGAGAATAGCTCAGGGATAGGGCCTCTAACCGGTACTGGTTTTGCCTTCTCCAACCCGGTATGGGTTGAATTATCTGCGAGTACTAATGCTGTGGCCATTGAATCCATTTCGTACAAAAATAAAAACAAGTTTGAGCTAGTGAGCCGCTTTGGGATTAACTCCATGGAAGTATACGATGATAAGGTGGATACCAAAAAGCTGGATGTGACAGTAAGCAGCGGCGCTGCAGTAACAGCAACAAACTATTCCGAGCTTGTAGAAGGGGATTCAAAAGTCGGAATCCTTGCGGTTACCGTAACAGCAAAGGATGGTTCCCAGAAGGTGTACGACTATCTGGTCCATACACGGAAGCCATCTCCGAATGGTCCAAAGCGGTGAGGATCCTGAAAGGATAAGAAGCGAGAAGGAAGCCATTTTGCGGTAGTTGAGCGCAAAATGGCTTTTTCTTAAATGGACTTTCGAATTTCAGGTTAAATTATTACACTTTTTATTTATTATGCATCCTTATTTCCTGCAATCACCTGATTTATAGTAGAGGTAGGTTGGAAGGTCCTAAGAGATGAGGACGCTATGTACATGTCACCTAAGTTAAGAACAAAGCCACCACGAAAAGGTTTCGTCACTCCTGTGTAGAATAAGAAAGTAGGTATCATCTGAGTCAGGCAATTACGTTGCTTTAATGAGTGATGAGTTTATATTCAACGAACTAACCAGATTGTGTATCCCGAACGAATGGCTCGAGCCATTCGTTCGGGATATTATTGTTTCTTTAATGGGCGCTGCTCTCGTACGAAACCTGTCGTAGCAAGTCATAAAACGCAAGGGGTGGTCACATGTACAAAGTAATTATAGCCGATGACGAGGAATGGATCCGCGACGGCTTAAAGACGTTCATTGATTGGAAAATGATGGGGTTTACAGTTGTGGGAGAGGCGGAGGACGGAAAACAGGCTTTGGAGCTAGTGAACCAGTTGCAACCACATGTCGTGCTGACAGATATTCGAATGCCATTCTGCACTGGGATCGAATTTATGGAGAAAGTAAGACAGCATAACAAGACGGTTAAATTTGTTGTTTTAAGTGGTTACGATGAATTTGAATATGCGAATGCTGCAATTGATTCGGGCGCCTCTGGCTATTTGTTAAAGCCGATCAATATCGACAAAATGAAAGAAGTATTCGGAAAGCTAAAGCAGGAATTGGATTTGCTGATTACGGAGGATATGAAGAAGAAGCAGGCCTTCAAGCTGCTTCGAGAAGAATTTGTTACAGAGCTCGTGCAAGGAAGACCGGAAATCATGAAACAATTATTCCAGCGGGCAAATGGAGTTGGTATTAATCTCAGGCATAATTTATTCACGGTGCTGTTGATAGAATTTGACGAATTGAACCGCATCCGGGCAAGGTACAGCAAGGATGATATGGAGCTGTTGCAGTATGCGCTGAAAAATATCGCTGAGGAATTGTTCCAATCCACAGGTGAGGTGTCGTTCTTCGATTGTGATCATCCGGCGTGTGGGTTCCTTTACGCACATGGGTCCAGCAGCACAACTCTTATTAATGAAATTACGGATCAGCTTATTGCAACTTCAACGGAATTGTTAAAACTCAAGATAACGGTTTATATCGGCCCAACTGTTGAAAGCGCTTATCTTATTCATGAGTCGTTTGAAAGGGCATTAGACCTGACAGAACTGAAATTTTATTTCGGAAAGAATCGTCGGATTACGGAGGAGGAGTACCTCTCCTTTCAAACTGATTCACAAACTCCGTTAGTCCCTCTTCATATTGAACGGTTGATTGCGTTGGTGCAGGAATCGGATTTTTCGGAGCTAGGCGAATATGTGGATACTGCTTTCTCGGGAATCAGGACGAAAGAAGCAGCGGTTGAAACCTATGCCCAGTTTATGAAGGTGGCGGTCAAGCTGAAAGAGAAATACCAACCGTTGCTATCGAATATGGAAATGGTAAGAGAGCAGGACTATTACAATATACGTGATATGGAGACGATGGATGAACTCAAAGATTCGATCATTCAGATGTATGCCGAGATCATTCGGCGGTTGGGTGTGAATGGAGCGCAATCGCAAAACCGGATGATGGATGAATTGATTACATACCTGGAAAACCATTATGCCGAGGAGATTACGTTAGAGACAGCGGCTGAGCGTGTGTATATGCACCCGGTGTACGTCAGTAGATGGTTTAAGAAGGAAACAGGGAAAAACTTTGTCGAATACTTGACGGAGATTCGCGTTACGAAAGCGAAAGAGCTTCTTGGCGACTACAGTTTGAAAATATATGCCGTCAGCGATATGGTTGGTTACAGCGATCCCAGGTATTTTAGCAAGGTGTTCAAACAGGCCGTCGGAGTAACCCCAAAGGAGTATCGCAAGCTAGTGCTCGGTTACATGGACGATTTATTGGAGACATGAGGAGGTGTCGGGGATGCGTTCGCTGAATCTCAAGAACAAGATCATTGTATATTCAGTCGTTGTACTGCTGATCAACTGGCTTATTATCGGTTTAGTTTCTTACAGGATTGCTTCGGCAACGATCTATAACAGTATCGTGGAAACGAATGGGAGTATCGCCGAGCAGACAATAGAAAACATTGATTTTGTGTTGCATGGAATTGAACGCGAGACGATAAACGCATTCGAGGAAATCGATTTTAATCCATATCTACAGCCAACCACTAACATCGATACGATTGTGCGAAATAAGATTGAGATGTCCCGAATAATTAAGCGTTTCATTAACGTCATGGACCATGTAGAGCAAGTATATATTGTCGGGAAGCAAGGTCAGCAATACTCCAGCGTACTTGGAGGGGGGGGTGCCCGATGGGATGAAGCGATGTTTCGCAAGTTGCTTGAACAGGGCAACGGCAGTTTTGTATGGACATACACGGTGATGGATATTGATGCCGTTAGTAGAAAATTGATCGGTATCGGTCGCACGATCTATGACGATGCCGGTACATATAACGGTTTTATGCTTGTGTTGCTGAAAGAGCGAACCTTCGAAAATTTCTATCCGGATGCGAAAACCAAGACGATGATGATTGTGGATCGGAACAATCGCATTATTTCATCTAATGATGCTGCGCGGATAGGTACTCTGATCCCTGAACAACTTGCTCTGCCCGCGGGTGTTCATGAAATCAGATCTGTGCAAAATGAATCCTTCCTTGTATCCTCCGTCGAATCCGGTTATACCGGATGGAAGCTGTACATTGCAACGTCCTATCAGGATATATTTGTCCTATTACTGACGGAAGGGACCGGATGGGTAATATTAACGATTCTATGTCTCTTGGTATTTACCTCTTTGATCATATTTGCTGCCAAACGGTTAATTGCCCCGTTGCATGCGTTGAATGATACCGTCGATTCCATGAATCGAGCCGCATTCATTCCCATCAATGCATTACCACCCTATACACCCCGTTCCGGGTTTCTTGCGCGTTTTCAATTTAAAACTAAACTGGCTGTCGTCTTGATCGCTTGTATTGTGATGCCCGTAATCATCCTGATGGTTCTTTCCTATAGCTTTACACATTCGCTTGTCAAGCAGAAAGTCATTGAAGTGAGTACGATTAATGCAGAACAAACGATCAAAAGAGTTAAATCCTATACGTCCAATCTGGAGAAAACAGTCTATTATTTTTATTACCATGACCCATTCATTTCATCGTTAGGAAGCGACCAAGCTTATATCAGCATGCCGCAATCAGAACCCTATCGTACACTGGAAAGTACAGTTGAGAATGTGTTAAATCAAAAAAAAGATATTGTGTACATCGATATTTATCGTCCAGACATGCAAAGAATCTATGCATCGGAAAACAGAAGCGACCGGTTTATGTATCCGGCAACGAAACCAGAATCGATTGAGAATCATGCGTGGCTTGATACGTATCGGGATTATTACAAGGACGATCTAATCACGTTCGGAAGGAAGATCGGTGATGTAGAAACCGATCGCATGCTAGGCTATATCTTTATAACATTCAGAGAGACGGATTTGGCAAAAAATTATAGCGGGGCACAGACGGCTTGGAACAATTCGTTCATTATTAACCACGATAATCGGATCATGTCGCATGCCAACAAGAACAAGATTGGCTCTCAGCTTGAACCGCAGCTAGCGAGCTATATCGATCATACTGAAAGTGAAGGGGAAGTGGTAAGAGGAATTCGGGGCAATATTGTTGTCAGCTACGCTGAAATCGGAACTACAGGGTGGAAAATTGTCAACATTGCATCATTGATGTCCGTTGATGAGAGTATGGAGAGGATACTACTCTACGGCTTGTTTGTATTGCTGGGTAGCGTGTTGTCCATAGGGATTTTTGTCATCCGATATACGGGACAAATCAGCAGGCCTATGAAGCAATTAACTAATCAAGTAGTCGGTTTGGCATACGAATATGTCGATGAATATGAGCAGGCGATGAGTGATGGAGATGAGATTGAGCAGTTGCGAAGTAATGTTTATTTAATGATTTCAAAGATCAACACATTAATTAAGGAAGTTTATGAAATACAGCTCAAGAAGAACGAAGCGGAATTGAAGCAGAAGGAAGCCGAATTGATCACACTGCAGTCGCAAATTAATCCTCATTTTCTTTACAACACATTGGAAGTCATTCGCTGGAAAACGGCATTCCAGATGGGTGGCGATAATGAAGTATCCGATTTGGTGACGACATTGGCCGAATACTTCCGCCTCAGTCTGAGTCAAGGAAGAAGAACGATAACACTCGCAGAAGAACTGGAGCATGTGAATCGTTATATAAAAATTATGAGTCACCGTTATAAGGATAAAATCGATTTTATTTGTGAGGCTTCCGATGCGGCTTTGAAATGTATTGTCCCTAAAATTACGCTGCAACCCATTGTGGAGAATTCATTGTATCACGGGATCAAGCTGAAGAGCGGCAGAGGGAAAATCGGGATTAAAGCTGTGGTTGAGCGGGGAGAATTACAGATTACAGTGTGGGACGATGGGGTCGGAATGGATGAAGAACGGATGGAGCGGTTGCAAGAGCACATCTCGAAACTCGGCGTGACGGGGGCTGACTATGGTAGAGGGGGTTATGGCCTGTTAAATATTCAACAGCGGATAAAGATGTTATACGGTCAACAATACGGGTTTGAAATTGGCAGTGTCGCTAACGAAGGCACTTCAGTAATGGTAAGGATTCCTGCGGATGAAAGCGGTTCCCATGCAAACGGTTAAAATACTCCACCGTTTATTAAACGGCGCTCATTTTTGTGTCGCAAAGCTGTCGCTATAATTAAGGTGTATCAAAAATCAGAGTCACATTGGGGAGGTATTGAAGAGTATGAAAAAATGGAAAAGGGTCAAATTGGCGATCGTCTTTTCTCTTGTCTGTCTGCTCATAGTTGCCGGATGCAGCAGAAATGTAGAAACGAAGCCTACGGAAACACCGAAAACACCAGAAAAACCGGCAAAATCGGAAAGCCCCGGGAAATTAGAGCTTGATCCAAACAAAAAGGTCAAGCTGAGGTATTACACGCCTTCCGCTTATGATCAAGTCGAATTTAAAGCAGCTTACCCTGAGTGGCAGAAACTGTATCCGAACATCGAAGTGGAACTGGTATTGATTTCAGGCGGCGAGTTCAATACTAGCGTCAAGATGGCAACCATCGCCGGCGAACAGATTGATATCGTCTATACTGGAAGTACCGAATTAGAGCGAGTTAATCCGAATAGCTTATACTTGCCGCTAGACGATTTAGTCGCAAAAGACGGATGGGATTTGGCTGCCGAATATGGCGATTACATGAGTCAGTTTAAAATCGGCGGCAAGCTGTATGGTATTCCGCGTGCAGTAGCACCGAATGGCGTTTGGTACAACAAGAAGCACTTTGAAGAAGCAGGGCTGCCCGACCCGTCTTCTGGTGATTGGACATGGGAGGAATTTTTCAGAACCGCGAAAAAGCTGACCAAGTATGACGAGAAAGGGGAAATTGTTCGCTACGGAGTACAGGATTGGGGCTTCGGTACGGATGGCTTAGCGGCTACTGCCCTGCAGATCGCTTTGTACAGCGGTTGGGAAATTCTGAAGGAAGACGGCTCATTCAACACGGATTGGACGAATTTCAAGAAAGCAGTTAAACTGCTCTACGATGCAGTTTATGTGGATAGGTCGATGGCAAGTCCGGCAGAATTGATCGCGAAAAAACTGCATTGGCAGAATGATTATTATAAAGGTGTCAACTCAATGGGCATCGGCGGTCGTAATGGCGCCATATTCCAGGATCTTGCAGTTGAATATGGTCAATTGACTCCTGAAGAAGATGCGGCTGGTTACCATACGTTGGCTCCGATGCCAAGATGGGATGCAAGTTCGCCGAAAAAGCTCGCTTTCGAAACGGTTGTCGGCGACTCCATTTCCAAGTTGACGAAAAATCCGAACGAGGCCTTTACCTTCATCAAGTGGCATGCAACGAAATCGATCGAGATTGCCTCGAAGGTCGCACACCGGGTGCCGGCATCTAAACTGTTGAATAAGTCCACACTGCTGGAAAACTGGCGTTATTTCAACAATAAAGATGGCAAGCTGACACTTGGTAAAGAGCGGAATGATCTCTACAGCCGAATGCTGGACCCGAAAATTACGCCGATCTACTTCAAAAATTCTGTTAAATATACGTACGCGGCAAAGATGGAAATTGAACTGGAGAAACATTTGTCACTGTTGTTCGCTAAAGAGGCAAAGCTGGACGAAACGATTGAGAAGGCCAAAGTCGCTACTTTCAAAATTTACGAGCAAGAAAAGAAATAACAAGTATAATCGGGCCGTCAATATCGTCTTACCTTATGGGATTGACGGTCCCCGATAATCGGTGGTGGTGGAATGAGAGGCGGAACTAAGAGAAAAGTAAGAAGAGCTATTGAAGGGTATTTGTTTATTCTTCCCAATCTGGTTGGATTCCTGGTGTTTACTTTATTTTCGATAGGCTTTTCGCTGGTCGTCAGCTTTACCGACTGGGATATAACAACCGGTCTTGGAAATATGAGATTTAACGGTATCAAAAATTTTGTGAAGATGTTAGATGATCCATGGTTCATCGATTCCATGCTAAATATATTGTATTTTGCAGCATTCGTTCCCTTGCAAATTTTTCTTGCGCTGTTGATTGCCGTCGTAATTAACGAAAACGTTTTTTTTAGTAAAACCATTCGTACTGCGTTGTTCCTGCCTTACGTGACCAATGCGGTCATTATTGCGATTGTTTGGGGAATGCTACTAAACCCAGGAGACGGTATTATAAACAATGTGCTTCGTTTGATCGGGATTATGGATCCGCCAGGATGGCTTGGCAGCAGCGCATGGGTGAAGCCAGCCATTATTTTGATGAATACCTGGGCGGGGATTGGATTGAATGTCATCCTGTTTCTATCTGGACTGGTTGGTATTTCCAAGGAAATTTATGAATCAGCGGAGATTGATGGCGTCAAGCCGATCAGCAAGTTTTGGTACATTACATTTCCGCTTATATCACCTACAACCTTCTTTATCGTCATCACCTCGATGATCAGCGTGTTTCAATCCTGGGCGCACATACAGATTTTGACCGGTGGTGGTCCGGGAAGCTCAAGCACAGTTATTGGATACTACATCTATAAAGCTGCATTCGAATTCGGTCAGATGGGCTATGCTTCTGCGATGGCCTGGGTACTATTCGTTGTCGTATTTCTGTTCACCTTGCTGCAATGGCGTTTACAGAAAAAATGGGTCCACTATTGAGGCCGGGCGGGGGAGGTGGTTAACTTTGACAAAACGAAATCTATTCTGGAAAGTTGTTCGAACGGTGCTCTTGCTTACATTTTGTCTAGGTATGGTATATCCGTTTATATGGATGGCGGTGGCTTCCTTTACTGTGGAGCGAAAAATATTTGATTTCCCGTTTGCAATGATTCCAGACCCAGTGAATTGGGATGGTTACAAATCGGTGTGGATTAAGCCGGTGCTCGGGTATTCCATGTGGTTATATTACTGGAACAGTATCAAAGTGACGTTTATCGCCATGTTCGGTGCGCTGATTACATGTTCGTTCGCAGGATATGCTTACGCAAGAATGAATTTCCCAGGTCGAAATGTTATTTTTCTAATGCTATTGGCGACGATGATGATTCCTTCTCAGGTCGTCATGCTTCCCAACTTTATGATTTATAAAGAACTTGGTTTGGTAAACACACATGCCGCAATCTGGCTGGGAGCCTGTCTTGGTTCTCCGTTCGGGACGTTCCTGTTTAAGCAATATTTCTCTGCAATTCCTATAGAATTAAATGAAGCAGCGGAGATAGATGGAGCGGGACACTTTCGGATATTCATCAACATTATGCTGCCGTTAGCTAAGCCCGTCATTGCAACCATGGTTATTTTCAACTTTATTGGGTATTGGAACAACTACGAAGGCCCGCTGATCTATTTGCGTTCTCCTGAGCTATACACGCTGCCGCTGGCACTGAAAGTAATGTCGGAGGACAAATATTTTGTCCAGTATGCGGGTGTGATGGCCGGTTCTGTTAGTGCTGCATTGCCGATTCTGATCGTGTTTATTGCAGCGCAAAAATATTTCATTCAAGGCGTTACGATTGGAAGCGTGAAAGGATAGCCCTTTGAAGTGGGATACAAGAAGTGGTCGATGTATACGATTGGCGATTTGAGAGGGTTGGGGCTGGATGAAGATTCGACAGTACCCGATACATTCGGAGCATGAGGTGGGATAAGGTATGAGTCAGGAGAAGCGTCCTGGACGGATTGGATATTGGCCGCTTAGAGTAAATAGTGACGATTATAGCGAATTTGGACGGCACGGAGCTGCACAAAGCGTGAAGTTCGAGGACGGCGCCATATTTGACGGGGTCTCATCGGTGGTGAAACTGCCTGATTTTCCCGAAACCGATGGCAGTCGACCGTTCACGTTGTCGCTCGAGTTTGAAGTGAACGATGGGCGCGGCTATCTCCCCGGCGGTCTTGCGAGCCGTTACTCGGAAGAGACAATGGAAGGATGGCACCTGTCCGTGCTGAGCCAAGCAGGGGTGACATCGAGCCAGCCGAACTGGCGTAACGTGCAGTTCGGCTGGAGCACCGGAAAATCGCCGATCCAATGGAAGGACTGGGGGAGCCCGGGTAACGGCAGGTTGATCTGTTCGATGTGTGTATATGACGACAGTCTGTACGTTGGGACGTTCGATGATGCATCGGATCATCGGGGTCATGTGTACCGGCTTGGCAAGGACGGCGTTTGGGTAGACTGCGGCAATCCCGATAACAGCAACTCTGTCTGGTCGATGGCAGAATACAATGGCAAGCTGTATGTTGGGACGATGAAGTATCGAGCGTCCGGCTCGGCATTGCCCGAATCGCCGAATCAGGAATTGGGCGGCAGTATATACCGATATGATGGCGGCAAGAAATGGACGCTGTTCGGTCGGCTACCGGTCGAGAACAACGACAGCGTTGGCGCACTTACCGTCTATGACGGCAAGCTGATCGCCATGTCGTTCTACCCGCATGGCATATTCGCGTTCAGTGAGAACGGCTCCTGTGAGTCGCTTGGAGCGCCGGGTCCGGAAGGCAAGACGAGGACGATGACGCTGTCGCCGTTCCGGGGCCAACTGTTCGTCGGCTGTAATGAGCATCAAGGGGTATCTAGGAGAACGCTCAGCGATCCGTGGAGTGACAGCGGTGCTGTGGCGAATTGCGATCAGGTGTATTGCTTCTCAGTATTCCACAACGAACTCTTGACAGGCATCTGGCCGGAGGCGAGAATGCTCAAGTATGAGCATGGACAAGACTGGAGCAACTACGGTCTGATGGGTAAGGAAAAAGAAGTGATGGGGATCGCCGTGTTCAACGGCAAGCTCTACGGTGGGACGCTGCCTGGCGGACACGTGTATCGTTATGCTGGGAATGACCATCAATGGGAGCTGATCGGGGTGTTGGAGCAGCCGGATCCCCATATTCGGTACCGTCGGATATGGACGATGGCGGTCTACAATGGTCAACTATTTACCGGGACGCTGCCGGGCGGCAAAGTCTGGAGCCTGACGCACGATCCGCTTGCGACCAGCGATGAGAGTCTTTCCAACGGATGGCACCGTGCGACCGCGATTTATGATCGGGAACGGCTCTCCCTATATATCGACGGGGCGCTTGTTTCATCGGTTGAGGTTCCGCCACAGGCGAACGACGAATCTGGTCGTGCTTCCGCGTTATCGGTGAGCGGATTCCCGTTCGTGTTGGGGAAGGGGCCGCAATGCCATTACTCCGGACGCATACGAGAGGTCGAGTTGTTCGATCGGGCGCTCGATGCAAACGAGATCGATCGAAAAACTGGGGCTGGTCGTTCGAACTGACGGCGGGCGAGGGCAATGAGAAATTTCTGACCAACGAGGAATATGCGATGACGATTGAACGGATTCGCCAACATTTGATTGGAAAAAAGGTGTAAGGTATATTTCCAAACATCCGTTTTTGCCACTCGGATACAGCAATGGCTTGATCGGGTATATTCGATATTCATATCGAACTTCAGGTCAGGTTTTTCTTTTAGCATAAGAGAGAAATTTGACTTCCACCACTAATAATATATATAATTTGACAATATTATATAATTTGCCGAGGGTGGATAATGATGCTAGTTACCGATCAATCGAATGCCATAGACAAAAATAGCTTAAGTTCCGATATTGTGTCACTGATCAAGCAGAAAATCATTGCAGGTGAACTGAATCCTGGGGACAGGATCGTAGAGACCAGATTGGCCCGTGAACTGGATATCAGTCAAACTCCGATTCGGGAAGCTATTCGTCAACTTGCGGGAGAAGGGGTTGTGACGATCGTCCCGAATAAAGGCCCGTTAGTGCGAACGTTCAGTGCCAAAGATATTTTTGAATTATACTCCTATAGGGCTGTACTCGAAGGGATGGCCATCCGATTAGCGGTTCATAACGCTTCTAATACAGATATTCGGCATTTGGAGCAGTTCTACAGTGAGATGAAGGAGAAGCTGGCAGACGAGTCTATCCGCTCCTTGTCACAAGATTCCGCGTATATTCATCATTACATTTTCAAGCTGTCTAAACATTCCGTCCTGCTCGGCATGTTCGAGTACATTTCGTTTCGGATTCAATTGGTCAACCGAATTGTCGGCCGAACCTTCACCAAAGAAAGGGAAGTGGAAGAGCACTGGGAACTGATCGAGGCGTTGAAGCAAGGAGATCCGGATCAGGCTGAAGCGGTAATGAGGGAGCATATACACCGTTCCTATCGCGAGTTCGTCCATATCGGACAGTTCGACCAATCGGAGTTGGCCAAGAACGAGTGGCTCTAACTCTATCAGTCTGCAGGCATTTCATAGAAAGGCTGCTCTTTAGTAGATAATCTGCTATCGGGCAGCTTTTTTCTATTTAAATCCTTCCTAAATAAATAAATCTAAATTGACGGTTTCGAAAATATTATATATAATTTATATAAATTACATATGATCATGAGGAGTTGGTACAACAATGAAGGTACCAGGTATGAGCGATCTTGAGCAGCAACAGGATCCAAATCAACATCCGTCCGTCCGGATATTAGACGATCTGGTGCGTATCCAAAGTGTGAATCCCCATTACGGAGGGGAAGCATGCGGGGAGCATGGGGTAAGTGAATATATTGAGCGCTATTTTCAGGGTACGGACGTCAAGGTTACACGCCAGAATGTTTTGCCTGGTCGCGATAATGTGCTGATTGAACTTCGAACCGGCCATCCTGATTGCACTCTGCTATTCGAGACGCATATGGATACCGTGTCCCTCGGTTCCATGATCGATCCGACAACTCCCATCTACCGTGAGGGTCGTCTATATGCAAGAGGAGCCTGCGATGCGAAAGGGTCCTTGGCCGGAATGTTGTGGATGATCAAAGAGTGCGCCAAGCATCCAGAGCGGCTGTCTGCAGATATCGTACTTTGTGCAGCAGTTGACGAAGAATATGAATTCCGTGGTCTCAGAGCATTCATGGGCTTGAATATGCCGTTTGCCGGAGCTGTAGTCGGTGAACCGACTAATCTGGAGATCGTGATTGCCCATAAAGGCTGTGCTAGATTCGCGGTAACGACACACGGCAAGGCGGCGCATAGCTCGATGCCTAAGGAAGGCAACAGTGCCATTAAACAGATGATGCGTGTCATCCAATTTATTGAGGAGGAGTTAGAGCCGGAACTGGATCGTGCCAGCCATCCGCTATGCGGTTCGCCGACAATTGTGGTCGGTACGATTCAAGGCGGGACGCAGATCAATATTGTTCCGGAGCGCTGTGAAATCGAGATCGACCGTCGTATTATCCCAGGGGAAGATCCGAGCCAGGTGCTGGAACAGTTCGAAAGTAGACTAGGAGCCTTTTCTGAGGAGAAGCAATTATTTATTAAATATTCCATTCGTGAGCTTCTGCTGGATGGAGCGCTTAATACGCAGCCAGATGCACTTATTGTTCCATATGCCCAAACCGCAGCTAGCAAGTTAGGACTCTCCCAGGTGCCGGTAGGCGTGTCCTACAGCAGTGATGCGAGCAAGCTGTATAAAATTGGTATTCCTACGATTGTCTTCGGACCTGGGTCTATTGCTCAAGCTCACTCCAGGGAGGAATGGGTATCCGTGCAGGAAGTGGTGCAGGCAGCGCAATTCTACTATGAGTTGGCCTTGTGCTTCGGTCAGCCAGAGGAAGGAGGTTAATCTTACATGAAGATAGCGGATCGTGTTTATTTGGTAGGCAGTGGAGCTTATAGCTGCGAACTCAGCCATTCCCGAGATTGCAATGTGTATGTAATCGACGGCGGTGGGGAGTACGCGATGATTGATGCAGGCAGCGGGATAGCACCTGAGCTAATCGTTGCACGAATGGAAGCGTGTGGAATCCCGATGGCAAAGGTGACCCGATTGCTGCTGACCCATATTCATGGCGATCACGCGGCTGGAGCTTATTATTTTCACAAGGAATACGGGTTAAAAGTTTATGTAGCTTCGGAAGCCGCTGCTTGGTTAGAGCAGGGAGATATGGACAAAACGAGCGTGAACGCAGCCAAGCGGGCCGGGGTCTATGACATCGAGTTTCAATATCCGGCTTGCCCGGTTGCAGGACATATGCGTGACGGGGATCGGATTACGCTTGGAGATTTGGAGCTGCACGTACTGGAGACACCAGGACACGCACGTGGACACGTCAGTTTTGTGATGGAGGAAGGTGGAGCGCGCTCTCTATTTTCTGGAGATGCGATCTTTGCGAATGGACGAATCTATGTTCAGAACTGTTGGGATTGCAGCATTCAGGATTATGCGAGCAGCATCGCCAAGCTTCACGAGCTTCAAGTCGATCGCTTGTATCCCGGACATGGAGCGTTTGTGATGAACCGAGCAGGGGAGCATATTACCCAAGCGCACCGATGCTTCGAGCGTCTGGATTTGCCGCCTAATTTGTAAGAATCAAGCAGGATAAGGAACTAATAGGGAGGTTTAAATATTGAACATTCAATCATTACTGCCAAAAGCTTCATTCCGAGGATTGGAGCAATGCACTTGGTTATACAACGGTGCAGAGACACCTCCTCTTGAGGGCAGCGCACAGGCGCTTGAAACCTATATGCGCAACCGCGAAGAAGGGCCGATCGGACGTGCAAAGAACACGGAAATCGAACAATCTTTGCGAAGCAACCTTGCACGGCTGTTGAATGGACGCGTTCAGGATATTGCCCTGGTCTCCAATGCTTCAGAAGCGATAACTATAATGGTCCAGGCACTGCGGCTCCAAGCGGGAGACAATGTGGTCATAAATGCTTTGGAGTTTCCGTCGGGTATTTTCCCGTTTCTGCTGTTGCAGGATCAGGGGGTGGAGGTGCGGCTTGTCCAACATCGCGATTGGCAAATTTCTGTAGATGATGTAATGGACCAGGTTGATGCCAATACGAGACTAGTCCTGTCCAGCCATGTGAGTTATGTTAGCGGGGCAAGATTGGACTATCGGTTACTCTATGAGCGGCTTCAAGGAACCAATGCTCTATTGTTGCTGGATGTCACACAGTCGCTTGGTGCGGTTCCCGTCGATATGCAGTCAGCTGATGTGATCGTGTGCAGCTCCTACAAATGGCTGATGTCTGTGCACGGCCTAGGCATTCTGGCGGTTAACCCTTCCCGGATTGGTCCAATCATGCCGGTCTCAGTAGGGTGGCGCAGTGTGAAGGAACTATTCCATGACGAGAGATACTCTTCCTTCCAATATTATGATGATGCGCGCAGGTTCGAGCTAGGGTTTCCGAACTACCCGGCTATTTATACGATGAATTTCTCCACTGGGTTGCTGCTTGAAACGGGAATTGAACGAGTCGAGTCTCATATTCTCGAGCTTGGCGGATATTTAATAGAAAGGTTGACCCAAGCGGGCTATGAGGTTATGACACCTCGTGAGCCTGAGCATCGCGCCGGGAACATCAGTTGGCTGTGTGAGCAAGGAGATCAGGTAGCATCAAGCTTGGAGGAAGCCGGGATCTATGTGTGGGGCGGCGACAAGCGGATTCGCGCTTCTGTGCATTTGTTCAACGATTCGGATGACATCGAACGATTGTTGGCTGCTTTGAAGCAGAGCGTTCAAGTATGAAAGGGTGCATGCAGGAATGGACACAATCAGAGTAGCTGTGATCGGATTAGGCGGATGGGGTCAATGCCATTTGGAAGCCTACCGTTCGATCCCCAATGTGCAAATCGTAGCGATATGCGATACGCGGGAACATATCCTCCAAGAAGTTGGCGATCGGTTCCAGGTTTATCATCGGTATTCGGACAGCTCGGAGCTTCTGGGTCGGGAGGATGTCGACTTGGTCAGTGTAGTAACCTCCGAGGAGAACCGCTTGCAGATCGTCTTGCAGGGGCTCAATGCAGGAAAGCACATTCTTGTAGAGAAGCCGGTATCGATTCAGTCCGAGGAAGCCAAGTTGATGCTTGAAGCAGCTGTACGCAATGGCCGCCATGTGATTCCGGGACACATTCTGCGTTTTGAGCCCCGCTATGCTGAGATTCAAGCAGCCATTCAGAGAGGGGATTTGGGTGTCCCACAGAGCATGTATTTCAAGCGAGCACGGACGAAGGGCATGTTTGCTACTTACAGCCGCACACATTCCGCTTATTTATCAGCCGTGCATGATATTGATTTGGCACTGTGGTATACGGAGAGTCGGGTAAAAAGCGTCAGGGCTTACGGCAAATGGGTTACAGGTGCGGATACACCTGATATTCTATGGGGCTGTCTGGAATTTCATAACGGGGCGATTGCCTTTCTGCACAGTAATTGGATGACTCCGGATGAAGCGGGTATCGTCATGAATGACGGTATCGAGGTGATCGGGAGTAAAGGGAATGCCCAGTTCGACAATCGGGGAACAGGTCTTGAGCTGTGGGATTCCGAGGGTAGGCACACGCCTGATCTTTATATTCATCGTGTCAGGAGCGGGTATGCGGAAGGGGCTCTCCGTGAACAGCTTCAATATATTTGCGGTTGTATCGCTACAGGTACGGATCCTATTCATACATCATTCACCGATGCTATCCACGGCATTGAAATCGCAGAAGCGATTGTTCGCTCGGCGGCGGAAGGCAAGGAAATTATACTTTCAACTAATAATGAAACTGGTAAATCGAGGTAATGAACATGCGATTATCAAACAAAATATGTATCATCACGGGCTCAGGCTCTGGAATCGGCCAAAGCTCTGCCCTCCTGTTCGCGCAGGAAGGGGCAGTGGTTATTGTAAACGACGTCGATAACGACAAAGGCACCGAGACGGTGGAGCGAATCCGTACGGCAGGAGGGCAGGCGGACTTCATTCGTGCAGATGTTACGAATCCGGAGGAAGTCTCCCTGCTTGTACAGGAAGTGATCGGCAAGTACGGCCGCATTGATGTGCTATTCAATAATGCCGGAATCAGCGGAGTTGGTGCCCTGCACGAGCTCGAGCCGGACGTGTGGGATCGTATAATGTCAATCAATATAAAAGGAGTCTATTTGCCTAGCAAGTATGTGCTCCCGCACATGATGAAGCAAAGCTCGGGGTCCGTCATTAATATGTCATCGTGCGTTGCCGAGATTGGTCTGGCAAGACGCGCTTCTTATGCAGCGACCAAGGGAGCTGTCCTTGCTCTCACCAAGTCGATGCAAGTGGACTATGCGCCCTACAACATTCGTGTGAATGCTCTCTTGCCGGGTACGATTCTGACTCCTTTTGTGGAGAACTACTTGAACGAATCCTACGATGATCCTGAAGCGGCTATTTCCGCCTTGAAGTTGCGTCAATTAAGCGGCGAGCTGGGACGTCCAGCGGATGTAGCCCAGGCAGCTTTATTCCTCGCATCCGATGATAGCAAGTTCATGATGGGGTCACCTTTATACATCGATGGCGGAGTGGTATTTGGTAAAAATGCATAGGAGTTCATAGAGACCGGTGAGTGTTTTTCCCATGTGATGGACACTAATTCTTTTATTAAAATGAAGTAGGAGAGTGTATACATGACCTTGAGATTGATTAAGCGAGCCGTTCATCTGGATTTTCATACCATGCCTGACATCCCTGATTTTGCAGCCAATTTTGACGCCAAACAGTTCGCACAGACACTCAAGGATGCCAAAGTAGAATATATTAATGTCTTCGCTAAATGTAATATCGGGATGGCCTACTATCCGACAGAAATCGGTGTCATGCATCCTCACTTGCATTTCGATATGTTCGGGCAAATCGTGGAGGAATGCCACAAGCATGGGATTGCTGTAACTGCCTATTTCAGTGTCGTGCTAGACCACGAAATGGCGCGTAAGCGCAGAGAATGGGCGACCGTCAACAAAGAAGGGCAAGTCATATACGGCGATCGAACGGCTAACTTTTTCCGTCACATGTGTTTGCACTCTGGCTATCACGATTACATGCTCGGGATGATCAAGGAGGTTGTGAGCAAGTATCCAGTCGATGGCGTTTTTCTCGATAACCTCGTTGTTAGTCCGTGTTATGGCAATGAATGCTGTGAGGCCATGCAGTCGGAAGGAATGAACCCGCTGGATGATGCAGACGTGCTGGCTTTTGCCAAAAGAAACGTGCTCCATTTCTGCCGGGAAGTGAAAGGCATTGTTGGTAACGACAAATTCCTCTATTTGAACGGGCCTGACTATAGCGAGACGGAAGGACTGCGTACGCATGTAGAGATCGAGTGCTTGCCGAGCAGTTGGTCGTATGACCGCTTCCCGGTTCAAGCTGCCTATAGTCGTAATCTCGGTCAGCAAGTCTTCTATATGACG
The DNA here is from genome assembly GCF_059692235.1 of Paenibacillus sp. J2R1T-4. Lineage (NCBI taxonomy): Bacteria > Bacillati > Bacillota > Bacilli > Caryophanales > Paenibacillaceae > Paenibacillus > Paenibacillus sp. J2R1T-4. The sequence goes on along the minus strand of NZ_JCAUBA010000003.1, from coordinate 51,901 downwards.
GGGCGATTTAATGTGAACTGGGGCGATTTCGGCGGTCTGAAGAGTAAAACTTCCTTGTTGAACGATTGCTGGGACGCGCTCAGCAATGCAATGCCTACAATGATCGGCGATCATATGCACCCGAGGGACGGGTTGGATCCGGCTGTATACAAAGTCATAGGGGAGATACACGAAGAGTTGGAGAAATACGAGCCATGGACGGATTATGCCACAGCGGTTGCGGACATTGGTATACTCACACTCCCAGGCGGTAAAACAGATTCGTGTCACAAAGGTGCCGTGCGGATGCTCGGTGAGATGAAATATACTTATGATATCATCAATGAGAATCACGATTTATCGAGGTACAAGGTCATTATAATGCCCGATGACGTAGCGGTGACACCGACACTGCAGCCCAAGCTCGAAGCGTATCTAGCCAGTGGCAGGGGAATTATCAGCTCTGGCCGCTCCGGGCTGAATCCGGAAGGAACAGCATTCGCATTAGACGCATGGAATATGGATTACGAAGGAGCCGATCCTTGGAACTGCTCTTATTTCAAAATGCTGGAGCCTACAGACGGAGAAGTGCCGGATATGTTATGCGGGATCTACAATCAAGCGATTCTGCTGCAGCTTAAGGAAGGCGCAAGCGCGATCGCGGATTACTACCAGCCGTATTCCAATCGGAAGTGGGATGGATTTCACGGCAGCTTCTACACTCCGCCGGATCGTTATGCCGGTCGTCCGGCTGTGGTGAAATCGGGTCAAATCTATCAGTTCTGCTTTAATATTTTCACTTCTTATATAGAGTATGCCGTACCTGGCCACAAATCTATGGTGAAATACTGCCTCGAGCAGCTATTGTCTGAGCCGATTGTACGCTGCGACAATATTCCGTCAACTGCGCGTGTCACTGTAACGGAGAAGGATCAAAGGAGCATGATTCATATCAAGCTGACGCATCCGGAGCCGAGAGGAAAGTTTAATGTGATCGAAGATCGGCAAACGCTGGTGGACGGAGTTGTATATCTTAGAGGAGACAACGTAAAAGCGGTTTATTTGGCACCTGGGAAAGAAGCGCTCTCCCATGAGCAGGCGAATGGTTATGTCCGTATCCCCTTACCCAAGGTTGATGGCTATGCTATGGTAGTCGTGGAACGATAAACCCAAATCAAACCGGAGCAATGGAATTACGAGGTTGTGAACCGAGATGGTAATACGCGGCAGTACCCGGAATTACTTATACACCTGTTGCCGGTGACTGCCGCTCAAACCATTTCTACCTGACGTTTATCGGGTCCTTCACTTGTCTCCTGCAAGGGCGTAAGCATTCTGCCTTTCCCATAGGGAATACACATCGGTGTTCCGAAGATCGGATCAAGCGCAACACGGCACTTCATATCGAAGACGTCCGCAATCAATCCCTCGTTCATGATGTCCTCAGGGCGCCCTTCCCCATATACGGCGCCATTCTTTATGGCCACAATATGATGCGCATACCGGCACGCCAAATTCATATCGTGCAATACCATGACGATTGTTCGCTGCTCGTGCTCATTGAGCTCGAACAGCAGATCAAGCACCTCAATTTGATGAGTCATATCCAGATAGGTCGTTGGTTCATCGAGCAGTATCGTGTCTGTATCCTGAGCTAGAGTCATGGCGATCCAGGCTCTTTGTCTTTGTCCTCCCGACAGGCTGTCCACGGCGCGTTCTGCGTAGGCTTGCATGTGGGTAAGCTCCAAAGCGGAGCGCACCTTGTGCTCATCCTCAGTCGACCATTGCTGCAGCCAGCTTTGATACGGATAACGACCTTGTTTGACGAGCTGCAGCACGGTTAAGCCTGCCGGAGAGGAAGGGCCTTGGGGCAATATCGCCATCTGTTTGGCTATTTCCTTCGTCGGCAGCTTGGCCAGCTCTTCGCCATCCAGCAGGATACTGCCAGATCTCGGCTTAAGCAGTCGGGCGAACGAGCGGAGGAGTGTAGATTTACCGCAGCCGTTAGCCCCGATGAATACCGTAATCCTCCCCTTCGGGATGTGCAAGTTGAGACTCTCGAATATCGAGTAATCCCCGTAGGAGAGCTGTAGCGATTTGGCTTCCAGTGCTGTACGTTCTGTCATAAGAGTTAACTCCTTCTTGTCATTAGGAACTCGGAATGTCCTCAGGTATTTCGAGAACGGTATAACAAATATATGAAAAAAGGTGCGCCGATCGCGGCTGTAAATACGCCCGCTGGAATATCATGCGGTGGAAATAAGGAACGACCGGCTAGATCTGCCAATAGAAGGACAATCGCGCCAACCAATGCGGCCGCCGGGACCAAGGCTCCGAAAGTCGGTCCGACGATTTTGCGGGCGATATGCGGCGCTAGCAAGCCAATAAAGCCAATCGCTCCGCCGAAGGCAACCCCAGCCCCTGCCAGAGCAACGCTCAAAAGCAATAGTAGAAATCGCTGAAGCTGTACAGCGCTGCCGACTCCGCGTGCCACATCATCGCCCAACTCTTGAATATTAATATGGCGGGATAGAACAAGCACGAGAGGAAGAAGAATAACGATCCAAGGGAGCAGCGGCAGTACCGTCTTTTCCATTGATGTCCCATATACGCTGCCTGTCATGAATGTTAAAGATTGATTGGCTAGAACGATTGGGCCGGATATCATCATCATGTACGAAAGCGAGCTCATGGCGGCCGTGAAGCCGATGCCGACGAGCACAAGCCGCAGTGGGGCGACACCTTGCTTCCAGGACAACACATACACAAGCAGCGTAGCTCCAAAAGCTCCAATAATAGCCGCTAATGGCAGCCAATGAATACTTAGCTTGTCCGAGAAGAAGAAGAAAAAGGATACAGCTCCGAGTGTAGCACCTCCCGTTGTGCCCACGGTATCTGGAGAAGCCAAGGGGTTGCGGACAACACCTTGCAAGATTGCGCCGGACACTGCCAACGCAGCGCCTATCAAGACTGAGATGATGATACGCGGAAGACGGAGTGAACGCACAATCAATTCACTTGAATCCCCGCCAAATCCGAAGATAGAGCGAAATACCTCAACCGGTGAAATATAAAGGCTGCCAATGCCGGTGCTGACGATCATAAGAGCTAATAAGACGGCAAGAAGCAGGATGGAGGAGGCTACCGCCCTTTTATGAATGAGGAAAGAATACACTTTATTGCGGGTCGTTACATACCGGCTTCGGTCATTCATCCTAGCTGTCCCCCTTTGCGCGCAATGTAAACAAAGAAGGGAACGCCCAGCAGCGCTGTTGTAACTCCGACATGGACCTCTTTGGGCATTGCTATGAAACGGGCACCGATATCCGCGCTGACTAGAAGCAACGCCCCTAGAACGGCGCAATACGGGAGCAACCAACGATGATCCGTACCTACTAAGGCTCGCGCGATGTGCGGGATAATAATCCCGATAAACACAACAGGACCGGCAACAGCTACGGAGCCTCCTGCGAGAATGACGATGACGATCGCGGCAACTGCTTTTATGAGAACCGTCCTCTGACCAAGACCTTTGGCTACATCCTCTCCCATGTCCAGTACATTAATATGAGGGGAAAGGACGAGTGCTCCAATAAGCGCCACCAACATATATGGGAATACCGCTTGGAACATTTCCATGGTACGTCCCGCTACAGAGCCGACAAGCCAGAACAGCACCTGATCGAACGCTTTGCCGCTCGACAATAGGATCCCCTGTGTCAGCGCCGCAAAAAAAGCGGTGAGCGCGGAACCAGCCAGAGTGATTTTGATGGGGGTCATTCCGTCGCGGCCGATTGAGCCGAGGAAGTAGACCAGACAGGCACTAACTGCTGCACCAAGGAATGCGACCCATGTTAATGAAGTCAAACCTGAAATGTCGAACAAAGACACCGCAATTACAAGGGCAAAGGCAGCTCCGGCATTGACGCCGAATATACTGGGAGAAGCAAGAGGGTTGCGGGTAATAGCCTGCATTAAAGCTCCGGCAACAGCAAGACTGCCGCCGACGAGTGCCGCGATAAGCGATCTGGGCACGCGGACGGTCTGAATAATAATATGTTCGTTGGATCCCTCATAGTGAGTATAAGCCGTGATAACCTGATCCCATGAGTAAGTATGAAGACCGAATAGGACGCTGCAAGCCATAGCGATCCCAAGTAGAATGAAGGCTGTGAGGAGACCAATAGCTTTATAGGAACGATATGGTTTAATTGAGGTCATGAATAGTTAGCCGCTCCCTGTCTGAACTAACCTTGTATATGATGATTAGTATGGTAGAATTGTGCTGCTTAATACTTCTAATTCATTGTATGAGAATGATTTTCAGCTGTCAATGACTCTGAGAATCATTATCAAAAAAACAATTGACATTGAGTTAAGTGTCAAGTAGTATATGGATGTCAATGATAATCATTATCAACATAAGCATTCAAATATTGGGGGGCAATTTACATCATGTTACGTTCGATTCATTCACTGCGATCGAAACCGGCAGCGTTATTAGCCGTGATTCTAGCATTCACTCTTTTCCTGACGGCCTGTGGAGGGAATTCCGATTCTCAGTCCAAGACTGGCGCTGGCGGTGCTGCTGCTAATAACGAGGGTCCGCGTAAAATTACTCATATAATGGGGGAATCAGAGGTTCCGGCTCATCCCGTACGAGTGGTTACTCTAACGAACGAAGCGACCGAAGCCGTACTAGCACTTGGTATTAAACCGGTGGCAGCAGTAGAATCTTTCTACGGAAGCCCTTGGTACGAGCATCTTAAGAAAGACCTCGAAGGCGTTAAGCCTCTAGGAGTAGAAGGGCAACCTAATCTTGAGCTCATTGCATCTGTGAAGCCTGATCTCATTATCGGGAACAAGCTGCGTCAGGAGAAAATATATGAGCAGCTTAAGGCCATAGCGCCAACTGTTTTCTCGGAGACGCTCCGCGGGGAGTGGAAGAGCAACTTTGCGCTTTATGCTGACACATTGAACAAAAAAGCGGAAGGCGATAAGGTTATTGCCGATTTCGACAAGCGCATCGATGATTTCAAGCTAAAAGCCGGTGATAAGTTGAAGGCGGAGAAGGTAGCTGTTGTTCGCTTTATGGGCGGGAAAACAAGATTTTATTATGGTGATATGTTTTCCGGTGTGATTCTCAAGCAAATCGGCTTTCCGCGTTCGGACCCGAAGAGCGATGAGAAGTCGTTCGAGGATATTACCAAAGAACGGTTGACGGAGCTTGACGCTGCGGATAAGATATTCTACTTCACTTATGAAATCGGGGACGGCAAGGGCGAGAAGCAAGAGCAGGAGTGGATGAATGACCCCTTGTGGAAGAACCTTAAGGTCGTTAAGAATAATAAGCTGATCAAAGTTAATGATGCTACCTGGAATACCGCTGGAGGAGTGAAAGCAGCGAACTTGATGCTGGATGATCTCTACAAGCTCTATGACGTAAAACCATAATGGGCATTTCATAAGCTTGTTTGTACAGTTTGACCGTTTTTCAATGGAGTTGTGGTTTACGAAAAAAAAGGAATGTTATATAATAATGATTGGCACTCGATGGGTTAGAGTGCTAATCATTATTTTTTTATACCCTATACCTTATTTGAATCTTTTTAAGGAGAGCGATAGGAATGGCCAAAACAGAGTTCAAGGCAGAGTCCAAAAGATTATTAGAAATGATGATTAACTCTATTTACACACAAAAAGAAATATTCCTAAGAGAGTTGATCTCCAATGCCAGTGATGCAATTGACAAGATCTACTATAAAGCACTAACGGATGAGAATTTGGTTTTTGACAAGGATAGCTATTATATAAAAGTGGTTGCCGACAAGGAAAGTCGGACGTTGACGATCCGCGATACCGGTATTGGAATGACCCGAGAAGAGCTGGAGGAGAATCTTGGCGTTATTGCGAAGAGCGGCTCTTTGGCGTTCAAGAAGGAGAATGAATCAAAGGACGGACACGATATAATCGGTCAGTTCGGTGTTGGATTCTACTCGGCCTTCATGGTTGCTGATGTGGTTACAGTTATAAGCAAGGCTGTAGGCGGCGATGGCGCATATAAGTGGGAATCTACTGGGGCAGACGGGTACATGATTGAGCCGGTTGAGAAGGATTCATACGGTACCGAGATTATACTTAAGATCAAAGAGAACACCGAGGATGACTCCTATGATGAGTGGATTGAAGAGTATCGTTTGAAAGCCATTATCAAAAAATACTCTGATTTCATCCGATATCCGATCAAAATGGAGATTGCCGGAAAAAGACCTAAAGAGGGCAGCGACAATGAGTTCGAGGATTATCAGGAAGAGCAGACCGTTAACAGCATGGTTCCGATCTGGAAAAAGAATAAGAGCGAGCTGACCTCTGAAGATTATGAGAAATTTTATATGGAGAAGCGTTACGGATTCGATAAGCCGCTCAAGCATATCCATATTAATGTCGATGGTGCTGTGAGCTACAACGCCATCCTCTTTATACCTGAGAATATTCCTTTTGACTACTATTCAAAGGAATACGAGAAGGGCTTAGAGTTATATTCCAATGGTGTCTTGATTATGAATAAGTGCTCCGATCTTCTTCCCGACTATTACAGCTTCGTCAAAGGTATGGTGGATTCGGAGGATCTGTCGCTTAACATTTCCAGAGAGATGCTGCAGCATGATCGACAATTGAAACTGATCGCCAAGAACATCAAGAGTAAAATCAAAAGTCAGCTGCAAGGCCTGTTGAAGGATGAAAGAGACAAGTATGAGCAATTTTTCAAAGCCTTCGGCAGACAATTGAAATTTGGGATTTATAATGAATATGGCATGCATAAAGAGGAATTGCAGGACTTGATCATGTTCTACTCCTCTACCGAGAAAAAGCTGGTCACCCTGGATGAGTATGTATCGAGAATGCCAGAAGATCAGAAGTACATCTATTATGCATCCGGGCAATCGAATGAAAGAATTGAAAAGCTGCCGCAGACCGAGATGGTCTCTGAGAAAGGCTATGAGATTTTATACTTTACCGATGAAATCGATGAGTTCGCCATCAAGATGCTCATGACCTACAAGGAGAAAGAATTCAAGTCTGTATCCAGCGGGGACTTAGGGTTAGAAGCAGAAGACAAAGAGGATCAAGATAGTTCTGAAGAGAAGGATAACAAAGAGCTATTTGAGCACATGAACAGTCTTTTATCGGATAAAGTGAAAAAGGTAAAAGCGTCCAAACGCTTGAAGTCACATCCTGTATGTTTCTCTTCAGAGGGCGAACTAACGATTGAGATGGAGAAAATATTGAAATCGATGCCGAATAACCAGGATGTGCAAGCGGACAAGGTGCTCGAGATCAATGTGAATCATCCGGTGTTTCAATCGTTGAAGGATGCTTATGCGAATGATAAGGACAAGCTAAGCTTGTACACGACGTTATTATACAATCAGGCTCTTCTGATCGAAGGCCTGCCGCTGCAAGATCCGGTTGAATTCACGAACGATATTTGTAAAATTATGGTTTAGTATTTGGTTGTCATAGGAAGAGGCCGCTCATTCTGAGCGGCCTTTTTTGACGAGAATAGAAATTTCATTCCATAAAAAAAGAAGATAAGACGTGTGTCCTCACTCCCCAGTGGTTTTCGCTCCATATTCAATGTAGAGCTTTTTTAAAAGACAAAATAAAAGTAGTTACTTTTTCATTAGTTTCAAAAGTTATATCACCATCATTTTTTTGCATAATTTGTTTGCATATCGTTAATCCTAGCCCAGTCCCAGATGATTTATTGGTTACAAATGGTGTGAATAATAAATCTTTTATCTCGTCAAGGATCATTGGGCCATTGTTAGAAATATACAGATAAGCATTATCATCATCCTCTTTAATAGATAATGTAATTTCCTTCCTGTGGTAAACATCAAGTAACGCATCAACTGCATTGTTTAATAAATTGGAGATTACTTGTTGTATGCCCATTTTTTGTACCCTGATCATTTTATCTGCTTTAAATTTTTTAATAAACATTACATCTTCTTCTATTAATCGCGGATTTAGCATGGATAGAACAGAGTTGATAATTTGTATTAAAGAGATGTTATCGAACGATTCATCATGTTCTCGATTTCTAGAAAAACTGAGAAAACCCGTAATCTGCATGTTAATACTCTCAAATTCATCATCAATAATTTTAAAATAACCAGCAATCTTTGAGTCCGTTTGTGGTGAAACATTTTGTTTAATAAGTTTTAAAAATCCCTGAATGGAGGTAAGAGGATTTCTGATCTCATGGGCCATACTGGCTGCCATTTTGCCAATCAGAGTCAAGCGTTCACTATGTAACTCGTTAATTTGCTTATCTTTTTCCAATATAACATTTCGAGTTAAGTTCCAATAATTTTCACGAGCATTCTTCTCAAATAGGTCCATCCTAAATATGTATTTTTTTATAAGTTGATAGGTGGTAATCTCATTATCTATGGCTACCATTTCGACAGTTTCAAGAATAATTTTTCTCCAAATATTTGTAGTAATCAAAATGTATTCAATATAATTATACCGATCCAAAGAAATTTTGGACCATTTGGGTATAGAATTAAAAATGGGATGGTCGTCCGCAGAGATTTCTAAATTCATTACATAATCTAAATAATTATTAATAATTTCATCTGAGTCAAGAGGCAAATCGGGATAAATATCACGAACTTCCCCCAACCATTTATTCGATATGGTCACTTTGTGGCTTAACATGATTGAAACATACTCATTATTCATCATTCTTATAGCCACCGCCCTAGTGTGTTTAATTCGACAAATATTAACCTAATACCTTTAAACTATATGTACTAATAAAATAATACATATTCGTATCCCTATTTATATATCATTATGGACATAGCAGGTTATTTTGTATATAATCTTAATTAATTATATATAATTTATACGGAGGAATCACAAAATGGAACAAAAATATGAATTCCGTAAACGTTTGGAAGTCGTACATAAGCCTGACCGCCGTGATTCAGCACTTCAGCCTACTGACAGTGAAATGGAATTCGATGATAACTGGCACATTGTGTGCAGCCAATCATCAGACGCAGCCGTCATGCATGTGGCTAAGGATTTGCAGGATTATTTGTTCGTCAGTATGGGTATCTCCGTTCGGTTGAAAAGAACGTCTACTCTGCGAGAGGTTATGTCTCAATCCAACAATATTATCGTTCTCGCTACTCGGGAAGAGCTTCCGGAGCAGGGGGCTTCCCTGACCGATCCCCGCAGCTACCGGATTACGGTCGAGAAGAGCCGAATCGTTGTATGCGGATACGATGCAAGGGGTGTAGGGCAAGGAAGCTATTTTCTCGAAGACTTGATGAATTTAAGGGAGGCGCCATTTCTTGAGGTGGGGGAAACGATTCGCAAGCCGATATTTTCCCCGCGAATGGTCCATTCTGGCTGGGGGCTTGATCACTTCCCTGACGCGCATTTGAATGCTATGGCGCATTCAGGCATCGATGCGATCCTTATATTCGTCGAGGATGTAGACAAAACTCCTTACGGATATTTGGATTTCAATCATTTGGTAGATCGGGCGGAGCTGCACGGACTGGATGTGTACATGTACAGCTATTTGGTTAGCCGCAAACACCCTGATGAACCAGATGCTGAATCCTATTATGACAATACTTACGGCAAAGTGCTAAAAGCGTGCCCGCGATTCAAAGGTGTCATTCTAGTAGGGGAATCTTGTGAATTTCCGAGCAAAGACCCGAATACGACGGGCATGCTTCGGTTGGAATGGCCGAAGGATCAGCCTCAGACGAAGCCAAGTCCGGGCTGGTGGCCTTGCACGGACTATCCGCAGTGGCTCAATATGCTGAAGAAAGTAATAAGGAAACACAATGCAGAAGCCGAAATCGTGTTTTGGACCTATAACTGGGGCTGGGCACCGGAAGAAGACCGACTTAAGCTGATTCGGAGCATTCCTGAAGACATTACGTTGCAGGTAACCTTTGAGATGTTCGAACCGATCCAACATGAGCATGTGACCCATATATGTGTGGACTATACGGCCTCTTTCGTAGGACCAGGTCAATACTTTAGCAGTGAAGCTCAGGTTGCTCGTGAACGCGGATTGAAGCTGTATACGATGGCTAATACAGGTGGACTCACTTGGGATATCGGTGTCATACCATATGAACCGATTCCTTTCCAGTGGGCGAGAAGGCACGCAGCCTTGCTTAAGGCCAATGAGGATTGGGGACTGTCGGGTTTGATGGATTCTCATCATTTCGGCTGGTGGCCATCTTTTGTCAGCGATTTGACCAAATGGACGTATTGGCAGCCGAGTCCACCGATACAACAATCCTACGAAGCGGTCGCGCGCCGGGATTACAGCGAGGAGGCTGTTCCTCACGTGCTGGAGGCTTGGGAACATTGGAGTGAAGGCATTCGCCACTATATCCCTACGAACGAAGACCAGTATGGACCTTTTCGGGTTGGCCCTTCTTATCCGATGGTGTTCAAAAAGAGGATGTTCGAGCAGGATCTGCAAATTCCGTCTTCCTGGCATGCGATGTTCGGTAGTAGGATAGCTCTTACAAACTACGAGCCTGCAGACAGTGTACACCAATCGCTAGGTATATCCCGTTTTGAAGTGGAAATCCGCAGTCTGGAGCAAATGCTCGCCCGCTGGAATCAAGGCAATCTAAGCCTGGAGCAAGCAATAGAGCTGACACCCGAGCGAAAACGAGCAGAGGCCGATCGATTGCTGGGCATGAACCGCTTCATCGTACATACCGTGCAGACGGTCATCCATTTGAAGCAGTGGTGGCTGCTCAAGCAACGGTTATTTACAGAACCGAACCCGCAGCGGGGAAATGCTATTCTTGACGAATTGACCGAACTAGCCGAGCAAGAGATTGCGAATGCTGAGGCGACGATTCCGCTTGTGGAAGCCGATTCTCGTCTTGGTTGGGAACCAAGCATGGACTATATGACAGATCCTGAACATATCCGTTGGAAAATCGCCCAAGTACGCTCGGTAATAGACAAAGATATCGCCGACTATCGCAAGTCGCTAGCCAATACGATGGGACTTTAAAATATTAACAACAAAAAAGATCGCCATGGATAGTCATTTTCCTGGCGGTCTTTTTGTTGGTGATTAAAAGAGTAGGAACGTTTCGCAGCATACAGAAAGACGCAGGACGGGGCCGTTCAAGTTACAGTTTCACCCAGATCCTCAAGCGGAAAAATCGCATTCAGATCGATTGAAACACATGGAAAAAGCGGGGATGTTAGCTTATGTGGCTCTGTGAGCGTGGCAATCAGACGGTATTCTCCATCTATAAGCATGAACTGATCAACAGTTCGGTAAGCAGGATCGAAGAGCCAATACTCTTTCACGCCGAAACGCTCGAACATGGCTTTCTTCACGGTTTTGTCCTTGCCTCCGGTGCTCTTGGACAGTACTTCGATAACCAGATCGGGAGCGCCGTACACGAAGCCGTCGCGAATGATGGAACGATTCTCGTTCGCGATGTAGATGAGATCGGGCTGAGCAAGGTTATCCTCATCAAAGTGCACGTCCATCGGAGCAAATATGATTTCCCCGTCGAGATGGCAAGTCGCATGCAAGCCCAGGTACAGATTAGCTACAATTTTCTGATGTACAAATTTGGGGGACGGCGAGAGATCGTAACGTATACCGTTAATGATCTCATACCTTTCTGGAATGATGTCGTAGTAGGATGGATGTTCTTTAATAATGGGCTTCGATTTCGGCTTGGTGCTGTTGCTCATGGTGACAACCACCTCCAAGGATTCGCATTTTAATATCCTTATTGTACCACAGATTAACCTTCATCCATGTTTTTCTACACCCGGCATAATTCCTTCGGACAGCTTTCACATTTACAAATATTACGCAAATAATTCATGTCCTTAATCAAAATCGTTCCGTTGTGGATGAGGATTGCTTCTTCCTTGCGCATATCACTGAGCATCCGATTTACACTTTCCCGTGTAGCGCCTATCATCTCTGCCATTTCCGAATTGGTGATCGTCTTGTTGAGTTTAATCCCGTCTCCGCATGGAACCCCGTAAGAATTAGACAGACGGATCAGCAGCGAACATAAGGCGCCCGATTTCCCGTAGAGCAGTAGATCGCGAAATTTAGTTTGAGTCATCCGATGGGTCATTCCCATCCATTTCATGAACTCAATGGCGAGGTCCCCGTGTTGCCAGAGCAGTATTTCCAAGTCTTTCTGTTGGATAATGCCAAATTCGGAATCTTCTAAGACTTCTGCGTTGAAGGTCTGCGTGGCTTGTTGGAAGGCGTTGATTTGTCCGAACATATCGCCAGTATAATGGGTATAAAGCGTAATTTTATTCCCGCTATTGGTTGTTTTCGTTAATTTAACTCGACCCTTTTTGACGTAATAAAGATAATCCGCCGGATCACCGTCCCAGAACAAATAGGACTCAGCCTTCACCGTTTTGGTATACATGATACCCTTAAGCTTCTCAAGATTATCTGGCGTGAAAAAAGCGGAAATTCCGTCCTCAACTTTTCCTTCTGCAAGCTTTGGTTGTTCATATTTAATGGCCATCCCACTCATCTCCCCGATCGTGCTTATATCCTTATCATAACTTTTACCTGCGTGAAAAGGTATCAGAGGAACCCCCCATCTTTGCAGAGGGAAATCCCCGATTCGGGTGTGAGAAATGTCACAGCGATCTAGGGGAAATCCCCTGTTCCATTACATAATCTGATCGTTTCCACTGAAGTACCCTGATCCCTTTTCAGGGAATTCCCCGACATACAAACGAACCTCGGAAGCTTTACAATATAAATAAAGCGATAACCTGGGGGGGGGGGAGACTGTGAGGGATTCGACGACTGAGGCGATAAGCAATCAGATTCATCATATCATGCATTTTTCACACAGTGACTTTGCAGCTCTAGCTCTCCCTGACAAGGACGGACGGACGTACAGATGGCATTATGTGAGCGGGAATATGAATCATCGTTATAAGCAAATGCTTGTGAAACGAGGCAAAGGGTTGCCGGGCTTGGCTCTAGTCTTCGGCCGGTGCATAACCCAAGATCTCAGGTCGGCCGGAAGTAACGAACTGAAGATCGACTGTCCTCTGATGCTAGCAGAAGGCCTTCAAGCAGCGGCAGCTATTCCCATTCTTGCAACAAACGATTATTGTGGCGTGCTGATTATTGGAACACGTCAAGCCTATAGTTATACAGCAAACGATCTGAGCTACCTTCAAGAGTGCGCCAAAGAACTTGCTCTTCTGATGGAGGCAGACAATTCCAAAATTCAACAATTATGAATCTCATTATGTGGGATTCTTTTTAATTTGATATTATAGAAGGATAAGAAGGTCCAATTGGAGGAAGAACATGATAAAGATATGTATTGTTGATGATCATGCAATGGTACGATCCGGGCTTAAGATGCTGTTGAACGACAAGGAAGATTTAAGTGTGATCGGAGAGGCATCGGAAGGAAATGAAGCGATTCTTATGGCTCAGCAGCTTCAGCCTGATGTCGTGTTGATGGATCTTAGCATGCCTCATGGCAAAGACGGTCTTTCTGCTACAAAGGAATTAAAGCAGCTTTTGCCTAATACTAGCGTTCTGATTTTGACGATGCATGATGATGATGAATATTTATTCCAAGGTATCCACGCGGGGGCATCCGGGTACATCCTTAAAAGTGCTCCCCATGAAGAATTATTAACCGCGATCCGATTAGTAGCTGCTGGAAATGCTTATTTGTATCCAACGGCGACCAAGCGGCTAATGCGAGAATATATGGATCGTGCGCACACGGGTGAGAGCGGCAGTTCACTCGAACCGTTATCGGAGAGGGAAAAAGAGGTTGTCTCTTTTGTCGCAAAAGGATATAGCAACAAAGAAATAGCCGACCAGCTCATCATCAGTGTAAAGACGGTGGAGTCCCATAAGGCCAATGTGATGGAGAAGCTAGGGCTGAAGACAAGACCGGATCTCGTTAAATATGCGATGAAAAAGGGGCTGTTGAATTTTGAATAACCCTCGTTGGGAGCATACACAGATCCAACTGGCTGATCTTAAATTCGCCCTGGATGAGTCTTCGATCGTGGCCGTAACAGACCGGAAGGGCCTGATTCTATATATAAACGATAAGTTTTGCCAAATATCCAAGTATAACCGTGAAGAACTCATGGGAAAAGACCACCGAATCATTAATTCGGGTCACCATAGCAAAGCTTTCATGAAGGATTTGTGGAGTACGATATCTTCAGGCAAGGTGTGGCGAGGAGATATCAAGAATCGTGCGAAAGACGGCAGCTATTATTGGGTGAATACAACAATTGTGCCTTTTCTCGACGAGGAAGGGAACCCGTATCAATATTTGGCTATTCGCAATGAAGTGACTGAGCTTAAGCGGGTAGAGGAAGAGCTCAAACAAATGATGAAGCAGGTCATGAATATTCAAGAAGAAGAGCGGAGGCGGTTCTCGCGCGAGCTGCACGACGGGATCGGACAGAGCTTGTTCTCGCTGCTCATACAGATGGATCGGCTGATCAATCTGGAAGTCCACCCCGAGCTCAGCAATATCCGGACTCATGTTTCGAACATCATTGAGGATGTCCGTAGTCTCGCATGGGAGCTTCGGCCTTCTGTACTGGATGACCTGGGTGTAGTACCTGCTATTCGAACTTATATTGAGAATTATACCGAGCATTATGGGATCCAGGTTAAGATCGATACGAATCTGCGCCGCAGGCTGAGTGCTCAAGTAGAAACGACGATATATCGGACCATACAGGAAGCACTAACCAACATTGGCAAATATGCAGACGTAGATGAAGCTCAGATTAAACTCTATGATAGTCAAGACCAGATCGAGGTGCGGATTCAGGATAAGGGTAAAGGATTTCTGCGGGATACGAGTACCAAAGGGGTTGGTTTATTCAGTATGGAGGAGCGTACCCGTGTGATAGGCGGGCAATTAATCATTCATTCGGAGCTCGGGCAGGGAACGGAAATTGTACTGACTATTCCTAATAATAAACAACTCTAATCATAGCGAAGAGGCACAAGCATTTCCTGGAGGAAATGACTTGTGCCTCTTCAGCTATAATCCCTTTACTGTTGTGAGAAAATATTCCTTCTTTATATCGTCACTTTTAGTGTGATCTTAATCACAGATCGAGGTGTGAGGTTAGAATACCATTAAAGTTGTTAAAGACATATAAAAGGGAGAGAAATACTACATGCTAAGTCACAAAACGATTGAAATTATTAAGTCTACGGTTCCCGTGCTTCAAACTCATGGTACGGCCATTACGACCCGGTTTTATGAAAGGCTGTTCGAGAGCCACCCCGAATTGCTCCATATATTTAACCACGCTAATCAGAAGCAAGGTAAACAGCAGGCGGCTCTGTCCAATAGTATTTATGCGGCAGCGGCCCATATTGACAGACTGGAGGCCATATTACCAGTAGTACAACAAATTGCCCACAAGCATAGAAGCCTGGGAATTAAAGCAGAGCATTATCCTATTGTCGGGGAAAATTTATTGCTTGCCATCAAAGAAGTATTGGGCGATGCGGCTACTGACGAGATTATTCAGGCGTGGAGTGAGGCGTACGGTGTAATTGCCGATGTATTTATCAGCGTAGAAAAAGAAATGTATAACAAAGCTGAACAACAAGATGGGGGCTGGGAAGGATTCAGGAACTTCGTCGTCTTTAAAAAGGTGAAAGAGAGTGAGGTCATAACATCATTTTATCTCAAACCGGAGGACGGAAAAGCCATTTCAATGTATAAAGCTGGCCAATATATCACACTAAAAATTGAAAACAACGGTGAGTATACACAACTGCGTCAATATAGCTTATCGGATGCGCCTGGGAAAGATTACTATCGAATCAGTGTGAAGCGAGAGGACGAACTTCAAGATAAACCTCAAGGCTGCGTATCCAGTTTCTTGCATCAGCATATTCAAGAGGGGGATAGGATTCAAGTAAGCGCACCAGCTGGAGATTTTGTGTTGGATACGGATAAACACATTCCAGTTGTATTGTTGAGTGGAGGCGTTGGGATCACCCCAATGGTAAGCATGTTAAACACGGTCATTGAACTACAGCCTGAACGACAGGTGACATTCGTGCATGCTGCGATAAACAGCAGGTATCATGCGCTTCATGAAGAAGTAGCCCAAAAGGCGCTTGAGAATATAAATGTGAACCAATATATATGCTATGAATCACCAACTGAAGAAGATCGCGTAAAGCATAATTTCGATAAAGAAGGTTATATTGATTTGGGCTGGCTTCAGTCGATCGTGCCGTCGAAAACAGCAGATTTTTATTTCTGTGGTCCATTCCCCTTTATGAAGGCCATAAACAGTGCTTTGAAGAAATGGGGCGTTCCGAGTGAGAATATTCACTATGAATTTTTCGGACCAATGGGTGAACTGGAGGAAAAGGAACAGCAGAATCAAGAGCTTCAATACACCTAAGAAGGCGTCAGTTGACTAACTGGAAGCGGCTGTGCAGGAGTAATTCCATACACAGCCGCTTTTTCAATTCACTTGGGATTGATTCCAGTTGCTAATGACCCATAGAATGCTCTCCAGTATCCTTACCATCTTTGGTTACCCGCAGGATGGCAACGGCTCCTTTGGAAGCATGATCGAACTGGTGGGTAACAATCGGATAGTCGCCTTCCTCTGTTACGGTAAATTCTACAACAGCACCGCCGCTTGCCGGGAGCATCACGGTTTGTAGTCCGTACAGCACGTTTTTAGGGTTGCCGTCTACATATACCCGGTCCATCAGAGTTCCCACGACGTGGAATGAGCTGATTTCATTTGGGCCCACATTGTTGATATAGAGGCGCACTTTGTCTCCGACCTTCGCAAGTAATGGCTTCTCTTTCAGGGTGAAATCATCCCCGTTAAAGACGACATATTCAGGTTCTTCATTCAGGAACGCTTCAAGATCATTTTCTTTGTACCATTCGCTTTGCACAAGTGTATATTGTTGGTCAATCTCCGAATCTGTCGGATAGCCGTTCGCCGGTTCGACAATGATTACTCCATACATACCGTTCGCGATATGCGCTAGCACCGGCTTTGTTCCGCAGTGATACATGAATACACCTGGATTGTTGGCCGGATAGGTGAACGTGCCTTGCTCATTCGGCATAACGTCTATAAATTTCTTGCTTGGCGCAGCATGGACAGCATGGAAATCCATCGAGTGCGGAATGGCCGGGTCGATATTTTTCAGCGTGAAGGTAATGGTATCACCTTCTTGAACACGAAGGACTGGACCCGGAACAGTACCGTTGAATGTCCAGGCGTTGTAGAATACGCCGGACGAAATTTCTACATCGGTTACCTGTGCGGTCATTTCGATATTTACTTTTTTTCCGTCTCTTGTGACAATCGGCTCCACTGGAGGCTGGTTGATTTTTTGAACAACTGGGGTCAGATCGGCCTTTGAGTTCTCATTTATAGGGGCAGTCGAGCTGCAACCTGCAAGAAGAATGGTCAGAGTGGCCAATAAACATGCGCTTTTTTTCAGTTTTGACATACGAATCATCGCTCCTTTTTGTGTGAAATAATTCACAACCGACAGGAAAAATAACGCATCCCCATCAGTGAAGTCTGATTCGGAATGCTTGCCTTCCCTGCTAGCGGGGAATCGATTTTTCCGTATTCGGTTATTGTTTACACCCTTATGATACGACTACAGCAAAGGGGCAAATGTGATTTGGAACACGTTTATGACGGTGTCAACATTTCGTAACAATTGATAGTTATTGAGAATGTTTCTCTATGGGTGTGATGCGCCTCACAGTATGTGCTTTCTATCTTCATTAAGATGGATGTAGTTTTTCAGTTATGAAGAGAGGAGGACATGTATGATATCTGGTACACAAGAAAGAGATTATCACGTAAACCCGTTCATCGTCATTTGGGAGGTTACCCGAGCCTGCGCTTTGAAATGTCTGCACTGCAGGGCTGAAGCACAGTACAAGGCAGATCCACGTCAGCTATCTTACGAAGAGGGCAAGAAGCTGATTGATGAAATCGCCAAGATGGATAATCCGTTATTCGTCTTAACCGGTGGAGATCCTTTGATGCGACCCGATTTATTCGAATTAGTCAAATATGCAATAGAAGAGAACAACCTTCCTGTTTCTATGACACCCAGTGCTACTCCGAAGGTCACACGTGAAGCGATTCAGAAGGCAAAGGAGGTTGGATTATCGCGTTGGGCGTTTAGTCTGGATGGGTCTTGTGCAGAGATCCATGATCATTTTCGCGGTACAAAGGGATCCTTTGATCTTACGATGAGGGGCATCGAGCATTTAAAGGAGCTACACATTCCTGTTCAGGTGAATACAACGGTCTCGAAGTATAACCTTAACGATCTTGAAGCCATTGCCGAGAAGGTCAAGGAGATGGGGGCCGTACTCTGGAGTACATTCTTCCTCGTGCCTACGGGACGCGGGATGGAGAAGGATATGATAACGCCCGAACAGCATGAAGAGGTCATGAAATGGTTATGTCAAATCCAGCAGAAAATGCCCTATGGAGTCAAAGCAACGGAAGCGCCGCATTACCGGAGAGTATTTCTCCAAGAGAAACAGCGTTTAGGTCAGAACATCGCTTCGACTGAAATGAAACGCACAGATCTGCTCGGACGGGCACCAAAAGGTGTAAATGACGGTGATGGGTTTGTCTTTATAAGCCACACCGGGGATGTATATCCAAGTGGATTCTTGCCCGTAATTTGCGGTAACGTCCGGGAGCAGCCTCTCGTAGAAATATATCAGAATTCCCCGGTTATGAAGCAACTGCGAGACAAGTCGTTGCTGAAGGGGAAATGTGGGGTTTGTGAGTTTAAGGAGATATGCGGCGGTTCGAGGGCAAGAGCCTATGCCATTACAGGTGATTATCTGGAAAGTGATCCTTACTGTGCTTATGTGCCTAAAGCGTTCCAAGGTACCGAATTAGCACAGCGAAATTAACATTAGGGGATGAAACGTATGTCGTATAAAAAATTGTGGATTTCATTAGCATTCGTCTTTCTCGCTTCATTTGCCATTCTGCTGTACTACGGTGGTGAGATTTATCAGGAAAAGCCGCCCATTCCTGATCGGGTCGTCACTGAATCAGGGCAAGTCGTGTACACAGGTCAAGATATTCAGGAAGGTCAAAATATTTGGCAGCGCATGGGCGGTCAGGAGGTCGGCAGTATATGGGGCCATGGCTCCTATGTAGCGCCGGACTGGTCGGCGGATTGGCTGCACCGCGAACTGGTCTGGATTCTGGACAAATGGGCAGGAGAGAAATACAAGGCCTCCTACGATCAACTGCCCGTGGAAAAGCAAGCGGAATTACAGGCTTTGCTGAAAAAGGAGATCCGAACCAATACTTTTAACAAGGAAAAGAACGCAATTGTGATCTCTAACGTAAGAGCGGGAGCGATCCAGGCGGTAAGCGGTCATTATGACAAGGTATTCGGAAATGATCCAAGCATGGCGGAATATCGCGAGCAAATTGCGGTTCCTGCCGATACAATTGCAAGCGCTGAGGATCGCCGCAAAATATCCGCTTTCTTCTTCTGGACATCGTGGTCCACTTCGACGAACCGTCTAGGATCGGATATCACTTATACGAATAATTGGCCTGGAGAGCCACTGATCGATAACGTGCCGACAAGCTCGGCGGTGATGTGGTCGATCGTGAGTGTCATATTATTGATAGCCGGGGTAGGGGCGTTAGCGTGGTACTTTGCGGTACAAAGAGGAAAAGAGGCGCATGAGGAAGAATCGTCTCCAGAGAAAGATCCTCTCCTTGCCATTAAAGCGACGCCATCCATGAAAGCTACATTGAAATATTTCTGGATCGTCACTGCCCTCATTGTCGTTCAAGTCGGGCTTGGCGCACTCACTGCGCACTATGCGGTAGAGGGCAATGGGTTCTATGGCATTCCGCTCGCGGACTGGTTCCCCTATTCCGTTACTAGAACCTGGCATCAGCAGCTGGCCATTTTCTGGATTGCAACAGCTTGGCTTGCCACAGGACTATACATCGGCCCGGCAATATCTGGACATGAGCCGAAATATCAGCGCTTTGGAGTAAATTTCTTGTTTATTTGCCTGCTGATCATTGTGGTGGGGTCCATGGTTGGGGAATGGGCCGCTGTGAAAGGCTATATTGGAAGTTTATCGCATAACTTTTATTTTGGGCATCAAGGGTTTGAATATGTTGATCTGGGGAGAGCTTGGCAAATCTTCCTTGCTGTGGGGCTGTTCTTATGGTTCTTTCTTATGGCGAGAGCAATCTGGCCTGCGATCAAGAAGAAAAGCGAGAGTCGTCATTTACTAGTGTTGTTCCTGATCGCTTCAGTTGCCATCCCAGTGTTTTACATGCCGGGTTTGATGTGGGGACAAAATACGCACCTGTCGATATCGACGTATTGGCGTTGGTGGGTGGTCCATCTATGGGTTGAAGGATTCTTCGAAGTATTTGCCGCTGTTGTCATTGCGTTCTTGTTCTCGCGAATGGGCTTGATTCGTACGGCCACGGCAACAGCATCCGTCCTATTCTCAACGATCATCTTCCTGTTCGGGGGGATCATCGGAACGTTCCACCATCTGTATTTCGCAGGAACTCCTATAGGCGTATTGGCGTTCGGGGCGTCCTTCAGCGCACTGGAGGTTGTACCGCTGCTATTGATCGGATTCGAAGCGTATGAGAATTTGAGATACGGGCGTGCCAAGGCATGGGTAGAACGCTACAAATGGCCCATTTACTTTTTTGTGGCGGTATCGTTCTGGAACCTGCTTGGCGCCGGGGTATTCGGCTTCCTGATTAACCCGCCAATTGCACTGTATTATATGCAGGGACTCAATACAACACCGCTGCACGCGCACACCGCTCTCTTCGGGGTATATGGCATGCTTGGGATCGGGTTAATGATGTTCTGTCTGCGCGGTTTATCGGGAGAGAAGCCATGGAAGACCAAATTGCTTCGCTTCTCCTTCTGGTCCATGAATATCGGTCTTCTCACGATGGGAGTAACGAGCTTGCTGCCAGTCGGTATTCTACAGACGCTGGCGAGCATGGAGCATGGGATGTGGTATGCGCGCTCCGCTGAATTCCTCCATCAGAGCGTAATGCAAAATTTAGTTTGGTTCCGTGCTGTCGGGGATACGATTTTTGCCGCGGGGATTGTTGGACTTGTCTGGTTTGTGATCGGATTAAAGACTGGAAAATCATTCATATCCAGTCCCGCGTCATCGATCCCTACGGGCAAAATGATTCAAAAATAAGCCTGTTAAAGGAGATGCTGCTGATCTGTCATGGCAGCATTCTTCTTTATATCAAGCTAATAAAAGGTAAGGAGGGCGAGAGCTATGCCAACGGGTTGGATTCGACTTACCGTTATTTATTTATTTGTCACAGCTGCTGCAGGCGTCCTGATGAGGAGTATGGCACTCTTTCCTTTTCCCGTGATCGATTATGAGAACATTCTCCATGCCCATTCTCATTTGGCGCTGTTAGGCTGGGGCTATATGGCATTGTTCCTGT
Source organism: Paenibacillus sp. J2R1T-4 (assembly GCF_059692235.1). NCBI lineage: Bacteria > Bacillati > Bacillota > Bacilli > Caryophanales > Paenibacillaceae > Paenibacillus > Paenibacillus sp. J2R1T-4. The sequence goes on along the minus strand of NZ_JCAUBA010000003.1, from coordinate 30,322 downwards.
TATTTCTTGCTCACTTCTTTAAGGAAACGGAACGACAACGGCTGCATGTCAAGGTTCTGTTTTGGTTGACCCAGATTACTGTTATTGGAATGTTCATTTCCTTTAGTCTGCAGGGATATGCATTATTTTCAATCGCATTCTCCACGATCCAGCTCTTTCTCTCGTATTGGTTTGCCGTTCTGGTCTGGGGGAGGCTGAACCAAAGGGCAATTGAAGCTCAAGGAAGATCAGTTTCCGTTCTCTTTGCCAAAGGCAGCCTGGTCTGTCTTGTACTATCTTCCTTGGGGCCTTGGAGCTTGGCATTGTTAAGTGCTAATCACTGGAAAGAAACTCCACTGTATGATGCAGCCATCTACTTCTACTTGCATTTTCAGTATAACGGATGGTTTCTGCTTGGACTTCTTGCTGTATTACTGCGTATTTTGGAGACAAGGGGCATCTCATACGATGCGAAGTTGATGAAGCTTCAGTTAAGATTGTATGCGTGGTCCCTGCTGCCTGCCTTTCTTTTATCTGTGCTATGGATCGAAATGAATGGGATCTGGCATGGGATAGCAGCTGTTGCCGGCATACTGCAATGGGTCGCAATTATAGTGTTATGTAGGGTTCTGTATCGTGTGCGAGGTGGTGTAAGGCAAGTCTTTCAAGGCTGGTCGAGAAGGCTGCTTGAACTATCGATTGGTACCGTACTCGTAAAAACTACTATGGAACTTGGCGTTCTTATACCGAAGCTAGACGTCCTTATATACGAATCTAGAAGTATCGTGGTAGGGTATTTGCATCTTACGTTGCTCGGATTTGTCAGCTTTTTAAGCTTGTCCCTTTTTCTTCAGCAAGGCTGGTTGAGTGAGAAGAGTTGGGCTTCCCAATTCGGATACGGACTTTTCCTGATTTTCTTTGTTGTGAACGAGTTGGTTTTGTTTGTGCAAGGTTTATTCGATTGGACGGGGGCAGGTGCGGTGGCATATGCGCAGGAATGGTTATGGGCAGCAAGCATCGGAATGGCCGTTGGAATAGGTCTGCTTGGGATGAGGGGGGGCTGGGGGCACAAGTAATGGAATCCCCCAATTACTTGTGCGACCAGTTTTTCAAAGCTTCAAAATCACGGATAATAAAGCCGTCACGATGGGGCTCCAGGATATCTTCCTTACGGAGCTGGTTAATTAAACGATTCACAGTTTCCCTGGTTGTTCCGATCACATTGGCGAACTCCTGGTGGGTCATCGGTAAATGAATATGAATGTGGCCGTCTTTGGCCGTTCCATAGTTCTCCGCTAGCTTTAAGAGGAATGACAACCCTCTGTCCTGCACATCATGCCCCGTTAATTGCTGCAACTTTTCTTGAAGCTCCTTGATTTTTTCACTCATTACCCTCATTACTTTAATAGCGATCATCGGTGTATCTGTTAAAAGTTGATCAAACGAGCGGACTGGTATCGCAAGTAAGCGGGTGTCCACGATAGCTTCGGCTGTAGCTGGATAGGGGTTAGAATTGAAGAAGCCGGTATGTGGGAACATATCCCCGGTTTTGAGGAAGGAAACGATATGCTCATTCCCATTTTCGTCTGTTTTGAAAGTCTTGACGAGTCCATCCTGAATGAAGAACACAGCTTCCTTGTCACTGCCTTCCGTGAAGATGATGGTTCTCTTCCGCTGAAATCTCTGAATGGAGATGCCCCAGACTCGCTCCAGCTCCTCGTTCGTCAACTCTCGAAAGATAGGAACCAGCCGCAAAATTTCGATATTCTCAGCCATAGTTTAACTCCCTTCATATGTAAGAGAAAATCCCTCAGAACAAGTATATCTGTTTTGAAGGATTAGATACAGTCTCTAGAAGTATCCCAAATACTCCTTGGCTTCGTCGGTCATTTGCTCCGGTGACCATGGGGGGGACCAGACGACGTCAACCTTAACCGTGTGAACTTCAGGCAATTCCTTCAACGCTCTCTCTACGCCTCCGACAATCGTATCATGCATGGGACATCCAGGTGTCGTTAGCGTCATTCGTATGTTAACATTCCCTTCTTCCATACTGATTTCATAGACAAGACCCAAATCAACGATATTGACACCGAGCTCGGGGTCGTAGACCTGTTTTAACGTTTCCCTTATTATATCCATAAGCTTTTATCTCCTCCTTTTATTGCTTATCGCGTGAATACTCTGCCAATTAAGCTGATATAACCCAGGGAGCCTAACGATAATGCGCAGCCGCCGATCGAGATAAGCAAGGGTAGATGTAGACCTATTCCTATTAACACAACAACTAGCGAAACACTAATTACCGCTAACCCGATATTAACTTTGCGATCATCGATTAGCTGTGCCATTGTAGGGATTTTTGTTTTTCCGACTTGGGGCCCATACTTGTGTGTCCACCATAAGAACGGGGCAATTTTGGATAAATACCCCAATATCGTGATAGCAACCCAGCCCCATAAATAAGCCCATCCTAGCAGGACAATGATGTTCGATTGAAACATCTGATCAGGTATAAAGATAAACACCAGTAGAGCAGCAATACCAGCAATCATAAGGGCTCTTGCGGACATCACTGCCCACACAATACCCGTACCGGGCTTTGGCTTATGCCGATGTTTATAAATTTGAGAGAGATGGATGTTATAAGCTGCGAATGCCAGCACGATTAACAATAGCCCGAATCCTTTCAACGACAAGGACCAATCAAATAGGAAGGATAAGGCTCCCGCCCACACGCCTGCATTCCATAAAACAAGTGTAACTTTTTGCATAGTAGTGGGAAATTGGTGGGATAAATAAAACATAGGCATCATTTTATAGCTGAATCCTGTAATCAGCAATCCGAACCAGCCCATCATACCGAACCAAATATGCGCGCCGAACAACTGTTCATGGAAGCTGCCCCACTGATTGAAGCGGAAATTAAGTCCCATAGCCATTCCAGTCAACCCAGTTAGGGTTAGATAACCAACTGCACAAGCCGCGCTAATCGTAATTGCGTTCCATTGCGATGCGCGAAGCAAGGTCACAGCTATATTCCATGCAAACAGGAGTATGCCGATGAATGCTAACGTGGCGAAACAGGCGATCCAGGCCACACGCGCAGCTTGGAAACCGATTAGCAAGCCGAACGTTCCGACAGTGAAGAAGCCATAATGGAAGAAACCAAGCTTTTCACTGTAAATTTTCGACTGAAGGACCACATTAATGAGCTGATAAACGGCACCCATCGCAATCATGGTGGCCCAACCTAGCACAAGTAGATGGATTCGGGACCATCCTACTGGATTTCTAGGATGATCGCCGATCCAACTGGCAAGATCGAATAAGGTCAGGGACTGAAACAGCACGAAGCTGACAATCCCTGTGATAATAAATAGAAACGGCAGCCGGAACATAGGGCATGCCCCCTTTACTTCTTGTGGATCGCAACTCGAGCTGAACCATCTAGCTGATCGGTAACTTCATAGCTATAACCCAATGCGTTCAGCTCCTCGATGAGGAACATAGGTACCCGGTCATTGTGAATGATTACCGTATCACCAGGCTCTGCTTTCTCCAGTTTTTTCAATGTTCGGATCATCGGCTGAGGCGGTTCCAATCCTCGGTTATCCAGCTCATAGGTATGCCCACTCTTCTGATTGTTGAATTCAGTCTCATCGTGAACTGCGGGACCCTCTAATAATGATTTTTCCTCAAGCTTCTTCTGACTTTTGTGTTTGAACGTAACGGTCCAGTGATCGGACTCTAACTGCTCTACCTCATAAACATACCCTTTTGTTTTCATTAATCCCAGTAAAGGTGTAGGTTTAAAGGTTGCGTGCAAGAGGAAAGTATCTGCTTTGGTTAATGTCTTCACAGTATCCATAATGAGCTGGAACGGTTCAAGCTTTTTGCGTAAATGCGGTCGAACATCCAATTCAACCATTCGTGTAACATGCCCCACGGTCAGTCCTCCTTCCCATTCCTTCTCTTAGTGCAACGTTTTTAGGGCTTCCTTATATAACCCGGCCATTCCACCGTAAAGAGCATAGAAGAACGAATCAGGAGCATCCAAGGAGAAGGAAGTATAGTTTTTGGGATCGATCTCGAGCATTTTCTCGAATAACGCAGCGCTGTCATAGGCATAAAAACAGAAATACGTATACTCGAATTCCGGCATTTTTTCGTAAATGGTAATAATTTCACCGGCATAGGTTTTCAAATCGTTTGAAGCTTCTTGAATCATAAACGTTGCATCATCCAGATCTACGGATATTTTAATCGTCTTTTCGTCCACAATTTCAATGAATGCCATATTCGACTCCTTTCTCAACATTTGCGAAGTAAATGTACCTCGAAAGCATATTCTTATAATTTTCCGATTTTCACCTTGAAGACATTCGGACCTTGCTCTACATATTCCCATGTGAATGAACCTGCATGCATAGATTGGAACTGAAAACGTAACGGTTGAGGGTCATGATCATTAATAAGCAACATTGCCTCCGAAGGCTTCAAACCGTTAAACGTCTCAAAAATAACCTTATGCTTTAAATGTGGGGGATACTCCGTCGCGTTCACCGTTGCAGCAAATGAATTCATCCTTTTATTCCTCCTTGAGAATGTTTATCAGGCACATCTACATTATAAAATAACCAAATAGAGGTACTTGTGATTTGAATCACAATCAAGGAATTTTTTTTGGGTTATTCTATTGATTGGAGGTGTCTTATGGGAGATCTGCGCAAAAGGATTACAATCGTGGGTGGAGGAATTGCTGGATTAAGCGCTGCATTTTACACGAAAAAGTTTTTTGAGGAGCAGCGTATACCGGTTGATATTACGATCATAGAGAAAAGCAATGAGCTTGGGGGGAAAATACGCACCCTCCATCGCGATGGTTTTATTATTGAAAAAGGACCCGACTCATTCATGGCTCGGAAGCTGCCTGTACTAACCTTGACACGGGAGCTTGGCCTCGAGGATGAACTAACGGCCACGAATCCTCGGGCGAAAACCAACTATATATTGCACAAAGGGCGGCTTCACAGAATGCCATTGGGACTTGTTCTGGGCATCCCTACTGAAGTGACACCTTTTATGAGAACAGGATTAATATCCCCGGTCGGAAAAATCCGCGCAGCCTTCGATTTAATCCTGCCTAGAAAGAAGGAAGTTACGGATGAATCCTTGGGCGGTTTTATTAAACGTCGATTGGGTAAAGAGGTTCTTGAGAATATAACGGAACCTCTGTTAGCAGGTATTTATGCCGGGGATACACAACGCTTAAGTCTTAAAGCAACGTTTCCGCAATTTCACGAAATGGAACAAAAGCACCGCAGCCTAATACTAGGCATGTTGTCCGGAAAAACAAGGACTCATCTTGAAGGGCTGCCGGAGATTGCTAGAAAAAGTATGTTCCTGACATACAAGCGCGGGTTGGTTACATTAGTTGACAGCTTGAAGGAAGCGTTAAAGTCCTTGGAGATTATCACGGGGCAAGGCGTTACTGGAATTACAAGGGGGGAGCAAGGATATAGGTTAAGTCTTGATAATGGAGTGGGGCTTCATGCGGACGGTGTGATCCTTGCTCAGCCAACCTACCATACGGCCAAGCTATTCCCGGATCTTCCCGCATTAAAGTGGCTGGAGCAAATTCCTTATGTTTCGGTTGCCAATATTGTTCTAGCCTATAAGCAGGAGGATATCAAACTCCCGTTAGACGGCTCTGGATTCGTTGTACCTCGTAGCGAGGGACGTACCATTACAGCTTGCACCTGGACATCGTCGAAATGGCTGCATACGGCACCCCGAGGAAAAGTGCTGTTGCGAACCTATGTAGGCCGAGCCGGATCGCAGGAATGGGTCCAATTAACGGACCAGCAGCTGCTCTCCCAAGTACGCAAGGATTTGCAAGAAACAATGGGCATATCAGCGGAACCTATATTCCACGAGATCACTAGATTGCAACAATCGATGCCGCAATATCCGGTTGGACACGTGGAGCAGTTAAGGATGATAAGGGAAGAACTGACTCACCATAGACCGGGAATACTGCTTTGTGGCGCAGGCTATCAAGGAGTCGGGATTCCAGACTGCATTCATCAGGGGAAAAAGGCTGCCGAACAGATGATGGATTATATCAAATCGATTGCTGTGGAAGCGTGATTTGTATCACAACAAGGTGAGAGATTTGAAACTATACTTGATGTAGAGCGAGAGCTTGCAAAAGATTTGTGATGTGTAAACTTAAGGAGGTAGTTTCTATGGAATGCAGGTTTGATGGTTCAGAGAAAATCGGGGAGATCGTATCGACTTTTCCGGGTGCGAGCAATCTGTTCAAGGAGTACAATATTGACTTTTGCTGCGGTGGGAATCGGTCCTTGCTATCCGTTCTTCGCGAGCAGAATACGAATGAAGGACCATTCCTAGAAGTACTCAATGAGATGTATCTGGAGGCGAAGAGAATAAGCTCTGATCGAGATGTGGATTGGCGTGAATCTTCTAATACGGAGCTCATCAATTATGTTTTGAACACCCATCATGCTTATCTGCAAAAAGAACTTCCGTTGCTAAGTGAATTTGCCACCAAAATTCTTCGTGTTCACGGACCTGCACAAGGGGATATGCTTTCGAAGCTGCATAGGCTCTTTCATCAAATGAAGATGGAGCTCGAACAGCATATAATCATTGAGGAAGAGGTTGTCTTCCCTCTCATTAAGCAATATGATGAAAATCCATCTCAAGCCCTGTTGAATCAAGTCATAGATACAATAGACGAGCTTGAAGCTGATCATAGTAAAGTAGGCGATATACTTCGAGAAATGAGAGCCGTAACACATGACTATGATTTGCCAGGCTGGGCATGTCGAACATATACACTAACCTTTCAAAAGCTAGTGGAGCTCGAGTCTGATTTGTTCCAACATATTCATCTTGAGAATAACATCATGTTTACCCGCCTTGCTAATGCTGGTTAACCACACAAAGAAAGGAGCCAAATTAGATATTGGCTCCTTTTTAACGGAAATTAGGAAATGAGGTGCGGAACAATGGAGCATAAGGTTCAAGTAATGAAGACAAACGACTGGTCGATGAACTTAGAGGATTCCTATTTCGAACAAAATTACGATGAACTTCTCGAAACGGCGATCGAAGCTGTTAGAAGCACTACCCCCGGATTTTATGTCAATTTGGTCACTCCCGGGAATCTAGGGAATCCGGAACAGGGGTTTATTTCGAATTTGACCCGTCGATTACTGGAGGATAACATCACCGTGCAGAACATTCGATATATCGATGAATGCGGCTGTGGCGGACATGTTACCAGAGTGTATAGATAACGGGGGGAAGCATAATGATGTCGAAAATGAATGAATCGAAAGGGTCGGATACGATTGAAATCCGATCCTTTACCATGGGGCAGGACTTGGTGTTCCTGGTTACTGGTGGAACAGCTCACATTGGTGCGACGGCAACGGCTTATATGTCGGACGATCAGATCGTTCGTGCTGAAGTTATTACGCTGCCTGGCCACCGCGAAGGTGAGTTAGCCGCCGAGCTCGCAAAGATGGCAGTCTGTGCGCTTGACCGTACAGTTGCCATACTTGTGGGTATTCATCTGGATCAACCGTCCAAGCAGGACATTGAAGATGTCATTGCTGAAGCGAGAATGAAAATGAGGCAGGTTCTCGCTCAATGGAAGGACCGGAATTGAACCGATTATATTCGGCACAATTCCTTCGGGCACATCTCACATTTGCAAACACCTTGCAAATAGTTCAAGTTCGTGATGGTAATGATTCCGTCATTCATTAAGATCGCACCCGCGTTTCTCAAATCGCTCAGCATCCGGTTTACGGTTTCGCGCGAACAACCTATGAAATCTGCCAATTCAGAATTCGTCAGTCTTAGTGAGATATGAATCCCGTTCTCGTCGGTCGATCCATATGAATTGGACAGCCGGATCAGAGTGGAGCATAGAGCTCCAGGCTTTCCATACATCATGATATCGCGAAATTTCGTCTGGGTTACCCGATGCATGTATCCCATCCAATTCATGAATTCTATGGCCAATTCTCCGTATTGCCACAACAAAATTTCCAGATCGCTCTTATGAATGATACTGATTTCGCATTTTTCAATGGTTAGAGCGGTAAAGCTGTGTTTGGATTCGTGAAAAGGATCTAGCTGTCCGAAAAAATCCCCCGTATGGAAAAGGGACATAATATATTCTTTGCCTTCTTCGGAAAACTTCGTTACTTTTACTCTTCCCGAATGGATGTAATACAAGTTATCGGCATAGTCACCTTCAAGGAAAACGGTTGTACCCATGTTGTATTCCTGGGAAAACATATTTTGCGTCAACTTCTCCAGATTTCTACTAGTGAAGCAAGAGGAGTTCCGGACATGACAAGCTGCTGGTAGTTCATGGACTGTTTCCATTCGATCACCCCCATATACGTTGAGATCAGTATAACAAAGTGAAGAATGTGATGATGTGATTTGTCTCACACCTTTATTTATTGCATGATCAATGGCTCAATGAGCGGTATCAATTATTAAGTATGGGTGTGAGGCTTGTCATATCGACAAAATTGGGATTGTGATATTTTTAAAGCTATATTTCATTTATACGAAAAGAGGTATAGCTTTGGAGCTGCCAATATTGCAAATCGGGCATATGAAATCAATAGTCCCCATCATCCAGGGAGGAATGGGTGTAGGAATATCCTTAAGCGGACTTGCCTCAGCCATTGTGAATGCAGGTGGTATAGGAACAATTTCGGGCACGGGAATATCGATTGACGAGCTGAGATCACATATCCGGAGAACTAGGGAATTGTCGAAGGGGAATGGATATTTTGGCGTGAACGTGTTGTTTGCCATGAAGGATTTCGCTGAAAAAATGAAGGCGGCTTTGGAAGAAAAGGTGGACTTTATAATATCCGGTGCTGGCATTTCCAGAGATATGTATGCGTGGGGAAAAGAATATGCAACCCCGGTGATATCCATAGTTTCGTCAGCAAAGTTAGCCAAGCTCTCTGAGGCTGGGAGCCGCAGCTGTCGTTGTAGAAGGTCATGAAGCGGGGGGCCATCTGGGCACGGACAGACCATTGTTTGAGATCTTGCCTGAGGTAGTTGAGGCTGTGAATATCCCGGTTATTGCTGCAGGTGGTATTTGGACGGGAGAAGACGTCGCCAAGGCCATCAAGATGGGAGCTTCTGGGGTTCAAATGGGAACACGTTTCGTGGCTAGTCACGAATGTGATGCTTCCCAGGCATTCAAACAGAAATATGTGGATGCCGGGCAAGGGGATACTATTCTGGTTAAAACAACAGTCGGATTGCAAGGAAGAGCGATCAAAAATAAACTTACAGAAATAATAATCAACGAAGACAACAAAATAAAAATAGAGAAATGCCATGATTGTCTCAAAATATGCTCGTATCGGTTCTGCACATTGGAGCACTTGATTAAATCCCTTAATGGTGATGTTCAGAACGGGTTGGTGTTTGCAGGTGCAAGAGTGCATGAGATCAAAGAAATATTGTCAGTACGGAAGATCATCGATACCCTTATGAAGGAATATCGGTTGGCGATGGTTACGGTATGATAAGGCAGTGTAGGAATCTTGGGTTGTTCTGCAGCTTACGGGGCGCATAGATTCCTATGCACGTGCTTCCCGGAGTCGAGCTGGTTTCAATCGGCCGACTCTTTTTGAGGTAATGGAATTGTGTTTTGAATGTGAGGAATGTCACGTTCGATTGTTGCAAATCAAGGTTTCTTTTCTTATCAGGTGGTAAAGTGAAGATGAGAAAAATTTGAGGGGAGGTGATCCAAATGGCAGCATACACTTACGTGGATAAAGACACCTGCATCGCGTGTGGAGCTTGTGGTACTGCGGCACCAGATATATTTGGCTACGATGATGAAGGTCTCGCAGAAAATATTTTGCCTCATGACCATAACCTTGGGATTGCCGAGGTTGCAAAAGAATGGCTTGACGATTTGGACGAAGCGGAACATGGATGCCCGACAGCATCTATTCAGGTTAGCAAGCATCCGTTTCACAGCGCACCGGAGAATCGGTAATAATACAGGGGAGGAACAATAGATATGAATCATTCAGTAGAAACTTGTTCAGCGGGCAACGAAGGTGTGAACTGGATGGAACAATCCTTCAGCGAATTGATTGATCATATCTTGAACACGCACCACAGTTACTTGCACAAAACACTGCCGGAGCTTGCCCAATACTAATCCGTCATTCGGTGTATCGAGCGAGCAAGAACCGAACTCCAACCCCGTGTAATTAAGCTTACCTTGGCAGCGTGGAGAGAGGATCAAGCAAAGGGTTTGGACGATTTAATGGCCGGCCGCGGGTTAAAACCGCTGTTCTATGATTTATAAGGCACTATAGGTACGATTAATGGGGAATCAGGCGTGTATGCAGTCAGAGGTTTCCTACAAAGGAGTCCCGAGAGGTGAGTTAGTTGAACAAGCCCTCATGTTGATTCAAGATGAATCGATTACGAAGACAAAGTTGTATCGCGACATGATGCTGCTCACTTTAGCTGAACTTATTCCACATTTAGATGTGGATGGGTTGGATACACTGATCTATCGTATTCATTCGGTTAAGAAAGCGGGTATCATGGCTTCTGAAATGCAAATAGCGCCAAGGGATCCAGACACAACGGAAGGGCGGAGAAGAACGGACACAATGTGTGAAATTCCAAAATTAATTAGAATTATTCCATAATTTGTTAGACGGTTTTTTTCATAAATTATTAGGATATTATATTCATTCATGTTTTTGAATAAAAAGCAACCAGGCAGACGATAAAAGTTAATCGTCTGCCTTTTATTATTAGTTATCGTAGAAGAAAAAGGTGATGGAAAATAAAATTATTAACGGTGAAAGCTTGACTAGTTATATATAGATTAGCTCTCAAGAGTGGAATTGTTCCATAACTCATTAAGACTTCTCTTCTTCTGAGGAGAGGGGAGACTGCAAATGCCGAGCTCGCGGAATCCATAAGGTGGAAAATGGGATCGTGTAAGAGATAGTCGAGAGTGGACAAGATACAAGAGCATTGTTCCCCCCCCCCCCCCGGAATAAGCAGAAGAAGAGCCCAGATTCATCAAAAATTTTAACACTTAACAAAAAAGATATTTGATTATCCAACTAGCTCAGGGTAGGTAATCGTCGTTGACAAGATACAGCATTGTACGAGTCGGTTGAACAATTCGTTTTTAATTTCACGGGGGTTATATCGGTAACAAAACTCGTCGAGATTGGCTTGAAGATGCTTGGGATTCTAAACCGTGAAAGGTTCCACCAATAAAAGCTTTCGCATTGGAGATGACGGTGTGAAGCCACTTCAGGTGATCCGGATTTTCAGCTAAGTCATACTTCTTCGCTACATGCTGAAAGCCTTCCTTTGCTAAGGCTTTATAGGAGCGATAGCGATCGCTGGCGATTGTAGATCCTTCTTCTATGTATTTTTGAGCAAAATCAACGAGCGTCGTACCTTTGACATCAGGTATGACTTGCATTTTCAGGTATTTCGGGCACCCCTTCTTGTCTAACGATAAGGCTACCAGTACGGGAGATTGTTCCGTTCCGCGCCCGCGTTTCCCGCCTTCTGTGGGCGCTCCGAAAAAACCTTCGTCTAGTATTAGTTCTTATTTGAAGGGATTCCTGAGCTACCTGGAGAATCAAATTTTCTTAAAATTGGAAACATCTTCGTTGCAGTACCGACCGCCGATACGACCAGAATCAAATCCATGAGGGCTCCCAGTATAACGCAAAATGCCCAACTTCATTCCTTTTTAAAGACAATATGCACAAAAAGATGTCCGTTCATCTTGTTGTTGCCCTTGGCATTCCTCGATACACTTGTGTTAAAGGATTGCAGGTGGAAACAACGCATGACTCGGTCAGTGCGTTCTGCAAATTAAGGAGGTGATGGAGCGGCGGTCATTGTTGCATGGGGTGTCGCAAGACCTGGTATTTCCGATTGTTCGACGAGGCGGTATTCCGAAGGGGTCATACCGGTCTTTTGTTGAAACAGATGACAAAAGTACTGCGTCGACGAATAGCCGACATCGGCGGCGATCCGTTCAATGGATAGCCTGCCCGTTCGGAGCAAGTCTTTGGCCACTTCCACCCGGGTGTTCATGAGCTTTTGTTTGAATGTGGTATGGAAATGTTTTTTGAGCATCCGCTGCGTTTGCTTCGTACTCAAGTTCAGCAAAGCAGCTAGCTGCTCAAGTGTCAAATCTTGTTGGAATTTGGAGAGGAAATGATCGATAAGATGGGACCATTGATCATACTTGTCTTTGTGAGGCATCGTGTAATTTCGATTCGACTGGCGCTCCAGTTGAACCCCTCACAACCTCTATGATGATCTGGGCAAACAAGCTGAGTACTTTTGTATAGGAGCCTACCGAGGGCGTTTCAATTTCCGACCGGACGTCGGCCAGCAGACGGAAAATATTTCGTGTGACACGTAGGCTGCTCGATTCTTTTTGCAAAACTTGATAAACGATGAAAGGCGGTTTCTAAGACATGTTTCAATTCAAAACGATTGGCGCCACATCCAAGCAACCGGTTTTATTCGCGATCGACGATCATTACTTTCCGCTGAAAAGCAACGTTTGCCATTATTTGAGCAAGCCCGAGATTATCAAACAGCCGGTGCTGACCCGATCGGAACAGGCGGATGCCCCCGATGCGTTAGCCGCGCACTTCTACGGCACGGTCTTGTACGACGAAGGGAAATACCGGATGTGGTACCTCGGGATGTCGCTCGGCATCAATCCGGATATGCCTGCCGAAGATTTGGAGCAGCACCGGAAAAAAACAAACGTCTCGCTCGGAGGCATTATGTCGGGGCCCGTCTGTTACGCGGAAAGCGAAAACGGCATCGACTGGGTGAAGCCAAATTTGGGGCAGATGCTTTACAAAGGAAACCGGAACAACAACGGGATCGATTTGCCGGATGGGTTCGTCCATTCGCCAACGATCATAAAAGACATGGACGATCCCGATCCGAACCGGCGCTACAAAATGGTATACACGCATATTTACAATACAGAATTTTCCGGCGGACACCAAACCGCAAGAGTTGCGACAAGTCCGGATGGCATTCATTGGACGGCGGGGCCGAGAGGGATGATTCCCGAATTTATCGAACATGCTTCATTTTACAAACATAACGGTCTTTATGTCTTGAACGGCCATTGCTTAAAAGACTTCCGCAAAAGCGAAGGCGGCGCTAATACAGGAAGGCAAGGTACGGTTTGGATTTCGACCGACTTTGACAATTGGTTGAAGGAAAGCGCGGATTCTTTCTGGCTCCCGGAACCGCGGGATCCGGCCCAAAGAGGGACGCGTTTAGCTTACGACCAAGTTCATCTGGGCACGGCGCCAATCGTGCATGACAATGTGGCAGTCGGCTTGTACGGGTTGTGGCATCACCAGCAACCGTTTAGCGAGATTTCGTGCGATTTCGGCTTGTTGATTAGCAACGACGGATTGAAGTTTCGCGAACCGGTGAAGGGCCACGTGTATATGAGCGCGAAGGAATCTCCCGCCACCCCCGTACCGGGCAAATCGATCAAAACGGTGTTGTGCCAGTCGAACGGCATTCTCAATGTCGGCGACGAGACGCGCATTTATCACGGGAGATGGCGGAATGCCTGGGTTCCAGAAGGGGTAACCGACGACTATTCCGGCGAAATCGGACTGGCCATCTTGCCGCGCGACCGTTGGGGGGCGCTCGGATTAAATCCGGACCGTAATGAAGGCTCGCTGCTGTCCGTACCGATCACATTCCCCGACGGAGACTTCTCGATTGCGATCAATGCCGACGGAGCCGAAGGCATTCGGGTCGAGTTTACCGACGAGCATTTCCGTACGATTCCGGAGTTTTCAGGAGAACATGGCGGTATCGTATCCGGGGATGGCTTGAATCAAACCGTCAAATGGCCGGACGACCAACTGCACAAGCTGGCCGGGCAAACGGTTCGGATGCGTGTGAAGCTGGAGAAAAAGGATCAGGTCGATCCCAGAGTATACGCTGTTTACCTTGTGAAATAAGTCAACAATAAGGGGGAGAACCGGCATGATTACAGATTCGTTGTCGCATATCAGCCAATATTCCAGTGTGAGCGCCAGATTGAAGCTGGCGGCGCAATTTCTTGAAACGAATCAGGGCAAAGATTTGCAACCAGGCAAATATCCAATCGAAGGCGATAACGTTTATGCGCTCGTGCAGCATTACGAAACGAAGCCGAAGGAGAAAGGACTCTGGGAGGCACATCGACAATATATCGACGTTCAATACATGGCGGAAGGCAGCGAGAGGCTCGGTTATATTCCGATCGATCAGGCAGAAGAAACTCGCCCCTACGATCGAGATGGAGATTATGCGTTGTTTTCGGCATCAGGCGATTTTTTCACGCTAAGGGAAGGACACTTCGCGTTGTTCGCTCCGCACGATGTGCATATGCCCAGCATCCAGCTTGAAACGGTTAATCCGTCAAAAAAATCCTTGTCAAAGTATTGATCTAACAAAAAAAGGAGGTTCAGACATGTTTCAATTCAAAACGATTGGCGTCACTTCCAAGCAACCGGTTTTATTCGCGATCGACGATTATTACTTTCCGCTGAAAAGCAACGTTTGCCATTACTTGAGCAAGCCCGAGATTATCAAACAGCCGGTGCTGACCCGATCGGAACAGGCGGATGCCCCCGATGCGTTAGCCGCGCACTTCTACGGCACGGTCTTGTACGACGAAGGGAAATACCGGATGTGGTACCTCGGGATGTCGCTCGGCATCAATCCGGATATGCCTGCCGAAGATTTGGAGCAGCACCGAAAAAAAACAAACGTCTCGCTCGGAGGCATTATGTCGGGGCCCGTCTGTTACGCGGAAAGCGAAAACGGCATCGACTGGGTGAAGCCGAATTTGGGGCAGATGCTTTACAAAGGAAACCGGAACAACAACGGGATCGATTTGCCGGATGGGTTCGTCCATTCGCCAACGATCATAAAAGACATGGACGATCCCGATCCGAACCGGCGCTACAAAATGGTATACACGCATATTTACAACACGGAGTTTACCGGCGGTCGTCAAACCGCGCGGATTGCGACAAGTCCGGATGGCATTCATTGGACGGCAGGACCGCGAGGAATGATTCCGCAATTTATCGAGCACGCCGGGTTTTATAAATACAACGGTCTTTACGTATTGAACGGCCATTGCTTATGGGGATTTCGCAAAAGCGATGGCGGCGCCGATACGGGCAGACAAGGATTTGCGTGGATTTCGACCGACTTCGACCATTGGATGAAGGAAAGCGCGGATTCGTTCTGGCTCCCGGAGCCGCAAGATCCGGCCCAAAGAGGAAAATCTTTCTCTTACGATCAAGTTCATCTGGGTACGGCGCCCATCGTGTATGACAATGTCGCGGTCGGGTTGTATGGGCTGTGGCATCACCAGCAAGTTCCATTTAGCGAGACGTCGTGCGATTTCGGCTTGTTGATCAGCAACGACGGATTGAAGTTTCGCGAACCGGTGAAGGGCCACGTGTATATGAGCACGATGGAATCTCCCGCCACCCCCGTACCGGGCAAATCGATCAAAACGGTGTTGTGCCAGTCGAACGGCATTCTCAATGTCGGCGACGAGACGCGCATTTATCACGGGAGATGGCGCAATGCATGGGCCCCCGAAGGGAGTACGGACGACTATTCCGGTGAAATCGGGCTGGCCATCTTGCCGCGCGACCGTTGGGGGGCACTCGGCTTAAACCCGGACCGTAACGAAGGCTCGCTGCTGTCCGTACCGATCGCGTTTCCCGACGGAGACATCTCGATTGCAATCAATGCCGACGGAGCCGAAGGCATTCGGGTCGAGTTTACCGACGAGCAGTTCCGTACGATTCCGGAGTTTTCCGGGGAACATGCCGGCACCGTATCCGGAGACGGCTTGCATCAAATCGTCGAATGGCCGGCCCATCAACTGCGCAAGCTGGCCGGGCAAACGGTTCGGATGCGCGTGAAGCTGGAGCGAAAGGATCGGGTCGATCCCAGGGTATACGCCGTTTATCTGGTGAAATAAGACGAAGAGGAAGAGGAGTCCGATGGTTAACGTATTGATCGATATGCCGGTAGACGAGCAGCGGCTCGAGGAGCTGCGGCGCATAAGCGGCGTGCACGTCACCTGCATCGCGCCTCGCGACCAGCCGGGACCGCTGCCGGCGGAACTGCTGCGGGACCAACATATCGTATTCTGCACCTTCCCTCCCGCGAATTTGGAAGATTGCGCCTCGCTGCGGCTGATCCAGATCAGCTCGACGGGCTATACCCAGCTCGTCAACATCGGACTTGCCGAGCGAGGCGTGCAAGCATGCAACGCGCAAGGTGTGTTCGACGTGCCGATCGCCGAATGGAATATCGCAATGATGTTCCAGCTGAAGCGGGATATGAAAGGGATGTACCATAACCAGGAGCATAAAATATGGGACCGGGCGGCGCGGTTTCAAACGGAAATCCGCGGCTCCAAGGTGGGAATTTGGGGCTACGGCGGAATCGGACGGGAAACGGCGCGGCTCGCCAAGGCGATGGGCATGCACGTCCAAGTGTTCGTGCGGGAGGGCGTTAAGGAACGACAGCTTATTTATTGCGTTCCCGGGGTCGGCGACCCGCAGGGGGTGCTGCCGGATCATGTGTTCACGGCCGACCAGCGCGCGGAGTTTCTGCGGGAGCTGGACTTCCTGATCGTGGCGGTGCCGCTGACGAAGCATACGGAAGGGATGATCGGCGAACGGGAGCTGCGGGAGCTTCCTGCTACCGCTTATGTGCTCAACCCGTCACGGGGGCCGATCATTCGCGAGGATGCGCTGCTGCGCGCGCTGCGCGAGAACTGGATCGCCGGCGCGGCGCTCGACACGCATTACCATTACCCGATGCCGCCCGAACATCCGCTGTGGGAGTTCCCGAATGTGATCATGACGCCCCATATATCGGGATCGTCGCAAAGCACGCATTTTTTGTCGCGCATCTGGTCGATCTTCAACGGCAATGTGCAGCGATTCGTCGATGGCAAGCCGCTGCTGAACGAATTGTCGCCCGCACAGCTGCAAGGCGAATAAGACGGCACTTGATTAGAGGTGAGAGTATTGCCCCGAATGGACCCTATGTTCCATTGTCCAGAGGCATCCAGGAAATCGGCGCTACAAAATGGTATATACGCATATGCTGACACCCAAATGGTATACGCACATCGTCAGTTAAAGCTTTTCACCAATCGGCTCCACGCAAAGCATGGCGGCTGGCTGGTTGGCTGGCTCGAATCTGGCGACGGCCATGTTGTCCATCAGGTGACGCTCGTGCTCGTTGCAAAGCTTGCACAGCGCGAGGAACATATCGTTAAGCGACAAGTCCTTCTGAGTTGCCAAGCAAACTCTGTTGGGCGGATAAGTTGTCCATCATGTTTGATCCCAAAAGGTTCTATCTTCTTCGGGCCAAGAGTTCGGGGGAGATCAAAGAGTATCGCGCAAACGGCGCTTCGATCATAGCCATGAGTATGTCCGATTCCGAATGGTTTGACTGGATCACCGATCATTTCGTGGAAGCTGCACAAACGGGGACCATCAACGCTGAGCGGGCATAGGTTTCGTCCATATTCCTCTCCGGAGGGGCCATTACATTATGCGCCCCGACCGGAGACGGCGGGGCGAAAGGAGCTCATTCAAATGTCCAAAAACAAAATGTTGTTGTCAGCATCATGCCTCAAGAAACCTATAACCTCATTTCCGAAACGCTTTCCGTCGACGCGTCGAGTAAAGCATTCGATCGCAATCTCCGGGAAGAGATCAGCGAGGCACACCGCACAATGGCGAGTGGGATGACGACTCTCCCGAATTTCGCTATTCCTGTGGAGGCACTGCTGAACACGATGCTACCGGACGCATACACGGCCATCTAAATGGTGCTGCTCCCCAGCATTGTAAAGCCGGACGGTTTCCATTGGGAGCCGGAAGCGATCGAAGATGTAAGGCTAGCAGCGACTTAAGCGCTCCGTAAGTTCCACAGAAGCTTGGCCAACATTTCATAATCCGTCGATTGCCCGTCGCGAATTTTGATCCATTTTCTTTCGGGAGGGCCTTCGAACAGACCCTTCGGCAATTCAAGATCGGCACCGTTAGTAAAGATCATAAAGCTTACCGCGTCCTTGGAAGGCGTGATTACCGCAGCGTACTTCCCGTTTTTCAGGAAATGCGGTTTACGATATTGCATGCGTTCTTCGCCGTCCGGTATGGATTGATGGACCATCTGGCGGAGTCGGTTGCAAACCTCGACCTGCCAAGGCTGAGCGATGCTTTCGATAAATGCGGTTACCTCCTGATTCATATAATCCCCTTTCTCCTTCGTTATTGGTTGTCACCTGAATATTCCCGTAAAGGGATTCTTGGAAAAGAGGGGCCTGCTCCATTTGGTGGAGCGCTGCTTGAGCACAACATCGTCTTGAATCTCGTATCGGATAAGGCTCCTGACGCCCACGTCAAAAGGTAAAAAGTTGAATGACCGACGGTCCGGGCAAGAACGGCTCTTTCGCTTTTGATTCGAACAGAGCCGTCTTTTTGTCATTGTTCCATTGAGGCAAAATCGACTACCGCGGCGGAATTGGGGCGACTATCGGATGCGTTTATGAAAATATTGCGACGTTTTCTGAATATTGTGTGATTGAATTGGCCCTAAGGGATACCCATAATGAAAAGAGAAAAGCGCGAAGGGGTGGCACAATTGCAAACAGGAAGGAACATGAGTGAGGGGATGCTCCGATGAATGCAGAGCAGATTTCCGCTCATTCGGTACGGATCGGGGGGCGAACATTGCCTTACCATTTGCTGAGTCCCGCCAAGCCTGCGGCAAATGAAAATCCGCTGCTGCTTGTAACGTTCGCCATGGATTGGGAAACATCGCTAACCAAACGGCCATTTTGCATTCCGGCTGAGCAATTTGTTGCACAGGGTCATTATGCGATCAGCTTCGACTTGCCGTGTCACGGAGCACGCTCGCAGGAAGGTGACGATGGCATAGACGGGTTTTATCTGGCGGTCAGTAGAGGGACGAACCCGTTTGATTTGTTTCTCGAAGAGGCCGCTTCTGTCATCGACCGGTGTATGCAGGAGGGACCGATATGGCCTCTTATAGCGAATTGTGCGCCAGTACGTCCATCGCGATCGCCGGGGGAGAATGCCTCACAGGCTGCAGCGAGTGGAAAGCGTTTACAGACAGACAATGCTTCGACATCGGTCAGCCGGACGCTTCTTTTACAGGGGGACTTGGCGAATTTATGAAAGTATCGGCCATGCTCGCTGCGCAAGGGAAGCAGAACGCTACCCACGCATGGGGCGCGGGCGGTTCCCTACTGCAAAACATTCACTGCGGATTCGCCAGCAGCAATACGTTGATTCTGGAAATTCCTCCTGACTTCGGAGGCTTGCACAGCGATCTGATGGGGGAATCGTTCCGGATGGCGAATGGCAACATTTTGCCCCCGCAGCTGCCCGGACTTGGCATCGCGTTGACCGATCGAATCAAAAGCAAATACCCGTTCATTCCCGACAGCGGGGAATTCAATTCGGTTCCCGGCAAACAATTAACCACGTGAGCTAAGCAAAGAGAGGGGGTGTTGTAAATGTGAGATCATGTTGTATGTTCGCATTATAGCTTTCGTACGATTCATCATTGAGGAGGAGTAAGAAAGATGAGAAGTTTGATGGCTACTGTGAGTTTGCTTGTATTAGTTATGGCTATTGTCGGATGCAGCACCACCGGCAAAGAGGCTGCCAAAAGTTCCCCTGCCGGTACAGCGGCGGCGAGCACGGACAATAAAACAGCAGAGAAGAAAGCGGAGAAAGTGATTGTCATCCGCGAAAACTTAGGTTTTCAAAAAAATACGCCGATGGAGCATAAGGTGCACGACGTGATCCAGGCGGCGACGGGTGCCGATGTCGAGATGTTGTTCGTACCCGGCGATCAGTTGAACAACAAAGTCAATTTGATGCTTTCTTCAAAGGAAAAGGTGGACATCATTACCGGTCTGTCCGTCAACGCAGCGATCGAGCTGTACAAAAGCGGGGCGATAATCCCGTTAAATGATTTGATCGATAAAGTTGCCCCCGATTTGAAGAACAACATCAATCCGGAGCTGTGGCCGCAGGTGACGGTGGATGGCAAAATCATCGGCATTCCCAACGAAAACAACGTCGGCTCCGGATTTGTCATACAGCTGCGCACCGATTGGTTGAAAACGCTTAACATGCAGCCGCCCAAAACGATCGCCGACTACGAAAGCGTGTTGGACGCCTTTATCAACAAAGATCCGGACCAAAACGGGAAGAAAGACACGATCGGGCTATTCGCGAGAGATCTGCTCGGGCTGGATAACACCTTCGCGCCTTATTTCCTCAAGTCGGGGATGGCGTGGTATTTGAATGCGGATCGAAAGCTGACGCCTCCGGAGCTCGATCCGGCGTATAAGCAATTGCTTGCGAAGCTCGCCGAGTGGTATAAGAAAGGCTATATATGGCGGGACTTCCTGACGGCCAAAAACGAACAGGGACAAGAAATCGTCGCGCAAAATAAAGTGGGATCCTTCGCCGGGTGGTACTCAAATATTTTGAGCGGCTATGAGAAATTGATGCAACAGGTGCCGGAGGCGAACTACGAGCCGATATTGCTGCAGGGCACAGGCAGCAATCAACTGTTCACCCGATCGGTACTGACCAAAGTAGTGGGCATCAACAAGGCGAGCAAAAGCCAGGAGGCCGCGCTCAAAGTGTTGGCTTACCACGCCACGCCCGAAGGACGGCGAACCATTTACTACGGGATTCAAGGAGAGAGCTACACGCTCAACCCCGATGGCACGATCGATTTCATCGGCCCGAGCAAGACCGATGACAAATTGGCGAGCTACTATGCCAAATACTACATGTTCGATAAAGCGTACAAGACGAATACATTGCCACTTAACACCTGGACGCACAAAACGTATACGAAATACATCAACAAACTGAACGAATTCCCGCATTTTGAGGGAGTCGACATGAATGTCACATATGACATCAGCACATTCAAGTCGTTTACCAAATTGACGAACCTGGATACGTATCTCAACGAGCAGAAGACGAGAATCATTACGGGCGAAACACCGGTCGACAAATGGGATGAGCTGATGAAAACGTGGCTGGATATCGGCGGCAAAGATTTGATTGAGGATAAAAATCTCCAATACAGCCAAGTCGCGAGAAAATAACGGTGTGCGCACTTTGTTCTCGCATAGGGCAAAGAGCGTGAATTCTCAATGAGTACGGGGTGCGTAACATTGTCGTTCACACGGTGGAATAACCTCCGAAAGCATAAACTTTTGTATGTGCTGATGTTTCCAGGCGTCATTTATTTTTTTCTGTTCCATTACGTTCCGATGTATGGCATGATCATTGCCTTTCAGGAATTCAACCCGATCAAAGGCGCGCAATCGATTTTCGTTCATGCCGATTGGGTCGGCTTGAAGCATTTTGACGATTTCATCCATTCGTATTACTTTTCACGCATCTTCATGAACACCATTCTGATCAGCATATACAAGCTGATATTCGGTTTCCCGGCGCCGATCATTTTCGCTTTATTATTGAATGAGCTCGCGAACGGGAAGTTCAAGAAGATTGTGCAGACGATTTCGTACTTGCCGCATTTTTTATCGTGGGTCATAATAGCGGGAATGCTGATGGCGATCCTCTCGCCTACGTCGGGTTTGCTGAATCACCTGATCGTCGCTTGGGGGGGAGAGCCGATTTCGTTTCTGGAAAGCCGCACCTATTTCCGCAGCATTCTCGTGATCAGCGAAATATGGGCCAGCTTAGGATGGGGCACGATCGTTTATTTGGCCGCTTTGGCCGGCATTAATCCCGAGCTTTACGAAGTGGCTCGAATGGATGGCGCCAACCGCTGGCAACAAATGCTTTATATTAGCCTGCCGTCGATCATGAATATTATTGCCATCTTGTTCATCCTCCAGGTCGGCTCGATTATGAGCGCCGGGTTCGAACAGGTGTTGATGCTCTATAACCCGCGGGTATATGAAGTATCGGATATTATCGACACGTATGTTTACCGGGAAGGATTATTGACGCTTCGTTATTCGTACGCGGCTGCGATCGGCATGTTCAAAAACGTGCTTGGCCTGATCCTCCTATTAATCTGCAATTATGTGGTACGCAAACTGGGGAAGGAGGGGTTGTGGTGAAGGGGAAACTGTTTGGCATGATCAACATCGCTTTCATGATCTTGATAAGTATTTCCTTTCTCCTTCCGTTTCTCATTCTGATCAGCCATTCGTTGCGATCCAACGAAGACATCTTATTGCATGGATATACGTTGTTTCCGCAGCAGATTAATTTAGACGCCTACAAATATTTGCTCGTTGACAATGTTTATATTTACAAAGGATTGGCCGTCAGCGTATTCGTTACGGTTGCCGGCACCTTTCTCTGCCTGTTGTTCACTTGCGGGTTTGCCTACGGGCTTTCCAAGAAATATTTGCCTTACCGCAATTATTTTACGGTTTTTGTCCTGATTACGATGTTTTTTCATGGCGGGCTGCTGCCGTCCTATATTCTCATTACCGCTTTGGGGCTCAAGGATTCGCTGGCGGCATTGTTTCTTCCCGCTCTGATCGCGCCGTTTTACATGTTCTTGATGCGCAATTTTTTCATGGAAATCCCGAAGGAGCTGGAGGAATCGGCATTCATCGACGGGGCGTCGCATGTCGGCATCTTCTTCCGGATCATGCTCCCGATGTCGCGTCCGGCCGTGGCGACGATCGGCCTCTTCTACGCCGTTTCGTTTTGGAACAGCTGGTTTCCTGCGGCGATCTATATCACGGACCAGAACAAATGGCCGCTCCAGCTTATTTTAAAGGAGATGATCGTTTCTCTCGATATCAAAGCGCTCGCGGGAAACGGGGCCGACATCGCGTTGATGATTAATTTGCCGCAGGAAAGCGTGAAGGCGGCGGCGGTGATGATCGTTTCGATCCCGATTATTTGCGTGTATCCGTTTATCCAGAAATATTTAGTCAAAGGCATTATGGTCGGTTCGCTGAAGGGATAGAGCAGAGAGAGAGAGGTGCTATACTGGGTTAGAAATATGGGTGAGGGGGAACGCCATGTTTTTACCGCAGATGAAGCTTGGGACGAGGACCTACTTTTATAAACTGATCATCCTTGTACTGTTCGTCTCCTTTCTTCCGTTCTCGTTTGCCAGCATGTTTACCTTATCGGTCTATGTGAAACAAACGACGGCCATGATCTTGAATCAGAACAGCAACGAATTGACGAGAACCGGCATTTTGCTCGACAAGACGTTGAATCAGATGATGTCTAGCGTGATGAATGAACAATTGTCCAGCGATAACGCAGCCTTGATGTCCTCCATGGTGGATCGCGTCAAAATGCTGAAACGGTTGACGACATTGAAGATGAGCAACGATTATTTCGAATCGGTTTATTTTTACGCCAGCGCGGAAAATTACTTGCTGAACTCCGATTACGGGACGATACGCGAATGGGACGATCCGATGTATGCCTGGATTCAAGAAGGGGTTGCTGCAAACCCTCATGACTACGAGCTATCCGACATCGGCACGCGGGTTGTCGATCGTTCCGTGAAGAAGCAATATATCGTTTCGATCCTGATTCGTTTGCCTTATCCTTACGATAGCCAGAACTATTTGATCTTCAATGTCGATATCGAGAAATTGTACAACAACTTTTTGCAGCAATTGAACGTCAATCGCGATATATACAATTACTATATGGTCGACACGGCAGGGCGCATCCTGTTTCATAAAGATGCGGGGAAAATTGGCCAGCCGGTTCCGGACGACACGATGCAAACGATTAAAGCCGGAAGCAGGCAAAACGACGACGGGAAGGTTGTGAATGCTTATTCGCTCGATAGCCTTCAATGGTATTTGATCGGCGAAGTGAATGTCGAGCAGTTGTTCAAGCATGCGAATCGGCTGAAAAACAATATGCTGCTGCTATTTGCGGCGCTGGCTGTCATCACGATTACGCTCGCTTCCGTCAGTTCGCGCCAGTTGTATAAGCCGATACGCGTTGTCATTGATAAATTATGGTGGACGGTCAATCTCGATAAAAAGAATACGAGCAGCGAGTTTGACTACATTATCCACTCGCTTGACCAGATGTTCGATAAAAACACGATGCTGGAAACGTCTTTGCTGAGCAGCAAGCGGCTGTTGATTCGCGCCTTGACCTATAATTTGGTTAAAGGCCACTACGTCTCTCCTGCCGATATCGACCATTATTTGCAGGAATACCGGGGGAACTTGGTCGTGTGCATCATTCGTCTGTACCCAAAAGCGGGTTCGGAATCGTCGTTTCCCGCTTTTTACGAACAGCGTGTAGCCACTGCCTTTGATACTACACTTTATGAGGAGTCGCCGAACCATTACATTTGCTTTTTCAAGCTGCCGCATGCCGATTTGGATGCGTTTATCGCCGAACTGGGCCGCGCACTCAAATCGGATGATCGAATAGGCCAAGATGAAATCGTCGTCAGCGTCGGCACCTTGTATGCCGACATCCGCGACATTAATAAATCGTATGCGGAGGCGATGTACGCCTGCAATATGGGACGCATCCATGCGAAGATGACCAACCTGTATTCGTATGCGAATTTGCAAATCGATGAAAAGGGGGAATTGGAAAGCGAAGACGCCTTCATCGAACTGGAGCTGGCGGTTCGCCAACAGAACGAGACACACTATTCGGCTTTATTGTCCCAGCTGTTCCGCGACGATTTGAGCATCATGCAGTACCGCCTCAATCTGTATTCGATTGTCACTTTAACGATTCGACTCTATGGCGGGGAAAGCGTTGCATTCCTCAATGAGATCAACGAATTGCTGGTTGATAACAGCATGATGAACACGACGGTGGCGAAAAATTTCTTCTATGAGCGGTTTCGGGATTTCAAAAGCAATTATAAGTTTCTAAAGGACGACAAACAGCATATCAAAAAGATGGAAGATTACGTGCTGGCCCATTACGATCAGCCCATATCGCTCGTCGACGTATCGGAACACTTGCAGCTTACAAAGCCGTACACCTGTCATCTCGTCAAGCAGCATCGCAATACGACATTCGTCGAGTATTTAAATCAGCATCGGATCGAGCAAGCCAAATTGCTGCTTGACGACGCCCAAAGCGTCATTTCCGCGATTCATAGCAAAGTCGGGTTCAACAGCGCCAGTTATTTTGCCAAAGTATTCAAAAGCTACACGGGGGTGACGCCCAAGGAGTACAAGGAACTCGCCTTAAACCGGAAGAGGCTCGGGGCCGCTCCCGCTTCCGACGAGCTGCGTCCTGCGACCCAGGCGGAGGAATAATCGCAAGATGAAGAGGCGGACCGAACAAACACAGGGAGCAGAAACAGCAAACAAATAACCGCGAAAATGAGGAGGTTTTCCCAATGACAGGAAAAACGAATCGCAATAAGAAACAAACGCTTCTGGCTATCGATGATGTTTCATTGCCGTTTAAGAAGAATGTTGGACTTTACCTCAACAAACCAACCGTTCGTCCCGAGCCTGTGTTAAGGCCAAGTCCGCTCGGCAGCGGCGCGCCGGACGACCATGCGGCGCACTTCTATGGGACGGTACTGTATGAAAACAATAAATTCCGCATGTGGTATTACGCCTGCCATTGGGGGAAAAATCCGGACTGGCCGCTGCAGAAGATGCAGCAGATAGCAAGAGTGCCGAAGTGGTTTCACGGCGACGACAAGCCGAGCTATCAAGGACCGCTCTGTTATGCGGAAAGTGACGATGGGATCACGTGGACCAAACCGGCGCTTGGGCAAGTGCTCTTTAAAGGCAGCCGTGACAACAACGCTATTGCGCTGCCGCACACGGTTGTCAGCGGAGCGATTGTGATCAGGGATGACGATGACCCCGATCCGGACCGCCGTTATAAGATGACGTATCAATATTTCCCGGACCAGACCGTTCCGCCGATCGAGGAATACGGGACGGTGACATCGGTGGCGCTGGCGGTATCGCCGGACGGTTTGCATTGGACGATGACCGGAATTCCGTTCTGCAACCAGTTCGTAGAGCCTTCTTCGTTCATCAAACACAATGGTCATTATGTGCTTCATTCCCATGTGGTCGGAACCGGTCACGGCCGTCTCGGCCACGCCGCCGAAGGGGGGACGCCATGCGGCAGAACCGGGGTGGTCCGCACGACGCAGGATTTCGATCACTGGCCGGATATGATGGCCGTATCGTTCGCTCTTGCCGAACCGGAAGATCGCAGCTTGCGGGGTCGGAACGGCATTTATGATCAGGTGCACCTCGGCGTCGGTGCGGCCAGCTTCGGCAACGTGTGCGTCGGGCTTTACGGGCTGTGGCACAACGCCAATTACGGCGAAGGATTCGCCGAAATCTCCTGCGACTTCGGCCTCGTCGTCTCCAATGACGGCATCCATTTCCGCGAGCCGGTCAAGGGGCACCGCTTCCTGCGGCGCAACGATTCCTTGGTCACGCCCGTTCCCGGCTACAACTTCAAAACGATTCTATGCCAGGCGAACGGCATTTTGAATGTGGGCGACGAAACCCGCATCTACCATGGCCGCTGGCGTAACGTCGGCGGGTTTGCGGCGGACGAAGTGCTCAAATACTACTCGGGGGAAGTTGCCCTGGCTACATTGCCGCGCGACCGCTGGGGGGCATTCGGGCTTACGCCTGGCATGAGCGAAGGCACGATCTGTTCGGCGCCGCTTGCGCTGCCAGCGGATACGCCCGCACTCGTCCTCAACGCTGACGGCGTAGAGGGACTGACCGTCGATTTGCTGGACGAACGGTTCCGGCCGATTGCCGGCTTCTCAGACGGCAAGGTATTCGGCAACGTGACCGGTTTGGATTGCCGCGTCGAATGGTCCGGGCGCGACCTGTCCGAGCTCGCCGGGCAGACGGTGCGCGTGCAAGTGAAGCTTGTCCGTACGGCGGAAGATCGGCCGCGGGTGTATGCGATGTATATCAGCTAGCAGTCTGACCGACGAAGGGTTTTGGTGCAACAATTAAAAACTGATTAAAGATACTCGCAGTTTTGTGGTTTGATTATGCTGTCAATCCAAACAATTTATTGATTAATTCAACTGCAGAGAGGGCAGACGAATGATTGCATTCGACCTGCCCTTCCTTATCATATGCATGACTTCGATTCCCACGATGGTGTGTTCTGCAGTTTCAAAAGACTTGAAGCCCAACATTGGTTTAATGACTTTCTTTATAAATCGATGATCTTGTTCAATAACATTGTTAAGATATTTCTGTTGTCGTAGCAATGCTTCTTGTTTTATAGCCTTCTCGTCCTTCAATTGTTGAACTGCGGTAGGATAAGCTGGGTTTTTATCGACGGTAATCACGCGCGGCGATTGATTGTGTGGTGAGGTTATTGCTTTCAAGAAAAATCGCTTAACCGCGGGTGTATCTCGATTTTCAGACAGCATGAAATCAATCGTATTTCCTCTTGAATCCACTGCCCTATAAAGATATTTCCATTGTCCTTGACTTTAACGTAGGTCTCATCCGTTCGAAAGGAATCGTTAGTCGGTTTTAAATATCGACGAATACGCTTGTCTAATTCCGGTCCAAACTGATGAACCCATCGCATAATGGTTGTATGGGCTATATCAAGACTCCGTTCTTTCATCATCTCTACTAAATCACGATAACTTAGACTATATTTCAAATACCATCTTACAGTTAACAAGATTACCTCTGATTCATATTGCTTCCATTTAAACAAATCTACTTCCTTTTCCAACGTAATTGCCCCATCCTACGACTTAATTTTTTATCATGTTATCATGGATTTTAGAATTTTGCACCACAACCAACGAACAACCAGCCTACTAGAGCTTTCCCGGCTTCAGGTCATGCGTCAAGGTTGACCAGCATGTCTGCAGTAGCTTATCAGCAAAGTTTTGAGGATTACGGTTTTGATATTCCGTCAGCGGATCCGGTGATCAATGAATTAAAGAGGAAGTTGGTAAAACATACTAGCCCGGAGAGCATTTGTATTCAAGGATCATCCAGAGTTGATCGAGAAAAGATTATACGTGCGGAAGGATGAGATCAGAAATACCATCGGAATGAGTTATGACTTCGTACACAAGTTGAGTGATGACTGTAAAATCCAATTGATCTCTAAAGAACGGGGATCGTTAAAAGGATATCTGATTGAAAAGCAAACACTCAACGACTTACTACTTCAAAAACAAAGACTTATTTCCAGAAAGGAAGCGGCACTCATTCTTGGTATTCAGCGCGGCACAATTCAGCGGCTTATCGATGCGGGCTTTTTGAAAACCTACAAATTAACTTCTTCCGGAGTAGATAAATTGGATCGCGATGAAGTAACAATCCTAATGAATAGCTGCCGCGGCAGACATGTTGAGGAAATAAGTGACGGATACATAAGTTTTCATAAGGCATTGATCAAATACTCTGTTTGTCATTTGACGGTGGATCGGATTGTCCAATATACACGAAATGGCGCACTGGAGCCGGTAAGGTTAATCAAGGAAGGTCTTCTTTCGGACAATCATTATCATGTATTTGAGTTAGCCTCAATAATACAGCAGATCAAGGATGAACTAAGAGAGAAATTAGGGTGAAAAAGGTGGACAGTATATGGGTAATGATTTAATCGATGAGATTGATCGACACATAATTTTGTTAAATAAAGCATTGGAACGGAACTTAAAATATTATGATCGTCCTTTTATAAACGAGTGCGACCGGCAGTATCGTATTTTAATGTTTCAAAAAGAGATCGAAGACTGGCGGAGGATTAGGTGTATTACTCAAAGATACAGAGGCAGTTTTCGAGTTTTGATTTCGTAAGCTTTTGTGTGCTTGCACTTTGGACAGCAATATCCTTCGGGCCACTTCATCTTAAACAAATGCCGATGGCAGTCTGCTTCGGCTTTAAACTTCTTTTGAAATTGAATCAGGCTGATAGACTCCTGCTTAGCCACGAATACTCACTCCCGAACATACGTTTGATATGATTATACCAAACATTAGTTCTTATTTGAAAGGATTCCTGAGCTACCTGGAGAATCAAATTTTCTTAAAATTGGAAACATCTTCGTTGCAGTACCGACCGCCGATACGACCAGAATCAAATCCACGAGGGCTCCCAGTATAACGCAAAATGCCCAACTTCATTCCTTTTTAAAGACAATATGCACAAAAAGATGTCCGTTCATCTTGTTGTTGCCCTTGGCGTTCCTCGATACACTTGTGTTAAAGGATTGCAGGTGGAAACAACGCATGACTCGGTCAGTGCGTTCTGCAAATTAAGGAGGTGATGGAGCGGCGGTCATTGTTGCATGGGGTGTCGCAAGACCCGGTATTTCCGATTGTTCGACGAGGCGGTATTCCGAAGGGGTCATACCGGTCTTTTGTTGAAACAGATGACAAAAGTACTGCGTCGACGAATAGCCGACATCGGCGGCGATCCGTTCAATGGATAGCCTGCCCGTTCGGAGCAAGTCTTTGGCCACTTCCACCCGGGTGTTCATGAGCTTTTGTTTGAATGTGGTATGGAAATGTTAGCGTTCTGGTAAGACCGCTCGAGATGGACGCAACCGGCATTATGGTGCCGCACATTATGAGCTTGAACGATGCAAGGGCGGTCGTGCGCAGCATGAAGTTTCACCCTCTCGGCCGCCGGCCGGTGGATGGAGGCAATGCGGACGGGGCGTTCTGCAACATCGACTTCCTTGAGTATTTAGCGCAAGCCAACGAGCAGCGGTTCAACATCCTGCAGATCGAGATCCCGAGCCGCTTGACGAGCTGGAGGACATTGTCGCGCTGCCCGGGCTCGATATGATCTTCTTCGGTCCCGACGACTTCAGTCAAGGCATCGGGGCGCCGGGTCAATTCGATCATCCGAAGCTGCTGGAAACGCGCCGGCGCATAGCAAAAGTAACGGCAGCCAAAGGCAAATTCGCGGGAACGGTAGGCGGTGTGGGCAATTGGGACCAGCTGGTCGATCTTGGCTACAACTTCATCAGCGTAGGTGCGGATGTTGTGGGCTTAAGTCAATATTACCGGCAGTTGGCCGGGGATATCTCGCATTTGAAGCTGACCATGCCGGCCGGCATTTACGGGGGGAACTAAACGATGAGCATCCAAAGCAGCTTCTCGCTGGAGGGCAAGGTTGCGTTA